>JANJUF010000064.1 GCA_024710705.1 Gemmatimonadaceae bacterium | reverse complement strand
CTCCACTCCCTATCCCTCCGGGGGGGGGGGCTGTGGTCGCGCCCCGCCCCTATTTCGTCTTCCGTCTTCCGTCTTGCTCTACCAGCGATAGTGCGCAAACGCCTTGTTCGCTTCCGCCATGCGGTGCGTGTCTTCCTTCTTCTTGATCGCGTTGCCCTCGCCCTTCGCGGCGGCAAGCACCTCGGCCGCCAGCTTCTCGGCCATCGACTTCTCATTGCGATCGCGCGAATAGCTGATCAGCCAGCGCATGGCCAGCGCAGTCCGGCGCTCGGGGCGCACCTCGACTGGGACCTGGTACGTGGCACCGCCGACGCGCCGGGACTTCACCTCGACCACCGGCTTGAGGTTGGTCAGCGCCTGCTTGAAGACGTTGACGCCCGGCTGCTGCGCCTTGGCCTCGACGACGTCCATCGCGCCGTAGAAGATGCGCTCGGCGGTGGACTTCTTGCCCTGGTACATCAGGACGTTGATGAACTTGGAGACAGTCTGGCTGTCGTAGCGCGCATCCGGCAGGACGCTGCGCTTCACGGCACTCTTGCGACGGCTCATTTACTTCTTCCCTCCAGCCGGGGCTCCAGCCTTCGGCTTCTTGGTCCCGTACTTGGAGCGGCTCTTGTTGCGCCCTGCGACGCCGGATGCGTCGAGCTTGCCGCGCACGATGTGGTAGCGCACGCCCGGAAGGTCCTTCACGCGGCCACCGCGGATGAGCACGATCGAGTGCTCCTGCAGGTTGTGGCCTTCGCCGGGGATGTAGGCGGTGACTTCGAAGCCGTTCACGAGACGGATACGCGCGACCTTGCGCAGCGCGGAGTTCGGCTTCTTGGGCGTGGTGGTGTACACGCGCGTGCACACGCCACGCTTGAACGGATTCTCCTTCAGAGCCGGGGCCTTATCCTTCTTTACGACGGCGCGGCGGCTCTGCCGGACGAGCTGATTGATCGTCGGCATGGTACCCTAAGTTGTTCGTCCTTCTGCCTCTACGTGGATCGCCCGGTCGGGCGGCACGGAACAGAGCCTTCAAAGGTAGGTACTCTGAGGGCGGGGGTCAACCGGGGCCGGCCCGCGCTTGGCGGGCGCACTTGCCTGTTCCCCCAGTACGCCCCTCCTTGAAGCACCGCCCCGCCACCCACCCCTCCCGGGTTCCCCCATGTCCCTCCCCACCCGTCCGCTCCTCGGCGCACTCCTCGTCCTCGCCGTCGCCGGTTGCGAGAAGACCCCCACCGGACCGACCGGCGGTCCACTCGTCCTCGGGGAGTCGGTGCGGCTTCGGGGTGGTGCGGGCTCGCTCAAGACCTTCACGGTGCAGGTGCCGAGTGGCACGGGATCACTGCTGATCCAGGCGCTGGCGGGCACGGGAGACGCCGACATCTACGTCACCTACGGTTCGGAGCCGCAACCGGAGGGACCCTTCGACTGCTACTCCGAGTCGAACCAGCAGGACGAGGAGTGCCACATTGACGACCCGGCGGCCGGCACCTGGTACATCACCGTCGTGGGCTACACCTCCTACAGCGGCGTGGATCTCGTCGCCAGCCTCGGCGCCGGCACCGGCGCCATCGCGCTCCAAAGCGGCGTCGCGGTGGAGAATCTGGATGGCGGCCTGAACTCGGCGCGCCTCTACTCGATCGTCGTGCCGCCGGACGCCACCGAGCTCGCGGTGGAAATTTCGGGCGCCAATGGTGATGCCGACCTCTACGTGCGCCAGTTCGCCGCCGCCACCGTCTTCTCGTACAACTGCCTGTCGGCCGACAGCGGGAGCGTGGAGGCGTGCACCATCGCATCCCCCGACGCCGGCCGATGGTACATCCTCATCGACGGCTACGCGGCCTATACCGGGCTCACGCTCACGGCCACCGTCACCGCACCGGCAGCCGCGCGCCGCGACTGAGGGTCAGGCGCCGATGAACCGGTCGCTCGGGAGCGCGTTGCGCCCGCGCAGGGCGCTCTCGTAGCTGCCGCAGAGATGGGCGATGCCGTTGGCGTAGTACGAAATCAGTTCGCGCCCTCGTGGCAGGATGACGTAGGTCGCCCCTTCTTTGTGCAGGACGCGTCGCATGCGCAGCATCCGGTACGCGCGCTCGAAGGTCTCGGCCGCTTCGCGCTCAGGCTCCACGACCTCTGCCCCTGCCGCCACGAGGACGTCGCGCAGCTCTTCGATACGGGCGAGAAGCGCCTCCTCCGGCACCAGCTCGCTGTCGAAGGTCTGCAGCGCCGCGCAGACCAGCGGCACGGCGGTGACGGGCACGATGGATCCGATGCGCCGCATGAGGTCGTCGGCGAAGCGTTGCACGTGGGCGAGGCGCTCGGGGCGCGGCAACTCGAAAAGCGGCGTGCCCGACGCCGCCAGGGCGCCGAGCCACGGCGCGAGCGGCAGTGGCTCGCCGACCACCACCGCGGCGCGCCCGTAGCGCTTCCAGCGTCCGGTGCCGAGGCGCCCGAAGCTCGAGACGCCAAAGTTCAGCACTTCGCGGAACTGCGCCCAGCGCGACGGCGCCGGTCCCCCTTCCGTGACGCGGAGCTCGCGCAGCAGCGAGCGATCCTCCAACACGCGGTCGTAGTTGAGCCCCACTGGCACGACGTACATCCGCTCGGCGAACCCGGGCTCGCGGGCCACGCCGAGGAGGTAATCGAGCATGCCGATCTTCGGGGTGCGCAACCGCCCGTCGCGGGAGAGACCGCCCTCCGGAAACAGCCCCTGCGTGACGCCGTTGCGCGTGATCAGCTGCACGTAGCGCTCGAGCACGGTGTGGTACAACGGCTCGCGGTAGCGACGGCGGATGAAGTACGAGCCGAAACTCTTGAACAGGTACTCGAGCGGGAACACCCGCGCCCACTCACCCACCGCGTAGGAGATCGCCACTTGGCCGGCGAGTCCATAGCTGGCGAGCACGTAGTCGGCGTTGGAGCGGTGGTTCAGCACGTAGATCACGATGCTCTCGCGCGGGAGGCGCTCGAAGGCCTCCGGCCGGCGGATCCGCACGGAGGTCTTGTAGAACAGCCCGAGCGCCGCCTTCGAGAGGGCGTAGCCGAACTGGTAGTACATCAGGAGGTTGAACGCCGGGACGATCTCGCGGAGATAGGTCCGCACGCGTTCCCACACCGCGGCCCGCGCCATCCCGTGCTCGGCGGCGTGCGCGTCCACGGCGGCGGCGATGCGCTCGTCGGCCAACAGCGACTCAGTGATATAGCGCTTGCTCGTGAGCTTGAAGCGGTCCACCCGGGCGCGGAAGCGGAAGAGCGCACGGCGGGCCGCCTTCCGCGTCCAGCGGCGCCAGAGCACGAGCACCAGCGGCGCGAGCACGACGAGCCCGGCGAGGAGGTAGGGCCAGGGCGGGAGGCGCTCGAGGGGCATCGGTGGTAACGTCTGGGTTCCACTCGGGGGCGTCAAGGCGCTCCGGAGTTTCCCTCGAGGTCCACGAATGACTGCGCCAGCCACATCCGCTCACGCGCCAGACCCACGTGCGGCGCTCGCGCGACTCCTCGGCATCGCGCTCGTCGCGCTCGGACTCCTGCTTGGCGTGGGCGTCGAGTATCACATGCGCGATGTCTCTCGATGGGCGGGCGACCTCGTCGCCTCGCCGTCGCACGCCGGCGATCCGGCAGTGCGGGCCAATGCGCAGTACCATCTGGCGCGCGTGGACGCGCAGCGCCGCGCGCGCTGGAGCGCGTTCGGACACGGCACCTGGGCCCTGCTCTGCTCCGTCGGAGGCGCCGCGCTCCTCTGGCGAGGCACGCGACGCCACCCGACGGCGCAGTGACGACCTAGTTCTTCGGCAGGATCACGGTGTCGATGATGTGGATCACGCCATTCGTCGCCTGCACGTCGGCGGTCGTGACGGTCGCGTTGTCAATCTGGACCTTGCCATCCACGACGCGGATGGAGACCGCCGAGCCCTGCACGGTGGTGGCCGAGCTGAGCTTCACCACGTCCTTCGCCTCAACCTTGCCGGCGACGACGTGGTAGGTGAGGACCTGACGGAGACGCGGGAGATCGGCCAGCAGCCCTTCGACCGTACCAGCGGGGAGCTTGGCGAAGGCGGCATCGGTCGGCGCGAAGACGGTGAACGGCCCCGGGCCCTGCAGCGTCTCGACGAGGCCGGCAGCCTGGAGCGCCGCGGCCAGCGTGGTGAACGAACCGGCGTCCACGGCGGTCTGGACGATGTTCTTGGTCGGAGCCGGCGCAGCCATCTGCGCGGAGACGACAGCCGGAGCGGCGACGAGCGCGAGCGCGACGAGAGCGGACTTGATACGCATTGGAACGGACTCCTGGATCGTGGATGGACTAGGTGCCGGAAGGCCCGGCAGCACAACTACCTGTGCGTTGTCAAATACCCGTCCAGCTAATCCTGTTCCGTTAAACTTTGATTACTAGACCATATATGGACAACATCCATACGGCTCCTGAGTCTCGCTACTAGCTCTGGTCCGGTGCGCGTCGCGCTTTCAGCTCCGCCAGCGCCGCTCGTGCGCCCTCGGCTTCCCGGGTGCCGGGAAACCCGTCGATCAGCCGACGCAGTTCCACCAGCGCACGGCCCTCATCGGCCAGCGGCCCCAGGTACAGGTCCACCAGCTTCTGCTGCACGTATCGCCGCAAGTCGTCGTTTCCGGTGCCAAGTGCGCGCGCCCGCACATAGAGGTCGAGTGCCGCCGCCGCATCCTTGCGTGCGCGAAGATGAAAATCGGCGGCGCGCACGAGCGTCAACGCGCTGGACGGCGCGTCCTGCACCGCCACCTGCCAGGCCTCGGCGGCGCCGGCGAGGTCACCGCGGATCTCCAACGCCTCGATGTGCGAAAAGCTCGGCGTGTAGGCGGTGGAGGCCCCATCGGGCGAGTAGATCCCCGACGCCATGCGCGCGGAGGTGTTGAGCAGCGTCCGCGCGATGGTCTTGCCGATATAGAAGAACGCGACGACACCGAGCACGGTGACGAAGGGATTGAAGGGGATGTACCCCTTGCCTTGCAGCAACACCGTGAAGATCAGGCCCACGCCACCGACCAGGATGCCGTGGAGGTTCCCGCTGTGGACGAATGCCTCGGTGGATCCCTTCTCGGCCATTGCACCTCCGCAGGAGAACGGGGACACGTGCTGCAGACTCAAATATCGTCGCCCTCGCAGGGAATGCGAGGACAACGGTGCCGAGCGACTGGTGTTCACGCAGCGCTGCGATGAGCTTTCCGCTGTCCCCACCTCGAGCGTCTCGTCACGTCCCCTGCCGTCGCTGCATCTCCTCCCCGCCGTGTGATCGTGATCGGTGCCGGCGCCGCCGGCACGATGGCCGCGATCTTCGCGGCGTCGCAGGGCGCCGAGACCCTCCTGCTCGAGCGCACCGCCGACGGCGGCCGCAAGATCCTCATCAGCGGCGGCGGGCGCTGCAACGTGCTGCCGCTCGTGCTGGACGAGACGCGCTTCGTCACGGACTCGTCCGTGCACACGATGCGCCGCGTCATCCGCTCGTGGCCACTGCCCGAGCAGCGACGCTTCTTCGAGGACGACGTAGGGATCCCGCTCTCGGAGGAGCCCGAACTTCTCAAGGTGTTTCCCGCCTCGCACAAGGCGCGCGACGTGCGCGACGGCCTGCTCGCGCTCGCCCGCGCGCGGGGCGCAGGGATCCGGATGCAGGCGCAGGTCACGGACCTGCGCCCGCACGACGGCCGTTGGCGCGTGGCGTTGGCCGAGGGCGCGATGCTCGAGGCCGATGCGGTGGTGCTCGCCGCTGGTGGCCTCTCCGTGCCGGCCACCGGCAGCGACGGCCTCGGCCTCAGCGTCGCCTCCGCCTTGGGCCATGTCATGCATCCGACCTATGCCGCGCTCACGCCCATCACCGATTCCGCCGGCACCTTCGTTGAGCTCGCCGGCATCTCGCTTCCCGTTACCCTCACCGCCATCGCGAAGGCGCGGCGCGCCACGTCCACCGGCGGGTTTCTCTTCACGCACCGCGGATACAGTGGTCCTGCCGTGCTGAATGTCTCGCACGTGCTGGTGCGGGCGCGACTCGAGGGCGACGGCAGCGCGCGACTGCAGGTCCAGTGGTCACCCCTTGCCGACGCCGAGTGGGACGCGGCACTCAAGCCACAGGGCACTCGCACCGTGCTGGCGGCGCTGCGTAGCGTGCTACCCGATCGCCTTGCCACGGTCCTACTCGGCGTGGCCGACGTGGATCCGGCGCGCGCGCTGGCCGAGCTCCGGCGCGACGAGCGCCGTCGTCTCATCGACACGCTCGTGCGCGGCACGCTCCCGTGGACCGGGGACGAAGGCTACAAGAAGGCCGAGGTGATGGGCGGCGGCGTCAGCCTCGCCGAGATCGATCCGCGGACGATGCAGAGCAAGCGATATGCCGGACTATTTCTGTGCGGGGAGTCCCTCGACGCCTTCGGGCCCATCGGCGGCTACAACTTCCTCTGGGCCTGGGCCACGGGACGGGCGGCTGGCATCGCCGCCGCCCGCCCCGCCTCCTGATTCAGCGCCCGCCAAGCAACCGGAATCCGGCGGCCCGCAGGGCCTCCTCGAACGCGGCCACGTCGGCGGCGTAGAACGCGTCCACATCCCCAAGTACGGCGCGGGCCTTGGCCGCCGCCCACGCCAGCTCCTGCCGCTGACCCGGCGACGGGCCGTCGGCACCCGACGCCAAGTTCAGGGCCTGCCCGAACGCCGACGTCGCAGTGCGATCATCCACGATCCCTCGCGTGCTCGGCGGCAGCCGCAGTTGGTCGAGCAACGCGTTGGCACGCGCCTTCACGCGCCCGGAGTGCGCGGCGAGCGAGTCGCGTACCGCCGGCGCCAGCGCATCCGGACGCTTCACCTCGCGTTCGGTGAGCTCGAGCGCCGCGACGCTGCGGTCGAGCTTCGCGATGGCCTCCCGCAGGCGCAGGGCCAGCGAGTCGCCGGCAAGCTGGACGGCGAGCCGCTCCCGTTGCACCGCCAGCGTGCGCGTGGTGCGTGGATCCTGCAGGACGGTCAGCTCGCCGGACGACGTGTTCGACCCCAGCGTGAGTCGCACCGTGTAGCGCCCCGGCACGACTTGCCGACCAGCCGGTTCCGCCGCGGTGGGGGCGTCGCTGGAGGCGCGAAGCCCCGCCATCTCGAAGCCCCAGGTCGTGCGATTCACGCCCGCCTTGGCCGGCGCGCGGAAGGTGCGGATGACGCGGTCGCCCTCGAGAATCTCCACGGTCACGCTGTCGCGCTTGGTGGTGTCGGAGCTGGCGCCCACCCAGAAGCTGATGAGCGCGCCGGCGGGCCGGTTGGGGCCGTGGTACTTCGTATCGCCGGGGAAGTAGAAGGGGCCACGCATCCCACGGGCCGCCTGCACGGCCGGCGGCACCGGAAAGAGATGCAGGGCGCGCTGCGCCACCGTGCGATCACGCGCCATCTCGCGCACCGGACGGATGTCGTCAAGGATCCACGCGCCGCGTCCATGCGTGCCCACGACCAGGTCGTGGTCGCGCGGATGCACGACCAGCGCGCGCACCGGCACGCCGGCGGGGAACCCACCATTGGTCCAGCGCTTCCAGCTCGCCCCGGCATCGAGCGAGACGAAGAGACCAAACTCGGTCCCGGCGAAAAGCAGGCTGCGCTCCACCGGATCCTCCTCGACCACGTGCACGTGTCCGTCGAGCTGGGCGCTGTTCAGCGCGCGCCAGGTGCGGCCGTAGTCCGTGGTGCGATAGATGCGCGGCGTCCAGTCGCCACGCTGGTGGTCGCCGACCACCACGTAAGCCGTGGCGGCGTCGTGCTTGGAAGCCTCGATGTGCGGAACCCAGGCGCCAGCCGGCATGCCGGTGATGCGCCCCGTCGCGTTGGTCCAGGTGGCGCCGCCATCGCGGGTCAGCTGCACCTGGCCGTCGTCGGTCCCGACCCAGATGAGCCCGCGTTCCAGCGTGGACGGCGCGATGGTCAGGATCGTCGTGTGGTTCTCGGCCGCCGTGACGTCGAGCGTCAGGCCGCCCGATTCGTGCTGCTTCTGCTTCTCGGGATCGTTCGTCGTGAGGTCGGGGCTGATGATCGTCCAGGTCTGGCCGCGATCGGGGCTGCGGTGCACGAATTGGCTGCCGTAGTACACGATGCGCGCGTCGAAGGGATCGAGCGCGATGCCGGCGTTCCAGTTGAACCGCAGCCGCGTGCTGGAGTCCGGTGCCGGCGGACGCACCATCCGCTCCTCGTTCGTGCGGATGTCGAAACGCCGGAGGAACCCGCCCTGCGACATGCTGTAGCCGGTGCCGGGCTCGGTGGGGTCGGGGATCGCCGCGAAGCCATCGCCGAACCCGATCTCGTGCCACTTCTCGGCGACGATCGCCGAGCCCTTGAACGAGGGGACCTCCCAGACCTCACTGGGGCCCATCCAAGTCCCGTTATCCTGGAGTCCGCCGTACACGTTGAACGGCGTGGCGGTGTCCACGGCGATGTGATAGAACTGCGCCAGCACCAGGTTCTCCACGAAGCGCCACGCGCTGCCACGATCGTGCGTGATGAATACGCCACCGTCGTTGCCCGTCACGAGCGTGCGTCCGTCGGGATGCGTCCACATCGAGTGATGGTCCACGTGCACGCTCGACCACGGCGCGATGCTCTTGAAGCTGCGGCCGCCATCCTCGCTCATCGAGAGGTCGGAGAGGATGCGGTAGACGCGATTCTCGTTCGTGGGGTCCACCGCCAGGCGGTTGTAATAGAAGGGACGGTCCACGATGTCGTTGGACGTATTGACTGCGCGCCAGCTTACGCCGCCGTTGTCGCTGCGCAGGAGGGCCGGCTTGGCGGCCTCGACGAGTGCGTACACGACCTTCGGATCGTTCTGCGCCCAGGCCAGTCCGATGCGGCCCAGCTCGCCCTCCGGCATGCCGTCCTTCTCGGTGAAGCGTGCCCAGGTCTCGCCGCCATCCCAACTCTGCCACAGCCCGCTCCCGCTGCCGCCCGAGCGGAAGAACCACGGCCAGCGACGATACTCCCAGGTGCTGGCGATGAGATGCTGCGGATTGGACGGATCGGCGAGCATGTCGAAGGCCCCGGTCCGCTCGTTCACGTACAGGACCTTGCGCCAGCTGCGGCCGCCGTCGGTGGTCTTGAACACCCCGCGCTCGGTGCCGTCGCTCCACGCCGGACCGAGGGCGCTCACCCAGGCCACCTCCGGATCCACCGGGTGGAGGATGATCCGCTCGATGCGCTCGGTGCGCTCGAGGCCGAGGTGCTTCCAGGAACGGCCACCATCGAGCGAGCGCCAGACGCCACGTCCGACGCCCATGGAGTTGCGTGCGCTGCCCTCGCCGGTGCCGACCCACACGATGTCCGGGGCAGCTTGGTTCACCGAGACGACGCCGATGGAGCCCACGGCGACGGTGTCCATCATCGGCGTCCACGTGAACCCGCCGTCGGTGGACTTCCAGAGCCCGCCGGTGGCGGCGCCCACCCAGAGCACGCGGGGATTGCTGAGCACGCCCGTCACGCTTGAAACGCGCCCCGACGTCCCGGCCGGACCGATGGCGCGCGCGGCGATGCCGTGGAACACGGAATCCACCGGGACGGTCCGTGGGGCGCGGAGTTCCTGGGCCGTCGTGCCACTCGGCAGAGCGACCAGGGAGAGCGTGGCGAGCGTCAGGATCGAGCGGGTGCGTGGCATGCGTGGCTCCGGAAAGAACAGGGGGCGGCTGAGTCCCGAGAATCTGCACGAGCGGCGGCGCAGGGCAAGGCGGACGCGTAGCTTTTGTCCATGTCCACGAGCGGCCGCCTCGAAGCCATCTGGAGTAAGCGTGCGCACCGCGGGATGATGGATCCCCTGCGGACGGCGACGCTCATCGCGGGGCGGGGACTGGAGGGCAGCGTGGGTCGCAGCACGCGGCGCCAAGTGACGCTGTTGGACCTCGAGCGGTGGCAGCGCGCCACCGCACCACTCGGTGCGGTGATCGATCCCGGCCTGCGCCGCGCCAACCTCCTGCTCAGCGGAGTTCCGCTTGTGGACACGCGCGGCCGCACGCTGCGGATCGGTATGACGTTGCTCAGGATCGGCGGGGAAACGACCCCCTGCGAACGGATGGACGAAGCGTTCGCCGGACTGCGCGACGCACTGCGCGCCGAGTGGGGCGGCGGAGCGTTCGCCCAGGTGCTGGTCGGTGGCGAGATCCGCCTCGGCGACGCGGTGGCCTGGGAGGACACGTGAGCGCGGTGCCGCGCACCGGCGGCGTGGCCCTGCTCGCGATCGCGCTCGTGGGATGCGGTGGCCCGCGCCCGGACGCGGCGGCAGCGCCCGCGCCCCGTGTCGAGACCTATCGCGACGTGGACGCGCGCGCGCTCCGTGCCGTCATCTTCGAGGCCGCCCGCGACAGCGGCGTTGTGAACGCTGCCGTCCTGCTGCTGCACGGCGGTGCACCACGCGAAGGCACGCCCGAAAGCGTGTTTCCCGCAGCCCGCGCGTTTGCCCGCGCGGGCATGCTTGGCATCGCGGTGGAGTATCGCAGCCCGGATTCCGTCCACACACAGAGCGATGCATTGGAGGACGTCTGCGCCGCGCTGTCGTGGACCCGCGCGCACGCCGCCGGGCTTGGCATCGATTCCGCGCGCGTGGCCGTGTACGGCGTCTCGACGGGAGGTCGGCTGGCCGCGGCGACCGTCACGGTGGGATGTTCGCCGCGCGGAGCCGATGCGCTGGTGCTGCTCTCCCCGGCGCTCGACGCGGAATCCTTCGCCCGTCCAAGCCTCTCGCCACCACCGACGATGATCGCCCACGGCGAGCGCGATACCCACACGCCGCTCGAGCAGTCGCAACGCTTCTGCATCATGCTCGTCCGTCGCCGCGTACAGTGCGAGCTGCGCGTCTACGCCGGGCTGGGCCACCTCCTCACCACCGACCTTGAGACGCAGGAGCGCGCCGTCACCCCCGACCCCCTCGCGCGCGCCGACGCGTTGGAGAAGCAGGTGGAGTTCCTGCGCGCACTGTGGGCGCGCTGATCCGACGGGTCGCACGCGCGCTGCTCATCGCCGTCGGCGCGGCCATGCTGCTGCCCATCGTGCTCGGCCTCGCGCTGAACGTGGTGCAGCCGCCGACCACGATGGTGATGCTGCGCCGCGCGATGCAGCGTGCCGCGGAGGACAAGTCGCCGGCCTACCCGCGACGGCAGGTCGTGAAGCGAGACGCGATCGCCCCCGCACTCCGCCGCGCCGTGCTGGCCGCCGAGGACGACCGCTTCTATCTCCACTGGGGACTCGACCTGGTCGAGATCGGCAAGGCAATCGACCGGGCCGAAGCCGGCGGCCGGCTGCGCGGCGCCTCCACGATCACGCAGCAGGTGGCGAAGAACCTCTTCCTCTGGGAAGGCCGCTCGTTCGTCCGGAAGGGGCTCGAGGCCTATCTCACGTTGGTGCTGGAGCTCACGCTCCCCAAGGATCGCATCCTCGACCTCTACCTGAACCTCGCCGAGTGGGGCGACGGGATCTTCGGTGCGGAGCTGGCGGCTCGGCGGCACTTCGGCGTGTCCGCGCGCGCCCTCACCGACGAGCAAGCGGCGCGGCTGGCAGCCATCCTGCCAAGTCCGCGCCGCTGGACCCCGATGGGGAGCGTGGCCTCACTGCGCGCGCCGGTGATCCTCGACCGGATGCGCTATGTGGCCCCGCGCCGCTAACGGCGCGGCAACTCGCCCATCCGGTACTCCTTCGGCGGGATGTTCCCCTGGAGGTGCGTCACGAAGTAGTCCCAGCGGCGGCGCATGATGTAGGCCCCGTCGGGGCCGAATCCGTGGCGCGCGTGCGGGAGCATCAGGAGGTCGAAGTCCTTGTTGGCCTTCATCAGCGCATCGGCCACCAGGAAGGTGTTCGACGGCGGCACGTTGTCGTCCATCATGCCGTGAATCAGGAAGAGCTTGCCGCGGAGATTCGCGGCATGCGTCTGGTTGGCCTCGGCGGCGTAGTTGTCACTGTCGCCGTTGCGCACCAGGAGCCCCTGATAGCGCTCGCCCCAGTCGTCCTCGTAGTTGCGATTGTCGTGGTTCCCCGATTCGGCGATGCCGACCTTGAAGAACTCCGGCGCGCGGAACATCGCCGCGGCGGTGGCGAAGCCGCCGCCCGAATGGCCCCAGATCCCGGCACGCTCGATGTCGATGAACGGATGGCGGCGCGCCAGTTCCTGCATGCCCGCCACCTGATCGGGGATCGTGTTGTCACCCATGCGCCCGTAGTAGGCGTCGTGGAAGGCCTTTGAGCGCTGCGGCGAGCTGCCGAGCCCATCGATCAACACCACGACGAAGCCGAGCTCGGCCAGCGCCTGATGGTCGCCACGCGCCGGCGAGAAGGAGCGCGAACCCACCGAGCCGCCCTGGGGGCCCGGGTAGATGTAGTTGATGATCGGATACTTGCGCGTGGAGTCGAGCTGCGTCGGCGTGAACATCAGCCCGTAGAGGTCCGTCTGCCCATCGCGCGCCTTGACGACGAAGGGCGTCGGCGGGCGCCAGCCCGTGGCCGTAAGACGCGAGATGTCGAGCCGTGCCAGTTCGCGGATCACGCGACCGGTGTTGGCGTCCCGCAGCACGGTGACGGTCGGCGTATTCGGCGTGGAGTAGCTGTCGGTGAACCAGCGTCCATTCGCTGAGAACGCCACGCTGTGGTTCGCGACTTCGGGGGTAAGCAGGGTGAGCCCGCGACCATCGAAGTTGACGCGGTACAGGTGCTGGAAGTAGGGATCCCGTCCGGCTTCGCGCCCCTGGGCCGTGAAGTAGATGCGGCGCGCGCGCTCGTCCACGCGGACGATGTGCGAGACATTGCCCTCACCGCTCGTGATGCGGTTCTTCAGGCGGCCGGTGGCGAGGTCGAGCAGGTACAGGTGCACGAAGCCGTCGCGCTGTGACCACCAGATCACTTCGTTCGAGGCGGGCAGGACTTTCCAGAGGTCAGTGTCGAGCGAGGCGTCGCCGATATGGGTGTCGTTGCGTTCCTCTATGATCGTGCGCACGGCACCGGTGCGGGCATCCGCCACGCGCAGCGCCGCCTGCTGGTGGTCGCGCGAGGAGGAGATGAATGCCAGCTGCGAACCATCGGCGAACCATTGGAGATCGCAGACCTCCATCCCGCAGGCGATGTGGTCGGAGACGGTGGACCGATGCTGGTCCGGGGGCATCTGGAATCGGGTCACCTTCGGTTGGCCGTCACCGCCGTCGAGCGCGATCACCACGCGCTGGACGCGGAAGATCACCGAGTCGCCGGGAAGCGGATACCGCCAGGCCTGCAGACGCGGTGCACCGACGTTGGTGGTGGTCAGGTACATCATCGAAACGCCGCGCCCATCGTGCTGGAAGGTCGCGATCTGCTTGCCGTCGGGGCTCCACGTGAGCACCGGATTGTCGCTATGGACCCACCCGGCGTTGTTCGTGGCGTAGCCGAAGTCCTCCACGCCATCGGTGGTCAGCTGCGTCTCGGCACCGGTAGTCAGGTCCTTGACCCAGAGATTGAACGCGCGGATGAAGGCCGCCTTGGAGCGATCCGGGCTCAGGCTCGAGTTCGGAGGTTGCCGATGCGCCGGCGCGCTCGGTGGCGTGGCCACGCAGGGATCCTGGTCTGGCACGCAGGTGCGACTCGTGTTGCGGGCCGGGTCCACAATGCGGAGTTCGGGCCCCGTGGGGAGCGCCACGCGGTACCAGAGGCGGCCGTCCTCCAGCCACGTGAGCTGCGTCGCCTGGCCCGAGACCAACGGGAGCGACGTCGCACCAAGCCGCCGCTCGGCGCGGGCGTAATCCTCGGCTGTGAGCTGGATTGGGCCCGACTGCTGCGCCGCGAGGGAGGCAGGGGCAAGGAGGACGATGGCAAAGCCGAAAGTCTGAACGCGCATGGGAATCGTCGGTTGGGTTGCGGGGAGCGTTTGGGCCCGCATCAATAATGCGGGGAGGATGCCTCCGAGGTCACCCCTGACGCCGTCGGCACCGACCGTCCCGGGCCCCGTGCACTAGATTCGGTGGGCCGCGGGGCCACCGAGCAACCTTCGGATCCCGCAGGCCGTACGAACGAGGGACCCGCACCCTGGAGGCCGACCGCATGCTAAGCACGCTACTCCTCGCCATCGCACTCCCCGTCGCCGCCCCCGAGACCCTACACGTCGAAGTGGGCTCTCCCTCGGTGGATGGTCGCGTGTACCAACCACACGCTGCGCGCGTGACGGTGCGCGTCGGCGCACCCGATGGCCCACAGCGCGCCGTCTGGACCAACGAGCTTACCCTCGGCGATTCCCTTGGCCGCCAAGTGATGCGCTGGGTGACGCGCGGCACGCAACAGACGCCCGCCGGCGAGACCGTCACGTGGGAACTGCACCAGACCTACGATGCCATCACCCTCCAGCCGTACAGCATCGTGCGGCGCTCGAGCAACGGCGGCCGCTCCAGCTTCAGCATCACCGGCAAGCAGGTGCGCGGCGTGATTCGCGCGCCGGGCGAGACCACCGACCGCATCGTGGAGTACGAACTCGATCGGCTCGGCTTCGTGGCCTCGGCGTCGGATCTGGTCCCCTTGGCCGTCGGCATGCGCGAGGGGCTCGTCATTTCGGCGCCCATCTGGGGACCGCAGATGCGATCCGCCGAGCAGCGGGTGTTCACCGTCCGCGGCGAGGTGGAGATCGACGTCGAGGGGACGATGGTGAAGGCGTGGAAAGTGGATGAGCATCGGCTCTCCGACCGCGCACTGCTCGCCACCTGGTACCTCACCGCGGCGTCGCCGTACATGGTATACGGCGAGGTTCCGCTCCCGAACGGACAGATGCAGTACATGAGCGAGGTCGCCGTCCCCCACGGGACCCCGTGACGGAAGTCCTCCAGCCCACCCGGGACGTCCGTCGCGTCATTCTCGCCTCGTCCCTCGGGACGGTGTTCGAGTGGTACGACTTCTACCTGTACGGCTCGCTGGCGGCGATCATCTCGCAGCAGTTCTTCTCGGGGGTGAATCCCACCGCGGGCTTCATCTTCGCGCTGCTGGCCTTCGCCGCCGGCTTCGCGGTGCGGCCCTTCGGCGCGGTGGTGTTCGGTCGGCTGGGCGACCTCGTGGGACGCAAGCACACCTTCCTGGTGACGATCGTCATCATGGGCGTCGCCACCTTCTTGGTGGGACTGCTGCCGAGCTACGCAACCATCGGCATCGCGGCACCCATCATCCTCGTGCTCCTGCGACTGCTGCAAGGGCTCGCGCTCGGCGGCGAGTACGGCGGGGCCGCCACGTACGTGGCCGAGCACGCGCCGCCGGGGAAGCGCGGCGTGTACACGAGCTGGATCCAGACGACGGCCACGCTCGGCCTCTTCCTCTCCCTGTTGGTCATCCTTGGCTGCCGGGTCCTGCTCGGCACAGAACGCTTCGAGGCCTGGGGTTGGCGCATCCCCTTCCTCCTGTCGGTGGTCCTGCTCGGCATCTCCACCTGGATCCGGCTCTCGCTCGACGAGTCGCCGATGTTCCAGAAGATGAAGGCCGAGGGCACGCACTCCAAGGCGCCGCTGCGCGAGTCGTTCGCCGAGTGGGGAAATCTGAAGCTCGTGCTGCTTGCGCTCTTCGGCCTCACGGCCGGACAGGCCGTGGTCTGGTACACGGGCCAGTTCTATGCGTTGTTCTTCCTCACGCAGACGCTGAAGGTCGAGGCCCAGAGCGCGAACATCCTCGTGGCCATCGCGCTCCTCCTCGGCACGCCCTTCTTCGTGTTCTTCGGCTGGCTCTCGGATAAGGTCGGGCGCAAGCCCATCGTCATGACGGGGCTCGCACTGTCAGTGCTGACGTACGGCCCACTGTTCCGCGCCATCACCGAGGCGGCCAATCCGGCCCTGGCGCTTGCGCAGTCGAGCGCCCCGGTGGTGGTGGCAGCCGATCCCGCCGATTGCTCGGTGCAGTTCAATCCGGTGGGGACGAGTCGGTTCACCTCCTCCTGTGACGTGGCGAAGGCGGCGCTGGTACGGCGGGGCGTGCCGTATGCGAATCTCGAGACCAGTGCCGCGGCCGCCATCCGGGTGGGTGCCGCAGAGATCGCCTCCTACGATGCCAATCGCGACGCAGCGGGGACCGAGCGCGCCCGATTCGACGCGGCGCTCGAGACCGCGCTCGAGGCCGCTGGCTACCCCCGCACGGCCGACCCCGCGCTGGTCAATCGCCCAAAGGTCGTCGCCTTGCTGTTCATCCTGATGCTCTACGTCACGATGACCTACGGTCCAATTGCCGCCATGCTCGTGGAGCTGTTCCCCACGCGCATCCGCTACACGTCAATGTCCCTTCCCTATCACATCGGCAATGGGTGGTTCGGCGGCTTCCTGCCCACCACCGCGTTTGCCATCGTCGCAGCCACCGGCGACATCTACGCCGGCCTCCGCTATCCGGTCGCGATTGCCGCCATCACGTTGGTCGTCGGACTGCTCTTCCTGCGTGAGACAAAGGACCGTGATCTCGAAGCCGATGCCTAAGCCACTGCTGGCCGCTGCCGCCGCTCTCGCCGCGCTGTCGGCGCCGCTACTGCACGCGCAGGACTCCACCACCGTGACACCGGCTCGGCACTTCGAGCTCTGGGCGGGCGTGGCACAGAACTCCCCGCAGTGGGGCGAGCTGGGTGAGGCGCCGGGGATGAATCTTGCCGTCGTCGCCCTGCGGCTGTCCCGTCCGATCGGCAGGCAATCCGCGTCACGGCAGATGACGTACCACATGGATCTCGTGCCCATCGCGGTGATTTCGCCTTCGTATGAAAGTGCGCGCGGCACACCTGGCGTCACCTGCCGACCTGACGCGCTCTGCGTATTCCCCCGGGAGCTGGAACCCGGGCTCTTCCCACGCGGCTCGGTGCTGGGTGTTGGAGCCACCCCGCTCGGGCTGACGACCCTCTTTCGCGCGAACCGCGCCGTGTCGCCGTCCGTGGGCGTGACCGGCGGCGCGTTGTACTTCGAACGCCCGACGCCGACGACGCGTGCCGGACGCTTCAATTTCACGGCCGCAATCGAGCTCGGACTCCTCTTCCGGCGGCCCGACGGGCGTGCCTTTGCGCTCACCTACCGCCTGCATCACATCTCGAACGCCCAGACGGCTGCCGAGAATCCAGGCGTGGCCTCGCACCTGCTGACGCTCGGGCTCCGGCCGAACCGGACGCGCTGAGCCGATCAGAACCAGGCCGTACGCATCTCCAGCGCGCTGGCGTCGTTGCGCGAGAGCACATCGGCATCCACCGCGTGCTTGGGCAGCTCGGTTCCGAAGTAGAAGTGCGCCGCCTGCAGTTTCCCGCGGTAGAAATCCCCTTCCGACGTCCCGGCCGCAATCGCCTGCTCCGCCACCATCGCCTGCCGCAACCACTGCCAGGCGTACACCACGCGCGAGACCATCTCGAGGTAGATCGAGGCATTGGCCAGCCCGCGCGTGGGGTCCGCCTGCATCGCACCCATCAGCGCCTGCGTCACGGCGCTGAGGCGAGCCACCGCCTCCTCGAGCTGCACCCGCAGCGGCGCGAGTACCGCCGCCGTCGCCGCGCGCGTCGAGTCGTGGATCTCCTCGACGAGCGCCGCGAAGCAGGCGCCCTGCTGCTGCGTGACCTTGCGGCCCAGCAAGTCAAGGGCCTGGATTCCGTTGGTCCCTTCGTGGATCTGGTTGAGGCGGTTGTCGCGGTAGAGCTGCTCGACGTCATACTCGCGCGCGTAGCCGTAGCCACCGAGCACTTGCACGGCGCTGGAGATGCCCTCTTGCCCGTAGATCGACGGCCAGGACTTGGCAATCGGCGTCAGGACCTCAAGCAGCCGCGTCGCGCGCTGCCGGTCCGACTCACGCTCGCCCGTCTCCTGCTCGTCCACGAGCCGCGCGCAGTAGAGCACGAGGTGCAGCGAACCCTCGGCCGCGCACTTGGCGATCAGCAGCATGCGGCGCACGTCGGCGTGTTCGATGATGGCGACGGCGGGCCGCTTGGGATCCTTCTCGCCCGGCAAGCGTCCCTGCTTGCGCTGCTGCGCGTACTCGAGCGCGTACAGGAACGCCGAGCAGGTCATCGCGGTGGCGGCTCGGCCGACGCCGATGCGCGCCTCGTTCATCATGTGGAACATGTAGGCGAGGCCCTGGTTGGGCGCGCCGATCAGGTGGCCGATGCAGGCGCCGCGCTCGCCGAAGTTGAGCAGCGTGGACGTCGTGCCACGCCATCCCATCTTGTGGATGAGTCCGCCAAGTGAGACGTGGTTCGGCACGCCGACACTCCCATCGGCCGCCACCCGCTTCTTCGGAACGATGAAGAGCGAGATGCCTTTCGTGCCCTCGGGCGCACCGACAATGCGCGCGAGGACAAGGTGCACGATGTTCTCCGTCAGCTCGTGCTCGCCGGCGGAGATCCAGATCTTGGTCCCTTCTATTTGATAGCTGCCATCGTCGAGTGGCGTGGCTTTGGTCCGCAGGTCGGCCAGTGCCGATCCGGCGTCGGGCTCGGTGAGGGCCATGGTGCCGGAGAAGCGCCCGGTGAGCAGCGGCGGGAGCCAGAGCGCCTTCTGCTCCTCGCTGCCGAAGGCGGCGATGAGGTTGGCCGCGCCGGCCGTGAGCATCGGGTAGCTCGCCGTCCCGATGTTGGCGGCCTCCAGATGCGCGATCGCCGCCGAGGCGATCACGTGGGGCAACTGCATCCCACCGCGCGCCTCGTCGAGCGAGGCGGCGATGAGGCCGCTCTCGGCCGTCGCGTCCCACGCCGGCTTCACACCGGGCTGGAGCACCACGACGCCGTCGCGGACCTCCGGCTCCTGCTGGTCGTTGGCCTTGCGGTTGGGTGCGTAGTACTCGTCGGCGACGGCCGCGGCGGTGTCGAGCACCGCGTCGTACACTTCGCGACCCTGACCAGCGAACCGAGGGCGTGCAGCGAGCTCGGACACGCCAAGCAGTTCGAAGAGGTGGAACTCGAGATCGCGACGATCGAGCACGCGGGCACCTGGAGGCTGAAGGACCGCTGGGAAGATACGGCCCGTGCTGGACGGGGAGAACGGGCGTCGTGGTCAAGCGGGCGAGGCGAGGGGACAGCAGATTCCCTTGGCGTTGCACCGCCTCATCCTCGATTCGACCATGCGTCCTCGCTGGCTCCTCCGCACGTCCATTGCCGCGCTCGCCCTGCTGCTCGGCTACCTCCTCGCCTGGCCGGTACCCATCGCTCCTCTGGCGTGGGAGGCGCCGGACAGCCCCGGCTTCGTGGGCGTCTTCGCGGCCAACGCAGGCCTCGCTGACGCCGAGACCGTGTCCACGGCAGGCGAGCCGGGGCCGGAAGATTTCACCGCCGGGGCGGACGGGCGCCTGTACGCAGCCACTGCGCGCGGCTGGATCATCCGCTACGACTCCAGTGGCAGCGCACCCACTCGCTGGGTGAACACAGGTGGTCGCCCTCTTGGCATGGCCTTCGACAGCGCCGGCACCCTGTGGGTGGCTGACGCGCGTCGTGGGCTCCTGGCCGTCGCTCCCGATGGCACCGTTCGCGTGGCCGCCGACTCCACCGATGACGACGGCCCGATCCGCTTCGCCGACGACGTGGACGTAGCCCGCGACGGACGCGTCTACTTCTCCGACGCGTCGGCGCGTTTCCATCCTCCGGCGTGGGACGCGCTCGAGGCCAGCCTGCTGGAGATCCTCGAGCATCGCGGCAGTGGGCGGCTCCTGGAACACGACCCCGCCACTGGACGCACGACCGTGCTTGCCGGCAGCATCGTCTTCGCCAATGGCGTCGCCGTGACGCACGACGACTCCGCCGTGTTGGTGAACGAAACCGGCAGCTACCGCGTGCTCCGTGTGGAGCGACTCGGGCCCGGCCGCGGGGCGGTGCGCCCGTTCGTCGACGCCCTTCCGGGATTCCCCGACAACATCACGCGTGGGCTCGAGGGCCGCTATTGGGTGGCGCTGGTGTCCCCGCGCAACGCGCTGGTGGATCGGCTCGCGCCATACCCCTTCGCGCGCAAGATCGTCCAGCGGCTCCCCGGGTGGATCCGCCCGGCACCAGTGAACTATGGGCACGTGATTGCCGTGGACGATTCCGGGCGGGTGCTGGAATCACTGCAGGATCCGGTCGGCGGATACCCGATGCTGACGAGTGCGCTGGAGGTGCCGGGATGGCTCTACCTCGGTTCGCTGAGCGCACCGACGGCGGCGCGGGTCCGTTTCTGATAACTTGATTCACCACCACCAGTTTCGGAGAATCCCATGCGCTCGGTGCTCCGCCTCACGCTCCTGACGCTCCTCGCCACCCCCCTCGCCGCCCAAAGCGGCGAGGCGCTCATCCGTGAAGTTGGCGGGACCCCCGCCATCACCGACCCGAGCTTCCCGGCGCCGAAGGACCTGATCTACAAGATGGCCTGGCACGTCACCGAAGGACCGGCCAACCCCGGCGAGCGCGTCGCCGGATTCGGCAGCCCGGCCACGTTCCTCAGGCTGATGGACGCCAATGGCGTGGCGCGCACCAACGTGAAGTTGGCCATCATCGTGCACGGCACGGCCACGGCATCGTTGCTGAACAACGCGGCGTACAAGGCGCGTACCGGTGCCGACAACGCCAGCATCGCGCTGCTCACCGCGCTCCACGAGGCGGGGGTGCAGATCATCGTGTGCGGGGCCGCCCTGATCAATCGCAATGTGCCGCGAGACCAGCTGCTGCCGTTCGTGAAGGTGGCGACGACAGCCACCAGCGCACACGCCATCCTCCACGCGCAGGGCTACGACGTCCGCTCGCCGTGACTCCTGCGCCGTCGGTCAGCCGCGCGACGCGATCGCGTCCCAGTCGCGCGGCTCGTCCGTGACCGGCCCGAGGATCCAGCGGGCGATGAAGATGAAGCTCAGCAGCACGAGAACGCCGACGCCCTGCCCCACCGCCGGCGCCATCCCCAGCTGACCGATGCACAGCCAGGCCACGGCGGCCCAGATCACCGGCCCGGTGATGGCACTGAAGCGACCGACCATCCCGTAGAGGCCGTAGAACTCGCCGATCCGATGCGGTGGCGTCAGCCGCAACATGTACGGGCGATCGGCGCTCCAGATCCCGCCCAGCGCCACGCCCGCCATCGACGCGACCACGAACAGCGTCTGCCACGGCAGCCCGAACAGCCCCACCGACGCCGCCGCGGTGAAGGTGGCCACCCAGAGCCAGAGCACGCCGTTCAGCGTGCGCTTTGGCCCGATGCGGTCCACCATCGTCCCCCACATGAATCCTCCAAGCACGGCGAAGGAGATCGCCACAAGCATCACGAGGCGTGCCTTCCCCTCACTGGCTTCCGTGCCGAGTCCGGTCGCGACCGCCACGTTCACCGTGTAGAGCGTCATGATGCTGATCACGGTGTTGATGGCATCGGTGTAGAACACCCGCCCCACGAGGAATCGGATCAATCCGGGATACTGGCTCCCGCTACGCAGGGTCCGGATCGTCTCGGCCGTGGACTCCTTGATCATGGCCAGGCCGAACACCGGCCGCGGATTCGGATTCCCACGCTCCCGCACGAACAGGAAGCACGGAATGCTCAGCAGCAGGAACGCGATGGCGATGGCCGTGAACAGGAAAGGCTTGTCCGCCGACTGCGGGAGGAACCCGATACCCACCGCGAAGTAGGAGCCCAGGTAGCCGACGCCCACGCCGATGCCCGAAATGCGGCCGCGATTCTCCTCGGTGGTGACCTCAGGCAGCAGCGCATCATAGAACTGGAGCCCGGCCTGGTACGCAGCATTGGCGAAGACGAAGGCCAGCATCGTCACCCAGTAGCCGCTGCGCGCGATCAGGACCGTGAGCCCCACGCAGAGCAGCGTGCTGACGATCAGGAAGGGCATCCGGCGTCGGGCCCGGTCGGTCATGGCACCGAGCAGCGGGGAGATCACGAAGATGATCCCCATCGAAATCGCCGTGATGATGCCGTACACGGTGTCCGCACGCTCGGGGCCCACCTCATCCCGCACCCACAGGGAGAAGTAGAGCGAGACCACGCCCATCGAGAAAATGGTGTTGGCGAGGTCGTAGAGGATCCAACTGGCGACCGCGGAGCGCCGGATGACCCGGGGGGGAGTCGTCATCCGGGGAATGTGGAGGCCGGTCCGAGCGCTCGCTAGCCGCCCTGCGGCATTTTGCCTAGGCTTGGACTACGATGCCACTGGGACCCGCTGCAGCATCCGATGCTCGGCCTTATGCATCAGCACGTCGGCCAGCGTCTTGAGTCCGCCGAAGAGGAGAATCGAGCCCTCTCCCCCGAGAAACGCCCCCAAGAGGATCGTCAGGTGCATCGGGATGATCCGGGCGTACGGCAGGATCATCAGCTTCCCGATATTGGGATGCCCCGCAAGATCGGCCGCCACGTGCTCTCGATGCGAGGCGCGGTGGCTCTGCCAGAAACTGACGGCCAGCGCCGCGACCCAGACGGCGTCCCACGCGCTGACCACCCCCATCGGCACCTGTACCACCTCGCCGGTGCTCTCCATGGTCATCGGGACCATGCCACTGTCTCCCCCCATGGATGTGAAGACCAGCAGGAAGACGGCGTAGCCAAAATGGAAGAATCCGTAATGCAGCGCGAAGAAGTTTCCCGTCCGGCGCGCGGTGGCCGGCGTGGCCTCCACGGCCTGGTCGTTGATCCTGAACCCCTCGGTGGAGAAGTTGCGCAACGCCATGATCCGCCGGCGCGCGTACATGCCGATCACCACGCTCTGGAACCAGTAGGGCCAGAGCAGCAGGAGGAGTCCACCCTCCGACACCATCGCCCCCGCGATCACCAGGACGTTCGTGAAAAGGATGCCCCAGACGGCGTGGTCGCCCGGCGGCGCTGAGGTCGTTGGCGCGTTCGTCACGCCCGCGAAGATCGGACCTCCGCATCCGGTGCGCCAGTGGCGCACGCACCGGACCGGAAATCCCCTCCACCTACATCACCGGCGGGAAGAGCAGCGACGCCAGCACGCCCGCGTGGTCAGACGGCCAGAGCCGATTCTCGATCCGTTCGGAGGCCAGGGCACCAAGCAGGTCCACCGAGCCAAGCACCTTCTCATTGCGGAACTGCAGCCCACGTGTGAAGACATAGTCGATGCGCTGGTCGAAGGACTCGGCAGCTGAGGCATTGCTCAGGTCCGTCGCATGGCAGCAGGTCAGCCCAGCGACGCCCGGACGCAGCTCACGCCACGCATCGCGAAAGTCGGCCCCCGTCACCACGTGGTACATCGGCGAGCCCTCATCGTCGTTCAGGTCACCGAGCAGGATGGCCGGGCTCCGAACGCCGAGCGAACTGACGAGCTCGTGCGCCTGGGCGCCGCGAAGCGCCGGCAATCCCGGATTCCGCCCCGTCTCCAGGTGCGTGCTGGTGATCCACACCGGAACGCCGCTCACAGTGGCGTGGAGGGTCGCCCAGCCGCGGCGCAGACTCACGCCAGGCGCGATGGTGCCGAGATTCGCGGTGAAATTCCGGAGCTCCACGCTGCCAGGCGTGACCGTGACGCGCTCGCGATCCACGAGGATCACGTCGCGGTCGATGACGCCCACCAGCGGATTCGGCCGCGCATCAATGCTCGTCACGGCTGCCGCCACGTCGTATGGCATCCCGGCGGCCGCCAGCTCGGCCATCAGGTCGGAGAGGAAGTCGAGGTTGAGCGCCACGGGCACGCCAATCGGCGCGAGGTTGACGTTCACCGTCCAGATCTCCTGGAGTCCGATGACCTGCGGACGGGTGCGGACGATCTCGGCCGCCAGTGCGCGGACGCGCGTCGGCCACTCCGCGGCGTTGATGGCATTGACGGTCGCGATGATGGCCGGGATGTCGTCGGCCGGCGAGGGCGTGGCCAGTGCGGCGATGGCAGGATTCAAATCCGCACCGATGTAGAGATTGCGCGTGAGCACGGTGATACGATCGGCGCCGGCGAGCGCCGCCGCGTCGGCCTGCAGGCTCGCCGCCGTGTTGAGGGGCGCCGACTCGGCGCAGGCAACGAGCGCGAACGCCGCCACGAGCACGGACCAACGACCGATGGATTGCATCGGGGACTCCTCCCCCGCAATGGGGGTGCAGATGGTGAGGGACCCGCAGGAACAGGGCCGAACGTTCCGACACGGACCATCGGGCTCCTAGAGCCACCCTAGGCCCTTCGGCGCACCGGCGCGTGGGCTCCCCCAACGCACAAAGGGCGCCCCGGACCAAGTCCGGAGCGCCCCCTGTCACCTGCAACGCGGTCCTTACTCGTCGTCCGGAATCGGAGCGAGCAACGACGCATCAGCCTCGGCCGGCGCCGCCAGGAAGCTCTCCGG
>JANJUF010000061.1 GCA_024710705.1 Gemmatimonadaceae bacterium | reverse complement strand
TGATCGCCAAGCTCGCGGCCGAACGGGCCAAGCCGCGCGCCGGGACCGAGGCCACTGGCGTGCGCATCGTCGCGCCCGGCACCGAGGGCGAGTTCATGCAGACGCTCGCACTCGCCGAACTGCCCGGCATCGGCCCCAAGCTCCAGGCCAAGCTGAAGACGCTGGGGCTCGAGCGCGTGGAGGATGTGCTCCCGCACGACCGCCTGACGCTGAGCCGCTGGATCGGCCGTCGCCCCGCCGAATGGCTGTGGGCACGCGTACGCGGCATCCACACGGCGCCCGTGGAATCGCGCGGTAGCGCGCGGCAGATCAGCCGCGAGTGCACGTTCTCGCGCGATCTTTCCGACGACACGCAGCTGCAGGCGCACCTGCGCGCGCTCGGGGCCAAGGCGGCTACGGAGCTGCGCGCCGAGCGGCTCTCGGCGCGGACGGTCACGGTGAAACTGCGCGACAGCGATTTCACCACCCGGCTCGCCAGCCGCACGCTGCCGGAACCACTCGAGAGCGACCGTGCCATCGGCGATGTGGCGGTGGGGTTGCTCAAGAAGCTCCGCACCGCACGACGGCATCCGTCGCGGCTGGTGGGCGTGGCACTCGGAGGACTCAGCGCCGCCCGTGACGCCGAGCAGTTGGGACTCTTCGGTGTCCCGGCCAATGCCGTGGAGCGCGCCGAGGATCGGGCGCTGGCCCGGGCCGTGGACCGAGTCCGCGAGCGCTTCGGGGCCGAGGCCATCCAGGCCGCCTCAACGCCGACTCGGCGCGCGCCGTAGCCAGAGGTCCGTTCCAAGGCGCATCTTTCGCCTCGGTGTCCAAATCCCCCGCCGTCACCTACACCCTGAGTCGCATGCGACCCACACGTCCGTTCCTCGTTTCCGCTGGTCTCGCGCTCGCCATCGCGTCCTGCACGCCGGCGGCCGCCACGACCACGACCCCCGCGCCGCGTCCGGCGAATGGGACCCCCGCCGCCACACCGCAGGGGGGCGCGCCCGGTGGCGCCCAGCAAGGGGCACCCGGCGGCGGCGCTGCCCAGGATCCCCAGCCGCGTCCGTACGCGCAGGTGATCCGTGGTGAAGTCGTCACCAAGGAGGGGTTGTTCAAGACGCACCGGATGGGCGCGAACCGGCTGTACTATGAGATTCCGGCCGCGCAGTTGGGGAAGGAACTCCTGCTCGTGACGCGCGTGGCGCGCAACATGGCCTCGGACGGGCTCGGCGGCGAGGAAATCGCCCAGTCCCGGGTGGTGAAGTGGGAGCGGCGCGGTAATCGCGTGCTCCTCCGCGCCATCTCGTACGCCAACATCTCCTCGGATGACGAGGCGCCGATTGCCGAAGCGGTTGCCCGCTCCAACAACCCGGTGATCCTCGCGTCGTTCAACGTCGAGGCCTATGGCCCCGACTCGGCGGCGGTGATCGAGGTGGGTCGGCTGTACACGAACCCACCCAACGAGATCAGCATCGTGCAGCAGTCGCGCGGCACGCTCGACGCGGCGCGGTCGTTCCTCGAGACGGTCTGGACCTTCCCAACCAACATCGAGGTCGAGGCCACGCTGACGATCAACGCCCCGCTGGGTGGCGGGTTCGGCGCTCCGGCCGCTCCTCCTGGCACGCCGACGATCTCCAAGTCCTTCGTGATGCACTGGTCCATGGTGCAGCTGCCGGAGACGCCGATGCGTCCGCGCCTCCGGGACTCGCGCGTGGGATACTTCCATGGCACGCTGACCGACTACGCCCGCCCGGAGCAGCGGGCCCAGCAGCGCGCCTTCATTTCGCGCTGGCGTCTTGAAAAGGCCGATCCGAACCAGGCAATGGCCGAGCCCATCAAGCCGATCGTCTACTACATCGACCCCGCCACGCCCGACTGGCTGAAGCCGTACGTGCGGGCCGGCATCGAGGATTGGCAGCCGGCCTTCGAGTCGGCCGGCTTCCGGCGCGCGATCATCGCGGCCGACGCCCCCACAAAGGAACAGGATCCGGACTGGTCGGCCGAGGACGCCCGCTACTCCGTGGTCCGCTGGACGGCATCGCCGGTGGAGAACGCCTACGGCCCGCACGTGAGGGACCCCCGCTCCGGTGAGATCATCGAGGCGGACGTGGTGATGTTCCACAACATCATGAACCTGCAGACCTGGTGGTACTGGACGCAGGTCGGGCCGCTCGATCCGCGCGCCGCGCGACTCCCGCTGCCCGATTCGCTCCAGGGTCGCCTCGTGCAGTTCGTCGTCGCCCACGAAGTGGGACACACGCTCGGCTTGCCGCACAACCAGCTCGCCTCGGCGATGTACCCGGCTGACTCGGTGCGCTCGCGCTCGTGGGTGCAGCGCATGGGCCATTCGCCGACCATCATGGACTACGCCCGGTTCAACTATGTGGCGCAGCCGGAGGACAATCTCCCGCTCGAGACGCTGATCCCGGACATTGGACCCTACGACCACTTCTCCATCAAGTGGGGCTACTCGGTGTTCCCGGGCACCACCAACGAGGACGACGAGCGCCCGATGCTCGACGCGCTCGCCCGGACGCAGGATTCGATCCCGTGGCATCGCTACGGCATCCCGGATGACTTCGGGGCGATTCCGTTCAGCGCCTACTCCGAAGCCG
>JANJUF010000051.1 GCA_024710705.1 Gemmatimonadaceae bacterium | reverse complement strand
CGTGAAGGGGACCTGCCGCTCGATGATTGCCTGCGACGGACGGGGTGGGATTCGAACCCACGGTACGCTATTAACGTACACACACTTTCCAGGCGTGCGCCTTAAACCACTCGGCCACCCGTCCAGGGAATGCCGCAGGCCCGCCGCGTCGCCCCCGGCGGTCCTCCTGCAAACGAAGACGCGCCGGGTGACCCCAGCGCGTCGGGTGCTGCTTATCCCTCGAACGGACAGGGTGAGATTCGAACTCACGATACCGTTGCCGGTATGCCGGTTTTCGAGACCGGTGCCTTCAACCACTCGGCCACCTGTCCAGCAGCCACGAAAGTTAGCAGGGGGTGGAAGCGGGTCAACCGCGCCGAGCTTGAAAGAATGCGGTGAGCAGCGCGCCGCACTCGGCGGCGCGCACCCCGCCCTGCACTTCAGGGCGATGGTTCAGCTTGGGGTGGCGCAGCAGGTCGTGCACCGAGCCGGCCATGCCGGCCTTGTCATCCCAGGCGCCAAACACCACGCGCCCAACGCGCGCCAGCAGGATCGCGCCCGCGCACATCGCGCAGGGCTCGAGCGTCACGTAGAGCGTGGCGGTAGTGAGGCGCGTGTCGCCCACGGCGTATGCGCCACCCTTCAGCGCCCGCATCTCGGCGTGTTGCGTGGCATCCTTGGTGGCAATCATCGCATTGGCCCCGCGCGCCATCACCTGGCCGTTGTGCACCAGCACGGCGCCCACGGGCACCTCGCCGGCCTTGGCCGCCTTCTCGGCTTCCACGAGCGCCTGCCCCATCCACCACGCGTCCTCGTCCGCGCGCGTGGCGAAGGTCACCGGACCGCTCACGAGACCTTCTCGAACTTCAGCGCGCCGCCCTCGACCGTCGCCCGGATGTGGTCGCCATCGGCGAACTTGCCTTCGAGCAGCTGCAGGGCCAACGGGTTCTGCACCATCCGCTGGATGGCCCGCTTGAGCGGCCGCGCCCCGAAGGCGGGCTCGTACCCCTCGGTGGCGATCAGCGCCTTGGCTTCGTCGGTGAGCTCCAACGTGATCTTGCGATCGCCCAGGAGCTTGTCCATGCGTGCCAACTGCAGGCCGACGATGTGCCCGATCTGTGCCTCGCCGAGTGGGCGGAAGATCACGATGTCGTCCACGCGATTGAGGAACTCGGGCTTGAACTGCGCCCGCAGCGCACTCGTCACCTGCGACTCCACCAGCGCCCAGTCGCCCGTGCCCTGCTCGAGGATCCACGTGGAACCCACGTTGGACGTCATGATGATCACGACGTTCCGGAAGTCCACGGTGCGTCCCTGTGAGTCGGTAAGGCGGCCGTCGTCGAGGATCTGCAGCAGGATGTTGAACACATCCGGATGCGCCTTCTCGATCTCGTCGAAGAGCACCACGCTGTACGGACGGCGCCGCACGGCTTCGGTGAGCTGTCCGCCCTCCTCAAAGCCGACGTAGCCCGGCGGTGCGCCGATCAATCGGGCGACGGCGTGCTTCTCCATGTACTCCGACATATCAATGCGCACCATGGCGTGTTCATCGTCGAACAGGAACTGCGCCAGCGCGCGCGCGGTTTCCGTCTTGCCGACGCCCGTGGGGCCCAGGAAGATGAACGAGCCGATGGGCCGGTTGGGATCCTGCAATCCAGCCCGCGAGCGCCGCACGGCATTCGCCACCGCCTGCACGGCCTCGTCCTGGCCGATGACGCGCTTGGCGAGTTCCTGATCGAGCTTGGCCAGCCGCTCGCGCTCACTTTCGAGCATGCGCGAGACGGGAATGCCCGTCCAGCGCGCCACGATCTCGGCGATGTCGTCGGCGGTGACCTCTTCCTTGAGGAAGCGCGCCGAGCCCTTGTTCTCGGTGAGCTTCGCCTCGATGGTCTTGAGCTCCTGCTCGAGCTTGGGCACGGTGCCGTACTGGATCTCAGCGGCTTTCTGCAGGTCGCCGGCGCGGGTGGCCTTCTCCACCTCGATGCGCGCCTCCTCGATCTTGGCCTTGAGCGTGCCCACGGCGCCGAGAGCGTCCTTCTCATTCTGCCACTGGGCCTTCATTCCCGCGCTCTGCTCCTTCAACTGCGCCAACTGTTCCTCGATGATGGTGCGGCGCTCCTTGCTGGCGGCGTCCTTTTCCTTGCTCAGCGCCTGCTTCTCGATCTCGAGCTGCACGACCTTCCGCTCGACCTCGTCAATCTCCTGCGGCAGCGAGTCGATCTCGATGCGCATGCGCGAGGCGGCCTCGTCCATGAGGTCGATTGCCTTGTCGGGCAGGAAGCGATCGCCGATGTAGCGATTCGAGAGCGTCGCTGCGGCCACCACCGCGCCATCGGTGATGCGCACGCCATGGTGCGACTCGTAGCGCTCCTTCAGCCCGCGCAGGATGGCGATGGTGCTCTCCACCGTGGGCTCGCCCACGAACACGGGCTGGAAACGCCGCTCGAGCGCCGGGTCCTTCTCCACGTGCTTGCGATACTCATCGAGCGTCGTCGCGCCCACCACCCGCAGCTCGCCGCGCGCCAGCATGGGCTTGAGCATGTTGCCGGCGTCCATCGAGCCCTCGGCCTTCCCCGCCCCCACCAGGGTGTGCAGTTCGTCGATGAACACCACGAAGCGGCCCTCGCTCGAGGTGATCTCCTTGAGCACGGCCTTCAGGCGCTCCTCGAACTCGCCACGGAACTTGGCGCCGGCAATCAACGCGCCGAGGTCGAGCGAGACCAGCCGCTTGTTGCGCAGGGACTCGGGCACGTCGCCATTCACGATGCGCTGGGCGAGCCCCTCGGCGATCGCCGTCTTGCCCACGCCGGGCTCACCGATGAGGACGGGATTGTTCTTGGTGCGGCGCGAGAGCACCTGCATCACGCGACGCACTTCCTCATCGCGGCCAATGACGGGATCGAGCTTGCCCCTGCGCGCGTCCTCGGTGAGGTCCCGGGTGAACTTCTGCAGGGCCTGGTACTGATTCTCCGGCGTCTGGTCGGTGACGCGGTGCGACCCGCGCACCTGCTCGAGCGCCTCCAGGAGCCCGTCCTTGGTGACGCGCTGGGCCTTGAGCAGGTTCGCCGACTCCGAACCCTTCGCGGTTGCGAGCCCGAGCAAGAGATGCTCCACCGACACGTACTCGTCGCCCAGCTTCTTGGCCTCGGCCTCGGCGGCGTCGAGCACCGCGCTCACTTCGCGGGCCAGGCTCGGCTGCGCGTCGGACTGCTTGGGATAGCGCGCGATCTCGCGCTCGATGGCCTCCTGCAGCACCGGCACCTTCACGCCGAGCTTCTGGAGGATGGGCGTGACGATTCCCTCGTCCTGCTTGATGAGGGCGAGGAGGAGGTGCGTGTCGTGAACCAGCGGGTTGCCCACCGAACGCGCGTGCGTGACGGCGTCGGTGATGGCTTCGCTGGACTTTACGGTAAGGCGATCAGGATTCAGCATAGTTCTCTGTTCGAGGTGCAAGCCCTACGCCGAGGAAGCTACGCCGTTTCGGCGGGTTCCGGGCTACAACTTCTCCGGAATGGCAGGGAAAGTCCGGCCATCTTCGCTCCGTCGGGAAATCCCCTGACGGTCGCACCACTCCAGGAAGGGGATCAGATACTTCCGGCTGATGCCCAGGATTTCGCGGAGTTCGGAGGGGGAGTACCGACGGCTGGGAGTCGTCCGATCCCTGAGCCGGCCAAGGAGTGTCTGCACGGCACTGGTAGCGAACCAACGGTCCAGTGCTACGGGAACGGCGGAGCCTTCGCGTTCCAGCAGCTTGAGCAAGGCGGGCACATCTGGGCCGTGCGCCGCCTGGAGTTCCGCCACCGAGGGCGGCTCGGCGCCGGCGCCGTCGAGCGCCGTGAGCAGTTGCGCACGCCGATCACCGGAGCCGACGCTTCGGGTTGGATCGAAACCCGGAAGGCGCAGCACGCTCGCCGCCACCTCGATTATGCCAGCCCGTTCGGCGCGGCGGATTACCTCGTCGGCGAGGGCCTCGCTGGGAGACAGCGCGGCGCGGGCCGTCTGGCGGTCCAGCCCCTGGGCCAGCGGCGCCTCCTCGTGGGCACGGGTGATGCGTTGTACCAGTTGCGTGCGCATCGCGTCGAGGATCGCGCTCTCCACGAGGCGGTCCTCCACGCGGGCAATGCCCTTGGTGTGCTTGAGCAGGCGGTCGAGTTCGCTCGGCCGCAGCCCAAGGCGCATGCCCAGCGGTGCGACTTCGATTCCCGCGGCGCCTGCCTCGGCCAACATCCATTGCAGGCGCTCGCGTACCTCGCCGCCTGTCCGCTCCCACGGACGGGCGCGTGGCGTGATGGGCAAGGGGTCGGTGATGACGCCGCCGCCCACGGTCGTGTGCTGCGCCCCGCCCCGTAGCACGAAGCGATCCCCGGCCCGCGCCACGACTGGCGCGTCGAGCGTGACGCGCACGGGACGCACCGCGCCGGGCGTGATCGCGCCACCGGCCGCGACGACGCGCGCGCCGCATTCCTGCGTGCCCAGGTGGAATCGCAGGCGCATCCGCACCCCGATCGCCGCCGCATCGGGGAGCAACGCGACGTCGGCGCGGAGCACGGTCGTTACCTGCCACGCATCCGCCGCGAGCACCAGCGTGGCCCCAGGCCGAATATCGGCCCGATCCACGCCGGCGAGCGCCACCGCCAGCCGTGCGCCGGGGAGCGACCGCCCCACCGCGAGGCCGTGCGACTCAAGTCCGCGCACCCGGGCCCTGCGGTCCTCGGGGAGGATGCGCACGGTGTCGCCCACGCTCACGCCGCCGCTCCAGGCCGTGCCGGTCACCACGGTGCCGGCGCCGGCCACCGAGAATACCCGGTCCACCGGCAGGCGCCACGGTTCGTCGGCGGCGCGCGGCGGCGCGGCCTGCAGGGCGCGCACGAGCTCCGCTCGGAGCGCATCGATCCCGACGCCTGAGTGCGCCGACACGTGCACGATTGGTGCGGTGGCCAACGCGGAATCGGCGAGCAGGCCGCGAATCTCATCGGCCACAAGCGCGCGCAGGTCCTCGTCAACGAGGTCGCTTTTGGTCAGCGCCACCACGCCCCGCGGCACGTTGAGCAGGCGGAGGATGTCGAGATGCTCGCGCGTCTGCGGCATCACGCCCTCGTCGGCCGCCACGACGAGCAGCGCGACGTCAATGCCCGACGCACCGGCGAGCATCGTGCGCACGAAGGCCTCGTGCCCAGGCACATCCACCACGCCCACGGTACCGACGTCCGGTAGCTCGAGCGGAGCGAATCCCAGCGCGATGGTGATGCCCCGCCGCTTCTCCTCCGGCAAGCGATCGGTGTCCACGCCTGTGAGTGCGCGCACCAGCGCCGTCTTGCCGTGGTCGATGTGCCCCGCGGTGCCGATGATCACGCGTCGAGTTTCTCCCATGCCACGAAGGCGCGGAACGCGCGGCCGTCGCCCAGGTGCTCCTCGAGGAACTCGCGCAGCAGGCGCTGGTGGGCACGGGCCGTACCGCGGTCGGGAATGGCCGCCTCCTCTCCGGCAAGCCAATGCCGCAAGGTGAGCCGCGCCGCCGCGGGAAGTGCGCGTGCCCCCGGCACCAGCGTTCGGCAGGTGGCACACACGGCCCCACCGGCGCGGTGCGCGAACCGCACTTCCTCGTCGTCACCCAGCGTGCGATGGCACAGCGCGCACTCCTCGAGCGAGGGCGCGAATCCCAACTCGGCCACGATGCGCCACCCCGCAGCCAGCGCGCGCGCCGCCACGCTCGCGTCGTCGGCGGTCTCGAGTCGGTCGAAGCCCCCTTCGAGCGCGTCGTGCACGCCGGCGGTGGCCTCGGTCCCGAATCGCAGGCACAGCTCTCCGATGGCCGCCGCTGCCCCGAAGCGCCGCAGCGATCCCGCCAGCAGCGGCCGCGCCCGCGATGCATCGAATGAGGCCAGCGTGTGCAGGTCGCGCGAGGGATGCATCACCAACTGCGCGCTGCCGCTCGTGAAGAGGTCCAGCCCCTGCCCGAAGCGGCTCTTCGGCCGCCGGGCCCCGCGGGCGATCGCCGACACGACCCCGACCTCTCGCGTGGCGAGCCGTACGATCCGGCTCGTCTCGCGATAGTCAAAGCAATGAAGGACGATCGCCGCGGTCTCGATCACCGCTCCAATCTAAGTCCCGCGTAGAGGATGCGGCCGGGCGACGCGAATCCAGCGATCTGCTGCGTGCGCACGTCGAACAGGTTCTCGGCCCGCAGGAGCAGCCGGGCGCTGCTGCCGAGCAGGTTCGGCAGCCGCAGGTCCGACGAGACGTCCACCGCGGTGAACGGCGGCAGCATCACAATCGTTGCCGGCCAGGTGGCGAAATCGCGATCCTCCCGTTCGCCGGTGCGGAGTATGGTGGCCGAGAGGGTCCCCACCTCCCCGATCGGCCGGCGCAGCTGGATGCTGGTCACGTGGGACGGGCGACGCAGCAGCCGACCCCCCTCCACGAAGTTGGCCTCGGGCGCGGTCTCGAAGCCGGCATCCACCACGCGCGTGTCCGTCCACGTGTGGGCGATGGTGGTCGCGAGCCCGGTGGCGGCGAGGAAACTGGCCTCGAACTCCACGCCGCCGGCATTGGCCTTGGCGATGTTGTAGTAGTTGGGGTCGCCCATGGCCGGTGGCGCGCCGGTGTACTGGATCAGGTCGCGGAAGCGTTGGGTGAAGCCGGTGAGCCGGATGCCGGTGCCATGCGGCAGCGTCAGCTCGATGCCGAGGTCCGCCGAGCGCGAGCGCTCCGGCCGCAGGTCCGCGTTCCCCACCGTGAAGCCGGAGGCGAAGTTCTCGAAGAAGCTTGGCGCCTTGAACGCGGTGCCGGCCGAGGCCCGCACGCGCAGCGGCGCGCCAATGCGCCAGGCGGCGCCGACGCGCGCCGTCTCGAAACGTCCGAACGCCGAGTTCTCGTCGAGGCGCCCGCCAAGCGTATAGGTGAACGCTCCCGCCTCACCATGCGTCTGGGCGTAGGCCGCGCGGTTCTCGCGCGCCGCCCGGAAGCTGCCGGGGAAATCGCCGAACTCACTCAGCGATACCGACGAGCTGGTCTCCGTGTCGCGACTCCACTCGCCGCCGAGGGTCAGGAACTGCGCCGTGCCGAGGCGGGCGGTGCTGCGCGCGTCCACCATGCGACGCTTCACCGTCGCATTGGCGAGATAGCCATAGAACCCCACCGTGTCCGCGGCATCGTCGGCGCGGTCGGTGGTGCGAGGCCGCATGTCCATGGCCGTGAACTGCGCGCGCGACTCCACGCGATCCGTCCACCGCCGGCCAGCCTCGAGCCCGAGCATCAGCCGACGCTCCGTCCGCTCGGCGTTGCGGTCCTCGACGCTGCCGTCGCTGCCGGTGGGATACTGGTACTGCGACGCATTGAATCGCGACGTGAGCTTGATGTCGCTGCGCGCATCCGGGGCGAACGCGAGCGCGCCCGTCACGCCATCGTTCTGGTAGGCGTTGTTGAACGCGAGGATGCCGTCCGTGTGATGCCGGTCGCCCTGGAGACTCCAGTCGAACTTGCCTGCGGCACCGCTGGCCCCCAACGAGCCGCGCTGCGCGCCGTAGGAACCGCCGCCGAGCTCGGCACGCCACTTGGTGGGTCCCCCGCCCGAGCGGGTGAAGATCTGGATCACGCCGGTGACGGCCTCCGAGCCGTACAGTACGCTGGCCGGGCCGCGCACGACTTCGATGCGCGCGACGTCATCCAACGTGATGCGGCCGAGGTCGAGCACGCCGCCGGGTTCGTTGAGGGCCACGCCGTCCACCAGGACGCGCACGTAGTTGCTCTGTCCGCCGCGCAGGAACAGTGCCTGCTGTGAACCGAACGACGAGGTGCGGGCCAGGGCGAGCCCCGGCACGCGACGGAGCGCGTCACCCACGTGCGTGAGGCCCTCGGCGCGCAGCGTGGCTCCATCGAGGACGGTGACGGTGGCCGTCTGTGCGTCGGCGGCGGTGGGAATCCGCGTGGCCGTGACCACCGTGGCCGGGAGGCGCGTGGTGTCAGCCTGGGCCGTGACGGAAAGGGGAACGAGGAGAACGAGGGCGAGGGCGCGCAGATGCATCGGACGAGGAGAGAGGTGTGAAGGGAAGAACGAGGGACTACCGAGCACCGCGATTGCGCAGCGGCACCAGTACCGGTGCGCCGACGGCCGGATCGCGGGAGATGACGAGGGGCCACTCGTAGACGCGCTCGAGGATCTCGCCGCGCATCACGTCGGCCGGCGTGCCGGCGGCGGCCACCGCGCCGCGGTGCATGAGCACGATGTGATCGGCGAAGCGGGCGACGAGGTTGAGCTGGTGGCTCACGAGCAGGACGGCCAATCCCTCGCGGGCGAGGGAGTCGAGCAGCTCGAACACCGCCATCTCATGCGCGATGTCGAGGAAGGTCGTGGGTTCGTCGAGTACGAGCGCCGTACCGCCCTGCGCCAGCGCGCGGGCGATGCGCACGCGTTGCCATTCGCCGCCGGAGAGCGCGTCGGTGGTGCGGTCGAGAAACTCGGCCACCGCGGCGCGCTCCACCGCCCGGGCGATGGCCTCGCGGTCCGCCGCGTCGCGCCCGGAGAACGGACCGCCGTGGGGATGCCGCCCGAGCGCGACATACTCGCGTACATCGAGCGGAAAGACCGGCTCCTCGCGCTGCGGCACGACCGCCATCTGCTGGGCGATGCGGCGCCGTTGCAGGGCGTCGAGCGGCGCGCCGTCAAGCGTGATGCGGCCGCCGGTTGTCGCGATTCGGCCGAGCAGCGCCCGCACCAGCGTGCTCTTGCCGCTGCCATTCGGTCCGACGACGGCTGTGACGCGCCCGCGCAGCGCATGGAACGAGACCCCGTTCACCGCCGCCGTCGCCGCGCCGGAGTAGCGCAGGACCACGTCCTCGAAGCGGATCATCGGAGCCTCCGCAGCCGCCACAGGAAGAACGGCACGCCGATGAGCGCGGTCACGGCGCCGAGGGGCAGCTCTGCCGGCCGCAGGACCGTGCGGGCGACGAGGTCGGCGAGCACCACCAGCGCGGCGCCGGCGAGCGCCGCCGCGGCGATTGTCTGGCGCGTATTTCGCGCCCCCAGGGCGCGGGCGATGGCCGGCACGATCAATCCGACGAAGCCGATGAGTCCCGCGCCCGCCACCGTGGCAGCCGCCAGCAGCGATGCCGCGAAATAGATGCGGCGCGTGACCCGCTCCACCGGCAGCCCGAGCGAGGCGGCAGCCTCATCGCCAAGGGCCAGCACATCCACGTCGCGGGCCCAGATCACCAGGAGCGCAATGCCCAGCGCTACGTACGCGGCCACCCAGCGCACGCTGCGCCATTGGGCGTCACCGAGCGACCCCATCATCCACCAGAGCGCACCGCGCACGGTGTTCTCCGGTGCCGTGGCAAGCGCCACCATGATCAGCGCCGTGCAGAAGGCGCCGACCACCACGCCAGCCATCAGCAGCACGCGCGGGTCGGCGTGCCCCGCCACGGCGCGCGCCACGAGGAGCACGATCACCACCGCAACCGCCGCACCCACGAAGGCGGCCAACGGCAGGAGGAGCGGCGAGGCGATCCCGAGCGTCACGGCGGCCACGGCGCCAGCTGCCGCACCACCGGATACGCCGAGCAAATACGGCTCGGCCAGCGGGTTCCGCAGCGTGGCCTGCAGGGCCGTGCCGCTCGCCGCGAGCCCCGCCCCAACCGCCAGCCCCAGCGCCACGCGTGGCAAGCGGAGGTTCTGCACGATGGCCTGCGTGGTCGCGTCCCCTGCACCGAAGAGCGCGCGCACGACCTCGGCAAGCTCGAGCGGCACGGCACCGCCGGCCACGCCGAACAGCACCGCCACGAGGACGGCAGCAGCCAACAGGAGCCAATGGCGCGCCTGCACGTCAGCGCGGGATCATGAGGGAGTCCACCAGCACGCGGCGCAGGAAGCGCGCCGTCTCGCCTACTCGCACACCCGGCCGGCCGACGATGAGCGTATCGATCACGACCACGCGCCCTTCACGCACGGCCCGCACGCTCTGCCAGGCCGGCGAACGGCGAATGCGCGCAGCACTATTGGGGCCGGCGAGCACCACGTCGGGATTGCGCCGCGCAACCTCCTCGAGCGACACCTGCGGCGAGGGCGCAGCGAGGTCACCGAACACATTCTCGGCGCCGGCCACCTCGAGCAGTTCGCTGAGGTAGCTGCCACCACCGATCGTCATCAGTGGCGTCTCCCAGATGTGCCAGAAGGCCCGCGGCGCACGCGCCGGTCGGCTCAGTGCGCGCACCGACTCGACCGACGCCATCACCGAATCCCGCACCAGCCGTCCGATTGAGTCGGCGCCGATGGCCGCGGCGATCACCGGGATCACGCGCTGCAGGTCCTCGATGCGATCCGTCCGGTACGTGAGCGTCGGGATGCCAGCGGCCTGGAACTGTTGTGCCGCGCGGCGGTTCGACTCGCTCGCGTAGAGGATTACCAGGTCGGGCCGCTGCCCGATCACAGCCTCGATGTTCGGCCCCATCCCGGCGCCCATGTCAGGTACGGCGCGCGCTTGCTCGGGGAAGAGATCCCAACTGGTGCGTCCCACCAGCCGAGCGCCGGCCCCGAGGGCGAACAACAGCTCGGTGGTGACCGGATTGAGCGAGACGATGCGGGTGGCCGGCGCGCGCAGGCGCAGGGTGTCGCCGAAGTCATCCACGAGCGGATCGCTGCCGGCCGCCGCGCGCTCGCCGGCACAGGCGGAGAGCGCGACGAGCGCGGCGGCCGCGAGCATCACGCGCGAAAAGAGACGGACAGGTTCCGACACGAAAACGGGCTCCTTCCCAGTTGGGAGAGAGCCCGAGTGCACGTCGGCCGATCGGACCACCAGCGGTCCGATCATCCCTGACGCCACGTACCCTCCCCCGAGGGTGCGAATGTGGCGCGAACGTGGGTCGTCTCCTGGCTCCGGGCCATCCGACTCGCCTTCCCAGATCCCGCGGGATCCAGTGGCTGTACTCGAGTCGGACGAATGCTACCCGTCACAGTGGCGGGGCCGCGCCGGTTTCACACCGGCTTCCGTGTCCCGCGTTCGCTCTTCGATTGTGGGTGAAGCCTACGCCAAGCCGTCGCGCTTCGCAAGCGCGTTGCTCAGGCGCCCCTTCAAATGCGCACGCTTCAGGTAGTGCTCGGCCTTCTCCTGCTCGCTCGGCGCGGCAATGGCCTCGTAGGCGGCATCGAGTGCGGCGATTTCGAGTGCCAGCCGCTCCGGATCATCGTTGCGGCGCCGCGAAAAAGCCTTGGGCCCGCCGCGCATGAACGCCATGCCCAGGCCGAGCAGCATCGCAGCGCCGATGGCGGTGACCACTAGCATCAGCCGCAGGCTACCTGCCGTGGCCTCGGCGCCCGGCGTGGTGATCTCGACCAAGCCCGGCGGCGCGACATCCTGCGCCAGGAAACGCTTGAACGGCCGTCCATCCACCTGCACCGGATCCACTTCGGTGAGCCCCGCTCCGACGGCGGTGCCACGCGGATCCTCCACCAAGACTTCCAACACCGGAATCGACGTCTCCACCGGCGCGGCGATCGCCGTGCGCGACGCGGGGAACTCATAGGTGAAGGAGAACTGCTTGAGCCCCGGCGCAATCGGGGCCCATACGCGCACCCGACCCTCGTCGGCGCGCACGGCGTCCGGTGAAATGTCGCCCTGCCCGCCCATCACATTGATGACGCCCTCGGGAAGCGGGGCCTCGAACGTCGGCGTCTGCGACTGCCCTGGCACGCGCGTGATCGTCGAGTCATTGCTCAGCTCGTAGACCTCGATCACCGTGCGGGTGGTACCGGTGGCCGAGTCGGGCGCGGTGACGATGAGATGGCGACCGCGGACGGTGATGGGTACGGGACCGCTGGTGGTGTCGAACACGGTCAGGTCGGCCGTGCCGCCGCGTACACTGGTCTCGCGGGTCGGCGGCGTGAAGTAGGCCACACCGCCGCGCGTGGTGCTCACGAAATACACCGCGTTGCTGTCGCCCGTCGCTCGGTACCGGAAACTGAAGCCGCCGTCGGCGCGCGTCCGCATCGAGTCGAGCGGCGCGGCCGCGTCGCTCCCCACCCGGTGCAACACGGCCCACTCGCCGACGACGGGAATTGCCCGCCCCGCCGCGCCGGGACGCGTGATGCGCCCCTCGAGGACGCGGGCCGTGCCCTGCGCCTCCAGCGACGGCGTGAGCGCGACGAGCGCGACGAGCGCGGTGAGCGCGAGGACACAGCAACCGCGGAGCGACAGCATCATGGATTGAATCGTCCGAAATCCTCGGGGCGCAGCTTCGCCAGATGGCGCTGCAGCTCCTCCGCGGAGAGATGGTCAGGGTCGACAGGTGCTTCGTCTGGCGTGTCGCCATCCTCTTCGTCGAGCAAGGGCTCGGCCACGAAGATGGGTGCCTCCAGCCGCAGGGCGATGGCAATCGCGTCCGACGGACGCGCATCCACCACGATGCTGGTCCCGCCGCGCGCGATATGCAACTCGCCGATGAAGGTCCCCTGCACCACGCGCGTGATCTGCACGCGCCGCAGGAGGCCGCCGAGGCCGGTGACGAGCGACGCCGCCAGGTCGTGGGTCATCGGCCGGTCGCGCTTCACGTCGTTGAGATGGGCGGCGATGGCCTCGGCTTCCGGCCGGCCGATCCAGATGGGGAGGGCGCGCGTGCCCGCGCGCTCCTCCAGGATCACGACGAACGCCTGGGACTGCGCGTCCACGCCGATGCGGCTGACCGTGACCTCAATCATTTCAGCGGGGCTTGGCCGGCTCAGCCGGCGCGCACCGCGCGCCGGAGATCCGCCACCTTGTTCGTCCGCTCCCAGGTGAAGAGCTGGACCTTCTTGCCCAACCGCTCGGCCTTCTCGTACGGGCGCCCGAAGTGGCCGTAGGCCGCCGTTGGACCGTAGATCGGCTTGCGGAGGTCGAGCGCGTCGATGATGCCCTTCGGCGTGAGGTCGAACACCTCGTTCACCGCGCGCATGATGTGCCGCTCGTCCACCGTGTTGGTACCGAAGGTGTCCACCATCACCGACACCGGCTTGGCCACGCCGATCGCGTAGGCCACCTGCACCTCCACCTTGGTCGCGAGCTTGGCCGCCACGATGTTCTTCGCCACCCAGCGCGCCGCATAGGCCGCCGAGCGATCGACCTTCGACGGATCCTTGCCGGAGAAGGCACCCCCGCCGTGGCGCCCCATGCCGCCGTACGTGTCCACGATGATCTTGCGGCCGGTGAGCCCGGCGTCGCCGTGTGGGCCGCCAATCACGAAGCGCCCCGTGGGGTTGATGTGGACCTTCATCTTCTTGGCCTGCAGTTCCTGCGGGATCACCTCGTTGATGATGTCCCGCTTCACCGCCTCGTGGATGACCTTGTTGCTCACCGAGTCGGCGTGTTGCGTGGAGATGACGACGGTGTCCACTTCCACCGGGCGGCCGTTCTCATACACCACCGAGACCTGCGACTTCGAATCCGGCCGCAACCACGGCAGCGTGCCATCCTTGCGACGGTCCGCCAACTGGTGCACCAGCTTGTGCGCCAGGGTGATCGGCAGAGGCATCAGTTCCTCCGTCTCGTCGCAGGCGAAGCCGAACATCATGCCTTGGTCGCCGGCGCCCCCGGTGTCCACACCCTGGCCGATGTCCCGCGACTGCTGGCCAAGCGCATTGAGCACCGCGCAGGAATGCGCGTCGAACCCCATGCCGGCATCGGTATAGCCGATACGCTCGATCGTATCGCGCACCAGCTGCCGCAGGTCCACCCAGGCAGCCGTCGTCACCTCGCCGAAGATCGTCGCCAAGCCGGTGGTCACCATCGTCTCGCAGGCCACGCGCGAACCCGGGTCCTGCGCCAGCATGGCGTCGAGGACGGCGTCGGAGATCTGGTCGGCGACTTTGTCGGGATGGCCTTCGGAGACGGACTCCGACGTGAAGAGATGGCGGTGCAGCATGTGGGCGAGGGGCTGGGCTGAAGAAACGAACGGCCGGCGAGTTGCCGGCCGCAAGGGAACGACGCGTGCTTGAACGATAACGCGGTCAGCCGAGGCCGAGCAACCCGTCGAGCAGCTCTTCGCCGAGCTCCGCCTGGAGTCCTGCACGGAGCACCCGCGCCGCCTCGCGGGCGGTCCCAGCGTCGAGCGCGGCGCGCGCCGCCGTGGCCGCCCCCGCCGTGCTCACACCACGCACAATGCGCTTCACCGCCGGCAAGCTGACCGCGGCCACGCTCAGCTTGGTCACGCCGAGCCCCAGGAGGGCATACGCCATCAGCGGCTGCGAGGCCATCTCGCCACAGACGCTCACCTCCAACCCGGCGCCATCCCCCACTTCGACGGTGCGGGCGATGAGACGCAGGACCGCCGGATGCAGCGGCGTATACCGCGTAACCAGCGAAGCATTCCCGCGGTCCACCGCCAGTGTGTACTGCACCAGGTCGTTGGTCCCGATGCTCAGGAACGCGACCTCCTTCACGAAGCTGTCCACGCTGACGGCGGCCGCCGGCGTCTCGACCATGACGCCCAGCGGCACGTCGCGCCGATGCGCCACGCCCCGCGCCGTCAGTTCGTCGGCCGCCTCGAGCAGGAGAAAGCGCGCCTGGCGCACTTCATCCACGGTGACGACCAGCGGCAGCATGATGCGCAGGTCGCCGTGCATCGCCGCCCGCAACATCGCCCGCAGCTGCACCTTGAAGAGTTCAGGCTCGTCGAGGCACATGCGGATCGCGCGCCAGCCGAGGAAGGGATTCGGCTCGTGCGGGAAGCCGCCGACGGGGAGCTTGTCCCCGCCTACGTCGTAGGTACGGATCACCACCGGGTGCTTCCCAAAGGCGGCGATGACGCGCTTGTACGCCTCGTACTGCTCGTCCTCGGTGGGCATCGCGGTGCGGCCGACCACGAGAAACTCGGTGCGCATCAGCCCCACGCCCTCGGCACCGGCGGCGGCCGCAGCGCCCGCTTCGTCGGGGAGATCCACGTTGGCGCGCAGGGAGATGTGCACGCCGTCGGTGGTCAGCGCTTCGGCATCCAGCAGGGTCGCCAGCTCGGCCTGCGCCGCAGCTTCGCGGCGCGCCCGGTCGGCAAACTGCGAGAGCTCGGCCGCCGTCGGCTTCACCACCAAGCGGCCATTGCTACCATCGAGGATGACGCGCTCGCCCGACGTGATGCGGCTGGTGGCGTCGATGAGCCCGACCACCGCCGGCAGGCCCAACGACCGCGCGAGGATGGCCACGTGCGAGGTGCGCGTCCCCGCGTCCGTCGCGATGCCGGCGATGGCGCGCCGATCCAACTGCATCGTCAGGCTGGGCGTCAGGTCGTGCGTCACCACGATCGCGTTCGAGCCCGGAGCCAGGTCCACCGGGTCGTGGTCGGGTAGGCCGAGCAGGATGCTCAGGAGGCGGATGTGCACGTCCACCAAGTCGCCCGTGCGCTCGCGCATCATCGGGTTGGTGCTGCGCCCGAAGTGGTCGCGCCAGTCGAGCATCACGATGTCGAAGGCCTTCTCCGGGGCCAGGTTCTGGCGCACCAGCGTCTCCACCTGCTCGCGGAGCTCGGCGTCCTCGAGCATGGAGATCTGGACGTCGAAAATCGCCGACTCCGCCTGCCCCGCCTTCTCGGCGGCGCGCGCCTTCACGGCGCGCAGGCGCTCGATGGCCTTCGTGGTGGCCGCGCGGAGGCGTGCGAGTTCGCCCTCGATCTCATCGTCGCGCACCACGCGGGCCCGCACGTCCGGCACCTCCCAGCGCAGGAGATGCGCCGGTCCGACCACGATGCCGGGAGATGCAGGAACGCCGTGCAGTTCGCTGGGCACCTGCTACTGCTCTCCAAACCGCGAGGAGATCAGTACGGAAAGGGCCTCGAGCGCCGCCGCCGCATCGTCCCCCTCCGCCTTGATCCGCACCGTCGACCCGCACTCGGCCGCCAGCATCATCACGCCCATGATGCTCTTGCCGTTCACCTCCATCCCGTCGCGTCCGATCGTGATGTGCGACGAGTACTTGGCCGCGAGCTTGACGATCTCGGCGGCCGGACGGGCGTGGATCCCGTTGGCGTTGACCACTTCGACGTCACGCTCCAGCATCATCGCAGCACCGAGTAGAGGACGAAGGCGGCCAGCACGACGGTGGCGAGGCGCCACCCTTCGGCCCGGCCATGCAACCAAGTGATGCCAAGGGCGCCCACGGCGACGGCCGCGAGCGACCCGCCCATCCACGCACGCCCGGGACCGATGATCCCCTGCGCCGCCACCGGCAACGCGACGCCGGCAACGAAGGCGGTGGCCCGTGCGAGATGCGGTGGCCCCTGCCGAAGTATGGGTGTGCCAAGGGCCTGCGCCATCCGGAGTCCGTGACGCCAACCCGCGTGCAGCCCCCAAATCCGCAGGCCGAGGTGGCCGAAGTTATACGAAATCAGGAAAAGCAGCACGACGCCAGCCGGGGACATCCCCAATCCGAACCCAAGTAAGGCCAGCGACGAGCAGAGGGGCAGCCAGCCCGCCCAGACCAAGCGGTCCCCCACCGATCCCAGTGGTCCGGGCGCCGCGGTGCGGAAGCGCTCGATCTGCTCGGCCGGCGCGCCGTCCAGCTCGGCGCGAGCGAGCGCCCCGACGGCCAGGCCCGCCAGATACGGGTGGGCGTTGAAGTAACCGGTGTGCCGCGCCAACGCCGCCCGGTACGCCTCGCCCCCTTTGCCGCCGGGGAGCAGGCGCAGGGCCGGCTCGAGGGCGAAGGCCATGCCGTTGCCGAGCATGGTCTCGTAATTCCAGACGCCTTGGATGGCCAGCAGTCGCGAGAGGATCGCGACGCGAGTCCAGAGTCCGAGGTGCGGTGCCTGCTCCGGCGGCGTCACCATAGCCCCCAGGCGATGCCAAAGCCCACCGCGAGTCCGGACAGCAGCCACCAGCGCGCCCCCGACGTGGACTGGGTCACCTTCCAGACTGCCGCCAACCCCACCGCCGACGCCACCGACACCACGACGGCACGCGAGAGGGTGCCGGGGAAGGTGAACGTGGCAAGGATCGCGGTGCGCAGCGGGGTGAAGATCGCGAGGCCCAACAGCGTGATGAGCCCGCCACGCACGAGGTCGGCGGTCATCCCCGTCAGCTGCAAGGCCACGACGGTGCTCCCCGACCCGCGCAGGAGTCCTGCCTCCTGCCGATGGGCGCGTTGGGCGTTCCAGCGGCGCAGGGCCACCATGGACGTGCCCGAGATGCTGGCCGTGAGGAGCGCCGCGAGCGTCGCCACGGTCATCGCCGCCGGGGTGTTGTCGGGCGTCATCGCGAACAGCGCCCCACCGACCACGGCCGCCGAACCCCACTCGGGATACCGCGACGCCCCGAAGGGGAGCGATTCCAGCGCAAAGAACTCCAGCGCCACGCCGATGGCGAGTCCGCGCAGCGGCTGGCCGATGAGCGCACCGGCTGCCGTCGCCGCCACGATGGGGCGCGAGATCATGGCTTGCGGAAAACTCACCACGTCCAGGCCAAGCACCGCACCGAGCACGGCGAGCGGCAGCAGTTGCAGGACGTCGATCGCGAGGGCGTCCACTAGCCCCTCCCGTCGCCGGCGAGCACCTCATCCAACGGGATGGCCGGTGCGCCTGGCACATCCTGCGCGACGACCTCGACCCCCTGCGCCGCCAGCGTCCGCAGCGACGCCTCCTCGTCCGGCGTGAGGAACACGTAGCGGAGCCTCGGGCTGCGTCCGTCCTTGTGATGGATGCCACCGATGGTGACCCGGGTGATGTCAGGCACCGACGCGCACAGGGCCCGCATGGTGGCGATGTCCCCGGCGAGCAGCATCCCGGGCCGTCGGTCGGCGCGATAGTCTGGGAGTCTGCGGGCTGCGCTCTCCACGGAGTCGAAATACAGATCCATATCCGGCGGCACGCCCATCCGATACAGCTCCTGCTCCCACTCGGAGTGCACCACGGCATCGTCCACCAAAACCACGAACCCCAGGCCGCAGGGTTGGCCCCACCCCACCACGACCTGTCCGTGGATCAGCCGATCGTCAATGCGGAAATGCTCAAGCGCCACGCGGACCTTCCACCTGGCCGAGCGCTTCGTGCCCCTTGGCCACCGCCTCCTCGACGCTGGCCCCGAGGGCGAAGGCCAGCAATGTGGGCAGCGTGACACCGGTGACAATCGTGATGCCGGGTTCGAGCTTGGCGAGCCGGCGGACGATCATCGTGCAGCTGCCCGCGGGGAGGTCGGTGAAGACCACGGTGGCGCCGCTGCGCGCGATCGCATCACGGATGGCCGCATCGATGGCGGCGGGCGTGAGCTGCGAGTTGCTGATTGGCACGTAGACGTCGCCGAGCCCGGTGATCTGCTCCACGGCCGAGACGAGCCCAGCAGCGAAGGATCCGTGGCCGGCGACGATGGCGCGCGGCGCGCTATTCGTCGTCATCGAGCAGGTACCGTTGGACATCCGCCTTCTGCCGCATGTGTCCCTTCAGTCGCTCGTTGAAGGCGTGCGCCGGATCCTCGCCGCTGTAGCGCAGCAGATGGCCCATCGCAATCACCTCCGCGACCACCGTGATGTTCTTCCCCGGGATGATCGGGATGGTGACGCGCGGGATCTCGACGCCGAGGATGTCGGTAAGCGCGGTCTCCAATCCGGTACGCTCGATCGGCATCCCGTCCTTCCACTGCTGGAGGTGGACCACCACCTCGATGCGCTTCTGTTGGCGCACGGCGCGGATACCGAAGATCGCGCGGACATCGATGAGGCCGACGCCACGGATCTCCATGTAATGCCGCTGCAGCGGATGTCCCGCCCCGAGCACCACGTCCGCCCCCTTGCGCCGGGCGATGACGACATCGTCCGCCACCAAGCGATGCCCGCGCTCGACGAGATCGAGCACGCACTCCGACTTCCCGATGCCACTCTGGCCCGTGAAGAGCAGGCCGACCCCATAGACGTCGGCCAAGGAGCCGTGGAGGTTGGTCGTCGGGGCGAAGGTGTCCTCGAGGAAGGGCGCGAGCAGGTGGTAGAACTCCTGGGTCTTGAGCGCCGAGCGGAGGATGGCGATGCCGGCGCGCCGGGCCTCCTGTTCCATGCCGTCAGGCAGCTCCTGCCCCTTGGTGATCATCACGCAGGGAATGGGATACGCAAAGAACGCGGCAAGGTTGCGGGCCCGCACATCGGCGCTCAGCGAGCGCAGGTAGCTCACTTCCGTCTCACCGAGCACCTGCAGGCGCTGGTGCACGAAGCGCCCGGTGTAGCCGGCGAGAACGAGCCCCGGACCGGAGGCGTCGTCCGTCTCGATGGGGCGCTGCAATCCATCGGCGCTGCCGAGCAGCTCCAGTTGGAGCGTCTCGCGCATCCGCTCGTAGAGCGCGCCGACGGTGAGGGTGGGCATCGGCGTCAGGCGCGCTGGCGGGCGCGAGCCGCGAGCCGGCGCGGATTGCCCTTGCCATTGGAGCGCTTCTCGCGTCCCGCCTGCATCTGCAACTTGGTGATGGCGGCCGTCAACGCAGGCCCGAAGAACCGGCCCTCCGCCTTGGCCATGAGATCGTGATGCCTCGGCGCACGCAGCGTCACGGTCACGCGGCGGGTCGGTCCGTCCTCCTCGAAGCGGAGGATCCCCTCCACGATCCGGGGGACGCGGGCGGCCACGCGCTCGACCGCGCGCGCGGCGCGCTTGCGCATGTAGTCCGAGACGTTCGCGTGATGCGTATGGATGACGATCTCCACGCCTACCCCCTCTGGTTGATCACCTCGAGCAGGTGCGCCTCGGTCGCGCGCGCGCACCGGTCCCAAGTGAAGGATTCCGCGAAGGCCCGTGCCTTCACGCCCATCGCGGCCACGAGGGCCGGCGAGTCCGCCAGCCGCGCAAACGCCGCCGCCATCGCCGCCACATCGCCGTGCGGTACGAGGAATCCCGTCTCCCCGTGCCGCACCGACTCCCGGATGCCCGGCGAATCCGACGCCACCACCGGCGTCCCGCAGGCCTCCGCCTCCACGTTCGTCAGCCCCCACCCCTCCTTGGGCGAGGCCAACGAGACCACCCACGCCCGGCGCAGCAGGGCGAGCTTCTCCGCCTCGGTCACGAAGCCAAGAAAGCGCACGCGCTCGCGCAGGGCAAGCGAGTCCACCAGGCGTTCGAGCGCCGGACGGTAGTCCCCTGCCCCGGCGATCTCGAGCAGGGCGTCAGGGCGCGCCAGCGCCGCGAAGGCCCGGATGACCAAGTCCACGCCCTTGTACTTCTTCAGCCGTCCGAGGTACGCGAAGGTGGGCCGCGACGCCCGCATCGCGGGCGCCGGCGTGTAGTGATCGAAGCTCACCCCCGGGGGAATCACGCGCACACGCTCGCGGGCGATGCCGCGACCCACCAGGTCATCGGCCGTACTCTCGCTGATGGCCTGGAACGCGACCCCGCGGTACATCCACGGCAGCGGCCGCTCCGAAAGCCACACCGCAGTGGCGAGCATCGGGTTCAGTTCCTGGAATGCCGCGCCGCCGAAGAGGTGCGGCACCACCGCCACCACCCGCGTCGCCCCCCAGCGCGTGGTGTAGAGCGGGACTTTGTTGATGTCCTCGTAGAGCACATCGAAGCCGCGGGACTTGAGGTGGCGCTCCCAGTAGGCGCGCACCAGGAACGGGAAGGTCTGTCGCGTTCCTACCCGGTGGATCTCCACGCCGTTCCGCTCGCCACGCGGCGGGCAGCCCGGCCAGCCGCCGCAAAGCAGCACGACCTCGTGGCCGTAGGCCGCCAGGCGCTCCAGGATCTCGTGCAGGTGCGTCTCGGCGCCCCCACCCAGCGGATTCGCGAGGTCCTGCCAGTTGACGGCGACGAGCTTCAAGTCAGCCGGCCCATGCGGCGGGCGAGCGCGTCGAGCACACCATTCACGAAGCGCGCGCTCTGCCCTGAGCCGAAACGCTCGGCGAGGCGCACACACTCCTGGATCACCACCCGTGGCGGCGTCCCGCCCTGCGTCAGCTCGGCGGCGCCGAGCCGCAGCACGCAACGTTCGATGTGCCCGAGCCGCTCAAGCCGCCAGTTGGTGGTCACCTCGGCGAGCTCGGCGTCCATCGCGGCTTGGTCGGCGACGATGAGCTGGATGATCGCGTCGGCAAAGTCGCGCTCGGCCGGGGTGATCGCCAGATCGTCCCAGACCAGCTGGGCCACGCGTGCCAAGGGCGCGGACTCGCGCCGCACGTCCCACGCGTACAGGGCCTGAAGGGCGCGGGCGCGGCCGCGTGTCTCAACGCGCGCCATCGTCATCCCCCTCGGTCATCTGGTCGAGGCGGCCGAAGAGATCGGTCATCTCCAGCGCCGCGAGGGTGGCATCCCACCCCTTGTTGCCGTGCGCACCGCCAGCCCGCGCCTCGGCCTGCTCCATCGTATCCGTGGTCAGGAGCCCGTTACCGATCGGCACGCCGAACTCCCCCTGCAACAGGGCGATGCCCCGATTGGCCTCGCCGGCGATGAAATCGAAGTGCGGCGTCTCGCCGCGCACCACCGCGCCCAAGGCCACGGCCGCGTCGTAGCGCTCCGTCTGCAATGCCTTCATCAGGGCCGGTGGAATCTCCCACGCCCCCGGCACCCACAGCACGTCGATGTCGTCGAGGCGCGCCCCGTGCTTGAGGCAACAGTCCAGCGCTCCATCCACCAGCTTCTGCGTCACCGGTTCGTTGAACCGCGCGACGACGATCAACACCCGGCGCCCGGCGCCGGAGGGCACTCCGATGAACTCCGCCATCAGATCGCCCGCAGGTGACCGAGCTTCGTCCGCTTGGTCTCGAGATACTCGGCGTTCTCGCCGTTCGACGGCGAGACGATGGCCACCCGCTCTCCCAGCCGCAGTCCGTATCCCTCGAGGCCGACGAGCTTCTTGGGATTGTTGGTGATCGGCCGGATGGAGGTGAGCCCGAGGTCGAGCAGGATCTGCGCGCCGATGCCGTAGTTGCGCAGGTCGGGGGCGAAGCCGAGGCGCTCGTTGGCCTCGACCGTGTCGGCTCCTTCGTCCTGCAGTTGATACGCGCGCAGCTTGTTCAGCAGCCCGATGCCACGCCCTTCCTGGTCGAGGTACACGATCACGCCCCTGCCGGCCTCGACGCAAAGCCGCATGGCCTCGTGCAGCTGCCAGTGGCAGTCGCAGCGCAGCGAGTGGAAGGTGTCGCCAGTGAGGCACTTGGAGTGCATGCGCACCAGCACGTCCTCGGCCCCTTCGAGATCGCCGTAGACGAGAGCCACGTGCTCGTGCGTGTCCACGTCGTTGCGGTAGCCTACGAGGCGGAACTCGCCGAACTCGGTGGGGAGGCGCGCCTCGGCGGCCCGATGCACCAGCCGCTCGTGCTGCAGGCGGTAGGCCACCAGCTGGGCGACGGTGATGAAGGTGAGGCCGTGCTCGCGCGTGAAGGTCTCGAGGTCCGGACGCTTGGCAGTGGAGCCGTCGGCCGTGAGGATCTCGCAGATCACGCCGGCGGGCTGCAGCCCAGCGAGGCGCATGAGGTCCACCGCCGCTTCGGTGTGGCCGACGCGCTGGAGCACGCCGCCTTCGCGGGCCCGCAGGGGATGCACGTGGCCCGGGCGACGGAGGTCCGCCGGCGCGCTGGAGGGCGCAGCGAGCAGGGCGATGGTCGTGGCCTGGTCCTTCGCGCTGATGCCGGTGGACACGCCGTGTCGCGGGGCACCGTCCACGGTCACGGTGTACGCCGTTCTGAGGGCATCGGTGTTCTCCGTGCCCATCATCTCCAAGGCCAGCGCGTCCACGCGCTCCGGTGACAGCGCCACGCAGATCATGCCTTTGGCCTGCATCAGGAAGTTCACCATCTGCGGCGTGATGAACTCGGCCGCGCAGATGAGGTCGCCTTCGTTCTCCCGATCCTCGTCGTCCGCGACGACGATGAACTTGCCGGCCTTCAGGTCGGCCAGGGCCTGCTCGATAGTCCCGAACATTTTCACGATTTCAGTAGGGGCGCCGCGAGGCGCTTGAGATGCTTGGCCAGGAGGTCCGCCTCGAGATGAACGGCGTCGCCGGGTCGGAGGCTCCCCAACGTGGTGTGGCGGAGCGTGTGGTCAATGACGCTGATGCGCAGGAGGCGCTCGCCGGGCAGGTCCACGACGGTGAGACTCACCCCGTCCACGGCGATGCTGCCGCGCGGTACGAGGAGTTCGTCCACCTCATCCGGCACCTGGATGTCCACGATCCAGGCATCGTCGCGTTGGAAGGCCGCCACCACGGTACCGAGTCCGTCCACGTGCCCCTGCACGAGATGCCCGCCCAGGCGGTCGCCAACGGCGAGCGCGCGTTCGAGGTTGAGCCTGGTGCCGATCTGCCACGCGTCGATGGCCGTGACATCAAGGGTGGTCACCACCGCCGCCACCGTGAACTGGCCGGGCACGAACTCGCGCACGGTGAGGCAGGCGCCGTTGCAGGCGATGCTCTCCCCGAGCTGCAGGTCAGTGAATGGCGCCGCGATCACGAGCTCGCGCCCGGCATCCGTGGTGGATACCGCGACGACCTCTCCGACCGCTGTGATCAACCCTGTGAACATCGGACCTGCGTGCGTGGAAATCAGCGTGTGGCGGGGCGATAGACGGTCATCTGGTCGTCGCCGAACTCGCGACGCTCGACCACCTCCCATCGCCGCTCCCCCTCGGCCGACGGGACGAAGGTCCCGAGCCCGGCGAGGGCCCCGGCCCCAAGGAGGACCGGCGCCTGAAAGATAATCAAGCGGTCCACCGCGCCGCCCCTCAGGAGGGAGGCCGCCACGGCCGCCCCGCCCTCCACCAGCAGGTGCCGGACCCCGCTGGCCCGCAGGAGCGCCAAGTGCGCCAGCAGGTCAGGCGCGGTGCGCACCACCACGCCGGCCTTGGCCAGCGCCGCGGCGCGGGCGGGGTCCGGCTGCTCGGCCAGCAGTTCCACCGGCACCTTCCCTGCGGTTCGAACGAGACGGCTCGTCAGCGGCAGGCGCGCGTGGCGGTCCAGCACGAGGCGCCGCGGTGCCGTGCGGGGGCGTTTCCCGTAGCGGACGGTCAGGTCGGGATCGTCCGCCAGCGCGGTGCCGATCCCGACCAAGACGGCATCGCACTGCGCACGCAGCTTGTGCACATAGCGACGCGCCGCCTCGCCGGTCAGCCAGACCTGCGTGCGTTCCGCCGGCGCAATGGCCCCATCCACCGAAAGCGCCAACTTGAGGGAGACGAACGGTCGGTCGCTCCGGTGATGCGAGAACAGGAAGAGCGCGTTGAGCTCGGCGGCCTCCTCCTCCATCACGCCCGTGGCGACCTCGATGCCTGCCGCGCGGAGCTTCTCGGCGCCGCCGGCCGCGGTGGGATTGGGATCGAGGGCGGCAATGACGACGCGCCGGACCCCGGCGGCGATGAGGGCATCCGCGCAGGGCGGCGTCCGCCCGTGATGGGTACAGGGCTCGAGGGTCACGTAGACATCCGCCCCCCGCGCCGACGCGCCAGCCGCCTCCAGCGCCATCGCCTCGGCGTGCGGCGCCCCCAGTCGGGCATGCCAGCCTTCCCCGACCACGGCACCATCGCGAACGACGACGGCGCCGACCAAGGGGTTCGGCGCCGTCTGGCCCCATCCACGCCGCGCCAAGGCCAGCGCGCGGCGCATGTGTGCCCCGTCGCGCGGGGCCGTGGATGGGGTCACGTCAGCAGTGCGGCTCAGAAACTGATGCGAACACCGACGTTGGCGTACAACCGCTTCTCGTCGGCCGGCGTATCGAAGGTGTTGAACGTCTCGATGCTGCCGCCCGACACCTGGCCGACTTCGGCCACGACCTTGGCGAGGAAGAGGTTGAGGCCGAGCGACCCGTACATCGTCGTGCGGCTCATCGACGCCTTGTCGGTGAAGGCAGCGTTGTTCCCGTCCACCGTGACGCTACCGGCCGTCGAGAAATCGTAAGTGTCGCCACCGAAACCAGCCGCGAGTTGGAAGAGCAGGAGGTTCTTCTGCGCCGAGATTCGCCACGACGAGGTCTTCACCGAGAAGTCGTTGATGTCGAAGGTGCTGCCGTCATCCGCCGAAGCCGCGAAGTCGATCGTGGGCAGGTTGCGCTGCATGTAGGAGACCGCCACGCCGGGCAGCAGCGCCGACTGCTGCAGGATGCCCACCCGCGCACCGAGCCCGATCGCCGTGCTGTTCTGGGGAATCAACGAGGCGCCGTCCTCCTCGATCTCCGGCACATACGTGATACCGCCGATCAGGTCGATGCCGCCGATGCGGGTCACGCCGAGGTTGAACCCCTTGGTGAGGCCCAGCGCGAAGTCCACCGTGGCCATTGGCACCATCGCGTCCTCGACGCCGAAGTTCCGCGAGACGGCGGCACCGGTGTTCACGTTGTCGATGCTCGGCGCGTTCCCTTGCACAACGTTGCCGCGCAAAGCGATCGCGAAGTGCGGGAAACCGCCCAGGTTGGTCCCGATGCCAAGCGTATGGCTGCCGCCGGCGATTGCCGTGCCCAGCTGAGGCGCCATGTAGCGGAACATGTCGCTGGCGACGGCGCAGGCATCACCGGCGAGCGCGGAATTCGAGCAGGTTGCCTGTGCGCCAACGGCAGGCGCGGAGACGGCGAGGGTGAACGCGGTGGCCGCAGCGACCAGGGAACGACGCATAATCGGTAAGCTCCGTACTAGACGAGGTGAACCCGACCCGTACCGGGGCGGGTGAAGCCGATGACCCAACTCTCGACGCCGGCCTGTGTGGCAAGGTCACGGATATAGGATGCGCCGGCTGTGTCGGTCATCACAATCATACCGACTCCCATGTTGAAGGCCCGGTACATCTCCGCCCGATCGACCCGCCCCGCTTGCTCCAGGACCCGGAACGTGGGGGGAATCTCCCACGAGGACGTCTCCACCACCGCGTCGAGATGCGGCGGCAGCGCCCGGTCGAGGTTGCCGGGGATTCCCCCACCGGTGATGTGCGCCATCGCGTGGATCCGACCGAGCGCCCCTCCGAGAATCGGCAGGTACGAGCGGTGCACGGCGAGCATCACGTCCGCCACTGACTTACCCCCGGAGTCGGGGAAGGTGTCATTCGAGCCCAGCCGCAACCGGTCGGCGACGATGCGCCGCGCCAGGGAGTACCCGTTGGTGTGCAGCCCCGTGCTCGCCAGCCCGACGAGGACGTCCCCGTCCCGCACGCCGGCCGACGTGATCACGTCGTCCTCCTCCACCCAGCCCACGATAAAACCGGCCAGGTCGTAGTCGGGCGGCGTGTACACGCCAGGCATCTCGGCCGTTTCGCCACCGATCAGCGACGCGCCGTTCTCCCGGCAGCCGGCGCTGACACCGGCCACCACGGCCTCCACCACCGATGGGATCAACTTGCCGAAGGCCACGTAGTCCAGGAAGAACAGCGGCTTCGCTCCCTGCACGAGGATGTCGTTGACGCAGTGGTTGACGAGGCAGTGGCCAATGGTGTCGTGACGGTCGGCCTCGATGGCCACCTTGATCTTGGTGCCGACGCCGTCGGCGCTGGCCACGAGCAGCGGCTTCTTGGCGCCCTCGGGCACGCGGAACATCCCACCGAAGCCCCCGAAGGCGCCACGCGCGCCGGCCGTGAACGTGCTCTCCACCAGCCGCTTGATGCGATGCTTCGAGTCCTCGGCGGCATCGATGTCCACGCCGGCGCTGGCGTACGTGAGCCCCTTCCGCGCGTCGCTCACGCGCCCAGCGCCCGGTCGAAGGCCACCAGTTGGTGGAAGTCCTGCACGCGATTCTCGATATCCTCGCGCGAGACCTCGAGCAGCCGCTTGATGGAGAACCCTTCCACGACGAACGACCCCATCGCCGAGCCGACCACCACCGCGCGCCGCATGTTCGCCTCGCTCAGGTCACCCGTGCGTGCCAACCAGCCCATGAAGCCGCCGGCGAAGGAATCCCCCGCCCCGGTGGGATCGAACACGCTTTCCAACGGATACGCCGGGGCGAAGAAGACGCTGTCCTTGGTGAACATGAAGGCGCCGTGCTCGCCTTTCTTGATCAGCACGGTCTTGGGCCCGCGCTCGAGGATCCACCGCGCCGCCTGCACGAGGTTCGCCTGCTCGGTGAGTTGGCGGGCCTCGGCGTCATTGAGCGTGATGAGGTCCACCTTGCCCAACAGGGTGAGCAGGTCGGGGCGCCGCGACTCGATCCAGAAGTTCATCGTGTCGCAGGCCACGAGCTTGGGCCGCTCCACCTGGCTGAGCACGTCGATCTGCAACCGCGGGTCAATGTTGGCGAGGAACACGTACTCGGCCGACTTGAACTGCGTGGGGATCTTCGGCTTGAAGTGGGAGAACACGCCGAGGCGGGTCTCCAGCGTCTCGGCCGAGTTGAGATCGTGGCGGTAGCGGCCGCGCCAGCGGAACGACTCGCCCTCGGCCCGCTCGAGGCCGGCCAAGTCCACGCCGCGCGCCCTGAGCGGCTCGAGCTTGTCCATCGGGTAGTCGCTGCCCACCACGCCCACCAGCTGGACGGCGGTCTGGTGCGACGCCGAGGCGGCGAAGTAGTTGGCCGAGCCCCCGAGCACCTCATCGGCCTTGCCGAATGGGGTCTCGACGGAATCGAGGGCCACGGAACCGACGACGAGCACGCTCATGCAGAGTTCTCAGCGCAAGGATGAAACTGCATTTACCACGAAGGCACGAAGGGTTCCGACGCGAGCAGATGGTTTCGAGCCCACGGAGCCCTTCGTGCCTTCGTGGTGAAACGCGGTTCAAGGTCGAACGAGAAAAACTACATCCGCTCGGGCGCGGCGATACCAAGCAGGCCGAGTCCGTTCGCGAGGGTGATGCGCACCGCCTTGGCCAGCGCGAGCCGGGCCTGCATGACCTCCGGCGCCTCGCCGAGCACGTGGTGCTTGTGGTACCAGGTATGCACGAGGCGCGCCGTCTCAAGGAGCCAGTTGGCCACGCGATGCGGCTCGAGGGCCTCGGCCGCCGCGGCCACGAACTCGGGCCAGTCGAGGATGGCTTTTACCAACTCGCGCTCCTCCACCGAATCGAGCACACCCCAGTTCACGCCGGCCCCCGTCACCGAGGCCGGATCCACCTCGCCCACGCGGAAGATGTTGCTCACCCGCGCGTGCGCCATCTGGATGTAGTAGACGGGATTCTCCTCGCTCTGCGAGCGCGCAAGATCCACGTCGAACACCAGCTGGCTGTCGCCCTTCCGCATGAGGAAGAAGTAGCGCACCGCATCGCGCCCCACTTCGTCGATGAGGTCGCGCACGGTCACGTAGCTGCCGGCGCGCTTGGAGATCTTCACCTCCTCGCCGCCCTTCATCACCGTCACCATCTGGTGCAGCACGTACTCGGGATAGCCCTGCGGCACGCCCATCTCGAGGGCCTGTAGCCCGGCGCGCACGCGGGCCGTGGTGCCGTGATGATCGGCGCCCTGCACGTTGATGGCGCGCGTGAAGCCGCGCTCGAACTTCGTCACGTGGTAGGCGACGTCCGGCACGAAGTACGTGAAGGTCCCGTCGCGCTTGCGCATGACGCGGTCCTTGTCGTCGCCGTAGTCGGTGGTGCGCAGGTAGAGCGCGCCATCGTCCTCGAAGGTGTGTCCCTTGGCCCGCAGCGCCGCGACCGTCTTCTCCACCAGGCCGTCGGTGTAGAGCGAGCTCTCGAGGAAGTAGACGTCGAACCTCACGCCGAAGGCGCGGAGGTCGAGGTCCTGCTCCCGGCGGAGTTCGCGCACGGCAATCGCCCGCACCTGCTCCAAGTCGTCGCCGCGGGGATCGGCGGGAAACTCGGCAGCATAGCGCTCGGCGATGTCCTTGATGTACTCGCCGTGGTAGCCGCCCTCGGGGATCACCAACGCGTCGCCAGCGCGCTCGCGCAAGCGCGCCTGTACGCTGAGCGCGAGGTTGGCGATCTGGACGCCGCCGTCGTTGTAGTAGAACTCGCGCGTGACCGTCCACTGCTGCGAGGCGAGCAACGCGGCGATGGCGTCGCCGAGCGCCGCCTGGCGTCCGTGCCCCACGTGCAGCGGCCCCGTCGGGTTCGCCGAGACGAACTCGACGTTCGCGCTCTTGCCGGCGCCGCCGCTGCCACAGCCCCACTGGGCGCCGGCGGCGAGCACGCGCGTGAGGCCCGACGCGAGGTCCGCAGTGTCGAGCCGGAAGTTGATGAAGCCGGGACCGGCCACGCTGGCCTCGGCCACGCCGGCGGCCGCGCGGTCGAGCGACGCCACGATGGCGTCGGCGATCTCGCGCGGCTTCTTGCCCAGCGGTTTCGCGAGCGTCATCGCGAGGTTCGTCGCCCAGTCGCCGTGGGCAGGATCGCGCGGACGCTCGAGGTTCACGCTCACGTCGCCGGACGCGCCGAGGGCGACCGCGGCGCGGACCAAGGCGCCGCGGAGGGCGTCTACACCGCTCACTTCGCGGGTCCGGACTTCGGCGTGCTGGCTGCGGCGGCGGGCGCGCTTGCGGCCGGGGCGCTCGACGCGGACGCGGCCGGCGCGGTGGCCGCAGGAGCACTCGCGGCGCCAGTCCCACCCTCACTCGGCGTGGCGGCGCGCTGATCCTTCTTGCCGTCCTTGCCGTAATCCGTGATGTAGAAACCCGAGCCCTTGAAGAGCAGTCCGGAGCCGGCGCTCATGCGGCGCGCACCCACGGCGCCGCAGGTCGGGCATGGGAGTTCGGGCTTCGCTTCGCTGATCTTGAGGACGAAGTCCTCGAAGTCGTGCCCCTGGGGGCAGCGGTACTCGTAGGTTGGCATGGCCTGGTGTGACGTGGCGTAACGTGTGGAACCCGTTAAACTTAGCGCCCGTCCATACGCCATTCAAGCCATCGGCTCAGCCGGGTCGGTACTCGCCCCAGACCGCACGCAGGACGTCTGAGATCTCCCCGACCGTCGCCCGGGCCTTCACCGCGTCGATGATGAGCGGCATCAGCGCGACTCGGGCCGCATCGGGCGTGGCGTAGGCCGGTGCCGCGGCGCGAATCGCGGCCAAGGATGCCTCCACGCGCGCCGGGTCGCGCGCGGACTTCACGGCCGCCAGCCGGTCCCGCTGTCCCCGCTCCAGCGCGCTATAGTCCGGCGCCGGGATGATTGGCGGCTCCTCGCCATCGGCGAACGCGTTGACGCCGACGATCACCGTACTGCCCTGCTCCACGGCGAGCTGGAACTCATAGGCGGAGCGCCCAATTTCCTCCTGGAAGAACCGTGCGTCGATGGCCGCCGCTGACCCGCCGAGTTCCTCGACCGTGGCCAACTGTTCGAGAGCGCGGCGCTCCACCTCGTCAGTGAGCGCCTCCACGTAATAGCTCCCGGCAAGTGGATCCACGGTCTGCGCCACGCCACTCTCGTGCGCGACGATCTGCTGCGTGCGCAGTGCCAGCGTGGCCGCCTCGGCCGTGGGCAGCGCCAAGGCTTCGTCATAGCCGTTGGTATGCAGCGACTGCGTGCCCCCGAGCGTGGCCGCCAGCGTCTGCACCGTCACCCGCACCACGTTGTTGAGCGGCTGCTGCGCCATCAGCGTCACGCCGCCGGTCTGCGTGTGAAAACGCAACTTGCACGAGGCGTCGCTGGCCCCGAACCGTGCGCGCATCAGCGTGGCCCAAATGCGGCGCGCGGCCCGGAACTTGGCGACCTCCTCGAAGAGATCGTTGTGGCAGGCGAAGAAGAAGCTCAGGCGTGGCGCGAAGTCGTCCACCTTGAGGCCGGCGTCGATGGCCCGCTGCACATAGGCCAACGCGTTGGCGAACGTGAAGGCCAGCTCCTGCACCGCCGTCGCCCCGGCTTCCCGGATGTGATAGCCCGAGATCGAGATGGGATTGAAGCTCGGCACCTCGGCCGCGCAGAACCGGAAGGTCTCGGCAATCAACGCCAATGACGGCTCCGGCGGAAAGACGTACGTCCCGCGGGCGATGTACTCCTTCAGGATGTCATTCTGGATCGTCCCGCTGAGCGTGGCCCGCGGGATGCCGCGCTCCTCGGCGACCACGATGTACATCGCGAGCAGCACTGACGCCGTCGCGTTGATCGTCATCGAGGTGGAGACCTGGTCGAGCGGCAGGTCGGCGAGGAGCGCGTGCATGTCCTCGACGGTGTCAATCGCGACGCCCACCCGCCCGACTTCACCGAGGGCGCGCGGCGAGTCGGAGTCCATCCCCATCTGCGTGGGCAGGTCGAACGCGGTGGAGATGCCGGTCTGTCCCGCCTCCAACAGCAGCTTGAAGCGCGTGTTCGTCTCCTGCGCGCTGCCGAAGCCGGCGTACTGCCGCATGGTCCAGAGGCGACCGCGATACATCGTCGGCTGCACGCCGCGCGTGAAGGGAAACGCCCCCGGATCCCCAAGCTTCTCGGCGTAGGTCGCATCGACGCTGGCCGGGCGATACACCGGCGCAATCGGGATGCCCGACGGCGAGAGCCGCTCGCCCGCGCCAGCGGGCCGCTTGCGTTCGCTCACCGCGCTCAGCCCTTCGCGAGCATCTCGGACGCGATCTCGACGTCGGCCTTGGAGCCGACGAAGTAGGGCGTGCGCTGATGCAACGAGGTCGGCTGGATGTCGAGGATGCGCTGCTGGCCGTCGATCGCCGCACCGCCCGCCTGCTCGGCGATGAAGGCCAGCGGGTTGCACTCGTAGAGCAGGCGCAGCTTGCCGTTGGGACTCTTGGTGTTGGCCGGATACGCGAAGAGCCCGCCGCCGAGTAGGTTGCGATGGAAGTCGGCCACCAGTGAACCCACGTAGCGCACGTTCATCGCCTTGCGCTGGCCGTCGAGGCCGCGGTACCGGCGCATCAGGGCCCGGACGTTCTCCTCCCAATGCTGCTCGTACGCGTCGTTCACGCTCAAGTACCGGCCCTGCTCGGGGATCCGCATGTTCGGATGCGACAGCAGGAACTCGCCAATGGACGGATCGAGCGTGAATCCGTGCACCCCGCGCCCGGTGGTGTACACGAGCATGGTGCTCGACCCGTAGTTCACGTAGCCGGCCGCCACCTGCTTCATCCCCGGTTGCAGGGCGTCGGCCATCTGGCCCTCCTCGCCCTCGGTGACCTTGCGCAGCACCGAGAAGATCGTGCCCACGGGCACATTCACATCGATGTTCGACGACCCGTCGAGGGGATCGAAGAGCAGCACGTACTTCCCGCGCCGGAACTGCTCGGGAATCGGGATCAGGCCCTCCTGCTCCTCCGACGCCATCGTGCAGAGCCGACCGCCGTGGTCCATCGCCTTGACGATGATGTCGTTGGCGATAACGTCGAGCTTCTGCTGCGCCTCGCCCTGCACGTTCTCCGTGCCGTGCCCGCCGAGGATGTCCACGAGACCGGCCAACCGCACCTTGTTGGCGATGATCTTGCTCGCCAGGGCGAGGTCGTAGAGGATGCCGGAGAGATCGCCCGTGGCATCCGGGAAACGACGCTCCTGCTCGATGATGTAGCGCTCGATCGTGACGACCGAGGTATCGGTATAGTTGACCACGTTCCGGAGGGCGGCGAGAGAGAGTGTGGCGCGACCCTCCAAAGGTGGCCGGGTTCCTACGGTGGAGGCAATGGGTCGCGGATCTCCCAGCGGTGCCCGCCGGCCTCGACGCCGATGCGCTCGCCGTCGGTGCGGAGTACGAGCGTCCCGAGCTGGTCGGTGCGGAGCACGGTCGCGCCGCGCGCGGTGAGTCGCGCCATCACCTCGGGGTTCGGGTGGCCATAGCCGTTCCCCGCCCCCACCGACACAACCGCCACGCGCGGACCGACGGCCTCGAGAAAGGCCGGCGTCGTGCTCGTGCGCGAGCCGTGGTGCCCCACTTTCAGGATGGTCGCGCGCACGGCACCAGGATCACGGTCGAGCAGCCAGCCCTCCTCCTCGGCTTCGGCGTCGCCGGTGAGCAGGGCGCTCACGGCGCCGTAGCGCGCCCGCACGATCGTACTGGCCGCGTTGGGATCGTCGAGCGACACGGTCCACGCCGAGTCGGGTGCGAGGAATTCGAGCGTGACGCCATCGAACTCCAGTCGCTCCCCGGGACGCACGCGCTGCCATCGTGCGCCGACCTGCGCCACCGCCTCCAGCATGGCCCGATACGATGCGCTCCCCGCCACGAAGGCCGCGTCGCGCAGCTCGGCTGGGCGCAGGGCGCGCACGACACTGGCCGCCCCACCCACATGGTCGGCGTGCGGGTGCGAGAGGATGAAGAGCGCCAAGGGCCCACCCACGCGGCGGAGGTAGGGAATCACCGTCGCGCGTCCGGCGTCACCGGAACTCCAAGTGCGACCGGCATCAATGAGGATCCATCGGCCGCGCGGCGTGCGCAGTGCCACGGCATCGCCCTGCCCCACGTCGATGAGATGCAACTCCATCTCCCCCGATGCCGCCAACCGTGGGGCCGGAATCCACAGCAGCAGCGCCAGCGCCGCGCCAGCGACCGCCGTCGGCGCCGCCCAGTGCCGCCGCCACGCCGCCGCGAGCAGGGCCACCACGCCCACGACGCTCACGAGGGCCGCGAGCGCCGTGGGCGCCACCACCACCGCTGCACCGGGGAGCGATGCCGCCCCCGCCGCCACCGCGTCCAGCGCCCGGAGCATCGGCCGCGACGCGTCGGCCGTCAGGTCGGCGCCCCACGCCCCAGGCAGCAGCATGGCCGCGAAGAGCGTGGGCTGCAACAGCGCCACGATCGGACCGGCAAGCACGTTACTGATCGGCGACACGAGGCTGAGCCGCCCGAAGTGCCAGGCCACCGGGGGCGCCGTGGCCAGCGTGGTCAGCACGCCGGTGATGAGTTCGCCAGCCAGGCGCGCGCGCCATCCACGCCACGACTCCGGAACCACCCGACGCGCGAACTGGCCGGACACGATCACCGCCGCGTATCCTGCCACCGAGAGTTGCCATCCGAGGTTCAGCACGGTGCGCGGCTCCACCAACGGCACGAGCGCGCCGAGGGCGAACGTGGCCCACACCTGCACCGGGCGTTGCAGGATCCGGCCGATGTTCAGGGCCGTGAAGAGGGCGGCGCTCCGCACCGCCGGCGGCGGTGCCCCGATGGCCAGCACATACACGACCGTGATGCCGACGGCCGCCAGCCGTCCGATCGCGGTGGGGAGTCGCAACGCCTCCACCAACAGCAAGAGCGCGCCGCCGATGATGCCCACGTGCATGCCGGAGATGGAGAGCACGTGCACCAACCCGGCGTCGGTGTAGCGCTCGCGGAGCTCGGGGGCGAGTCCGCGGGTGTCGGCGATGAGGAGCGCGCGCACAAGTGGCGCGTCATCGCCGAAGCGGGCGTCGAGCTGCCGGGCCACACGCGAGCGCCACCGCGCCAGGGGGCCCGGTGGCCGGCGCGGCGCGAGCACCGCATCGCGCAGCAGGATGCCGCGCTCGCTCTCCGACAGCTCGGCGCGCGTCACCTGCACGATGCTGCCGGCGGGCGCCTCGCCGCGCCGCACGGCCAGCGCCACCGTCAGCGCACACGATTCCAGCGTCGCGCGCACGAAGCTCCCCGGCGCGGCATCCGCGAGCAACTGCACGTCCCAGGTGCGCGCAGTGCGCGCGGCCACGGCGCAGGCGGCGTCGGCCCGGGCGAGGTCGCCGCCAAGCGAAAGTCCGGCCCCGAAGAGCAACGCCAGTGCCGCGCCCGTCTCCCAGCGCTCGGTCGGGACCGTGCCACGGGCCGCACGCAGCAGGGCCACGCCACCGAGCGCTGCCACACCCAGCAGCCCCGCGGCGCCAACCGCGCCGAGCAACCCGAGCGCCGTGCCCGCCACCCACGCTACGCCGCCAACGAAGAGGAGGGGCATCGCTCGGCATCCTGCTCGCCCGGCGCGCCCCTCCTGGCATCATTGTACCGCCTGAAGTGTTGCTACCCCGCCATCGGCAGCGGGAGTCGCTCCTGCACCGGCGTCCCCGTGAACGTCGCGCCCGTCGTCCCCGTGAGCTCCACCGTGAGGTAGGCCCCGATGCTCGCGGGCGTGCCCGGCACGAGCACGGTCTTGAAGTCGCGCGAGCGCGCCTGGAAGAGTTCGCCCTTCCGCGCCTCCTTCTCCACCAGCACCTCCATCCGCTCGCCCAGCCGGCGGAGATTCTTCTCACGCGAGATGCCACGGACGGTGGCGACCAACGCGTCATACCGCGCGTCCATCACGTCCTGCGGGATCGTCCATTCCGGCGGCATGCGCGTGGCCGGCGTCCCCTCGCGGGCCGAGAACTTGAAGGTGAAGGCATCGTCGAAGCGCACCTCGCGGCAGAGCGAAAGCGTGTCGGCGAACTCTTCATCGGTCTCGCCCGGGAAGCCGACGATGATGTCGGTGGTGAGCCCGAGGCCCGGCATGGCCGTGCGCAGGCGTGCCACGCATTCCAGGTACTCCTCGCGCGAGTAGCGGCGGAGCATTCGCTTAAGCATGGACGTGGATCCGCTCTGCATCGGCAGGTGCACATGCTCGCACACGGTCGGCGTCTCGGCCATCGCGGCGATGACGCGGTCCGAAAAGTCGTTCGGGTGCGGGCTCGTGTAGCGCACGCGGCGGATCCCGTCCACCGCGCCCACCGCCCGCAACAGGTCGGCGAAGTCGTGCGTGCCGTCGTGATACGAGTTCACCGTCTGGCCGAGCAGCACCACCTCGCTGATGCCGCGCTGCGCCACCTCGGCCGTCTCGCGAACCACATCGGCCAGCTTGCGCGAGCGCTCGGGACCACGCGTGGTGGGCACGATGCAGTACGTGCAACGATAGTCACAGCCGCGCTGGACGGGGATCCACGCCTTGACGCCCTCGAAGCGACGGGCCGTGAAGTCCTCGTAGTGCTCCTCGAGGTCGAAGTCGGTGGCGCTGAACCGTTCGCCGTTGCGGGCGCTCTCGATCATCGACGGCAGCGAGCGATAGGCATCGGGCCCCACCACCAACTGGACGCGCGTGTCGGTCTCCAGCAGGCGCGGGCCGAGGCGCTGGGCCATGCAGCCCGTCACGCCGAGCACCGCGCCCGGCTTGAGGTCGCGCCGCAGTTCGCCCAAGCGTCCGATCACCCGCTGCTCGGCGTTCTCACGGATGGCGCAGGTGTTCACGAGCACCACGTCGGCGCCGTTCGGACCATCCACCGACACGTAGCCCTCGGCCTCCAGACGCCCGTACATCAGCTCGGAATCGCTGACGTTCATCTGGCAGCCGTAGGTCTCGATATAGACGGTAGGAGCGGGACGCGTGCTCATGGCCGAAAGATAAGCGATGCCATCAGGCCGCGGCGCCGACCGGGAGCCAGAGCGAGAACGTACTCCCCTGGCCCTCGCTGCGGACGGAGATCCTCCCCCCGTGCGATTCCATCGCCACGCGGCAGAAGGCCAAGCCGAGGCCGCTGGAGAACACCCGCGGCGCGTTGGGCACGCTCAGTTGCGTGAACTGCGCGAAGATGGTCTCCTGGTACTCGGCGGGAATCCCCGGCCCGTCGTCGGCCACCGTGAAGAGGATGCCCGTCCCATCGCGCCGCGCCGCCAACGTGAGCCGCACCGGCATCGGCGAGTGGGTGATGGCGTTCTGGATGAGGTTCGAGAAGACGCGCTTCAGCAACGCCTTGTCGGCCGAGAAGACGGGGGCGTCGTCGGCCACTTCGATGGCCGTCGCCGTCTGCTCCTGGCGGAAGCGCAGGGCCCAGTCGTACTGGAGCTCGGCCAGGAAGGCCGCCGGGGCGATGGGCTCCGGAGCGAGCACGAGGGGCTTCTGCTCCGCGCGCGTGACGTCGAGGAGGTTGTGGATCAGCCCCAGCAGATCCTCGGCCTTGCCCTCGACGTCCGAGAGCGCTCGGGCGGCGCGGTCGGCGAGCGGCCCGAAGTCGCCGTCACGCAGCATCTCGAGCGTGGCCAACATCGACGTGAGCGGGGTCTTGAGGTCGTGCACCACCATCCGCGTGAGATCATCGCGCTCCCGCTGCATCTCGCGCAGGCGGCGCAGCGACTCCTCGAGCGCGTCGGTGGCCCCCTTGAGCTTGAGCAGCGATCGCACGCGGGCGCCCAGCACGTGTCGGTTGTGCGGCTTGAGCAGGAAGTCATCGCCGCCCGACTCGATTGCCTTGATGCGATCGCCGGCCTCGTTGAGGGCCGACACGAAGATCACCGGGATTCGCGCCGTGCGCGGATCGCGCTTCAGCCGGCGGCAGACTTCGAATCCCGCCTCACGGTCGGACACGCCGAGGTCCCCGGCGGGCATCGAGATGTCGAGAATGCAAAGGTCCGGGCGCTGATGTGCGGCCATCGCCAGCGCTGCCGGACCGTCGGTGGCGTGGAGGATGCTGCAGCCGATGGGCGCCAGTTGGTCGCGCAGCAACTCGACGTTGGCCTCGACGTCATCCGCGACGAGGACCGTGGTCGTCGGGGTGGCGGGGGCCGAGGGCTCCATCGTGGCGGTCAGGGCCTGATGCCGAGCCCGACCGTGAGGAGCCAGGCCTTCTCGGACGCGCCGGGCGCCGTGCGGGTGGCGCGCTGCAGTGCGAGATCGACTTGTGCACGCCCGCGCGACACGGGAAGTCCAAGGCCGAACGCCCAGATGCGCTCCTTCACGGCGTTGCCTGCGAGCCCGAAGGGAAGAGTCCTGTCGCGAAGCCCCACACGGACTGCCGAGTTCACGGGACCGATCCTCGGCCCCAACACATCGGCGCCCACCGCGACTTCGGTAGCATCGAAGAGCGAAACCTGCGCGCTCCCCAATCCCTCCAGGTCGCTCCATCGCGTTTGGTCGAGGCGGGCACTGAGCGCCAGGCCCGGGATCGCCGCCCACGTGATGCCAACGCCGAAGCGGATGGGCACGTCGGCAGCCCCCACCTCGGCGCCTGAGCGCTCAAGCACCAGCGCTCCACCCGAGCGCATGGACGCCGAGATCTGCAGGCCGTCCTTCGGCTCCGAGACGATGCCGAACGACATCGCCGCGCCGTTGAACGAATAATCCGCGGACTGGACGATGGCGCCGACGCCGGAGGTGTCGGCGAAGGCGTAGGTGAGCCCCGTCCGGTTCTCGCCGGTCATGCCGTGCAGGCCGACGCCGACCTGGAGGCGGCGATTCACGAAGTAGCTCGCCGCCGCGCGTACGTCGCTCAACGCGCCTTCGCTGCGCGCGGTGACCGTGGTCGGGATCCAGTTGCCATCGATGAGCAGGCTGTCGGCATAGCTGTTGGTCCAGGTGCGGTCGAGCACGCTGGTGACTCCGACCGCGCCTACGAAGCGCTTGAACGCCCCGGTCGCCATGAAGGCGGGGAAGCGCACGATGGACGCGGCATCGCTGCGCCCTCCGGCACTGGTGCGTCGGGTCTCGGGCTCGAACTGCAGCATCAGCGAGAACCGGTTCGGCTGCGCAATCGCCGCCGGATTGATGGCCGAGTTCGGGTCGCTCTCGGCCCCGGCTCCGCCCGATCCGAGCACGCCACCCGACATCTGGCCCGTGGGATAGCCAAAGCCTTGGCCGCCGACCGTCCCCTGCGCGGCGACCGTGCCGCTGGCGAGGAGCGCGAGCAGCGCCAACGCGCCCAGACGGGAATAACCGGAGTGTGTCATTACGGGCGACCGAAGATCACGTTTGGCGTGTAGCTCACGCGGAGCCGCGGCCGCAGGGCCGGATCGGCCGCGTCGAAGCCGAAGAAGCGCACCGTAGCCGGCGACGTGCCTTCCACGGCGCTACGGAACACGATGGCGGTAGGGATGAACTGCACGCCATCGAAGGTCCGCCACTGACGGACGAGGCCGCCCATGGACAGCCGCTTCTGCCCGCTGTCACTGGGCACGACGCGCAATGGCAACGTGAAGATATCCGGGGGCGAGAGGAGCGTGGCCGCGCGGCGTTCCTCGGTGATTGGATACCCCGCGAGCACGAGGTGGGTGTTCAGCGTGACCGTGTCCGCGTCGGACATCCCGCGCACGGGATCCTGCACCATCTCGAGTTCGGCCTTCAGCACGCCCACCGAGTCGGTCAGCCACCGCGGCAGGTCAAAACGCAGGTATGCCCGGGTCCCCGGGAATCCGCCCACGGAGAAGCGGCCGCTCGCCACGGTCCCGGGCGCATTGACCACGACGATGTAGTCGGTGAGATCGTCGGCGACAATCAACGGCGTGGTCGGCGTCTCCGAGTAGGGCTGGAGCGGCCCGACACGGCCGACAATCTCGTCCGGTGACACGCGGTACTCGACGAAGGGGCCCGCGTCGACGCCGAGCGTGAACGGCGTGATGCGGAGCTGGACGGCATCGGCGCTGCGCACCTGCAGGCCGAGCCGCAGCCGCCGGTCCGGGTCCTGGATGATGGCCCGCAGGTAGGCCGAGTCCAGCGGGATCCGCACGCGCACGGAGTCGGTGAGCGTCGAGTCGCCCTCGTAGGTGCCCATCAATCGTGCCGGCGTGAACAAGGGCACGATCTCCGACAGGATCGTATCCGAAATCGCCGCATCGTCGACATCGTAGACGTCCACGAAGAAGGTGCCCGGCGTCGGCAATCCGTCGGCCCGCATGATGACGGAGAGATAGGCCGAATCGACGTCGGTGATCGGACGCAGCGTGTCGGCCGGCGTTGGCCGGAAGAAGCGCTGGAGCGTGTCGAAGCGGATGACCGTCCGCACGTCGAGTGAATCCCCGCGGGCGGCGAGGAAGAGCGGGTTCTCGAGGCCCTGCGTGGGATAGCCGACGAGGGTCGAGTCGTAGACGTAGGCGGGCGTCAGGATCGTGTCGAAGACGTCGACGCCCTGCCCCGGGCAGAGCGTCGGGCAGACGGCCCCGGTCTCGAGATCCTCGGTGCACGCGGCAACCGCGAAGAGGGCCGGAAAGGCCAGCAACGACCACAGGCGAGCGGAACGGCGAAACATCAGGTCTCGAGCGATGAAGGCGTGAATGGGAACGGCAGGAGCGAATCCAGCGTCCAGCGGACGCGGCGGCCGTCCTTGGCGATGGCAACCACCGCCAGCGTCGGTGCGAACTCGGCGAGCGCCTGCCGACAGATGCCGCAGGGCGGCGTGCCCTCGGGGGCGTCGGTGGCGATGGCCACGGCGACGAACTGCCGATGCCCGGCCACCACCGCGGCGCCGAGCGCGACCCGCTCGGCGCAGGTCCCGGCGGGATACGAGGCGTTCTCGACGTTGCAGCCGTCAACGATCGTCCCGTCGGCGCAGAGCAGCGCCGCGCCCACGTGGAACTGGGAGTACGGCGCGTAGGCACGCGCCTGCGCGGCGCGCGCGCGCGTCGTCAACTCCTCCTCGCGCGGCAGCGTGGCCATCAGTCGAGCAACGCCGGAAGGAACGAGGTCCCGCGGCCGCGGAAGCCGATGCCGAACCAGTCGGCCACCGTGGCCCCCAGATCGGAGAACGTCGGTCGCCGGCCAAGGTCCACCGGACGCACGCGCGGACCCGCGACGAGCAGCGGGACATTCTCGCGGGCGTGGTCGCTGGAGGGCGTGGTCGGGTCGTTGCCGTGGTCGGCCGTGATGAACAACAGGTCGTCCTCGCGGAGGGCGGCGATGATCTCAGGGAGCGCGGCGTCGAAGTCGCGCAGTGCTTGGTGGAACCCCGGAACATCGTTCCGGTGCCCGTAGGCCTGGTCGAAATCTACAAGGTTGGCGAACAACAACCCATCCGGTCCGCGACGAAGCCACTCGAGAATCCGGCGAATCCCCTCGGCGTTCCCCGACGTGTGGCCTCCCTCCAGCCCCCGGCGGGCGAAGAGATCATCCACCTTCCCGACCCCTGTCCGCTCGATTCCCGCCGCCTGGAGCGCATCGAGAAGGGTCTCTTCGGGAGGCACGATCGAGTAGTCGCGACGGTTCGCCGTGCGCACCCACGCCCCGGGGCGACCAGCAAACGGACGGGCGATGACGCGCGACGCATCGTGTGGGGGCACGAGCATCTCGCGCGCCGTGGCGCAGGCCGCGTACAGTTCCGCCAGCGGGACCGTGTCCTCGTGCGCTGCCACCTGGAAGACGGAGTCGGCCGAGGTGTAGACGATCCAGCTCCCCGTGCGCTGGTGCTCGGCCCCGAAGTCGTCGAGCACCTTCGTGCCGCTCCCGACCACGTTGCCTATCACCCCCCGCCCGGTGCGCCGCGAGAACTCGGTGAGCAACTCCTGGGGAAAGCCATGCGGATACGTCGGGAAGGGCCGCGCAAGATGCACGCCGGCTATCTCCCAATGCCCGGTGGTGCTGTCCTTGCCGGCGCTGCGCGGCTCGAGCAGGCCCCAGGCGCCGCTCGGGGCGGCCACGTCCGGCACGCCGAACAGCGGTCGGATGCGTCCGAGCCCCAGTCGCGCGAGATTGGGAACGAGGAGCCCACCCACCGCGCGGGCCACGTTGCCGAGCGTATCGGAGCCTTCGTCACCGTAGGCCGCGACGTCGTGCGCCGCACCGATACCGACGCCATCGAGCACGAGGATGACCGCGCGCCTCGCCATCACGCCCCGCCCACATACGTGCGCGGCAGCCGCTGCCGAAGCCCAGTGAGCAGCTCATACGGCGAGAGGTGGCCCATCTCCGCCACCGCTTCGGCGCTGAGCAGGTGTTCCCCGCTGCGGCCCAGCAGGGTCACGACGTCGCCCTCCTCGCAAGGAAGACCCGTCGCGTCGATCATCAGCATGTCCATGGTCACCACGCCCACCACGGGCGCGATGCCGCCGCCGACAAGGGCCTTGCCCACGTTGCCGAGATGCCGCCGATAGCCGTCGCCGTAGCCCACCGCGACGGTGGCGATGCGGCGCGCCCCTCGCGCCACCCACGTGGCGTCGTAACTCACCGTCTCGCCGTCGGGCACGATGCGCAACTCCACCACTTGGGCGCGCAGGTGAACCACCGGCTCCGGCTGCAGCGCCGCCGTGGGGCCGCTGCCCACGCCATAGAGGAAGACGCCGGGCCGAATGCAGTCCCAGGGCGACGGGTGGCGGCGCACTGCTGCCGCGCTGTTCTCGGTGTGAAGCACGCGAGGACGGAGCGGCAGGGCGTCGAGCGCGACACGGAACCGCTCCTCCTGCAGGCTCAGCGACTGATTGTCGAGCTCGGCCGAGTGGAAGTGAGTGAATGCCCCCTCGGGGGGCTCGGCCTGCACGGCCGCGGCCAATCCGCCGACAGCGTCCCACGCGATGCCAGCGCGGTGCATGCCCGTCTCGATCGCGAGGTGCCAGGGTCCACCGCCTAGCGCGGTCCAACGGGCAATCCCCTCCGGCGAGGCGAGGGTCGGCGTGAGCTTCGCATGGCGGAGCCGGTCCAAGTCGCGCGGGAGCGTCGGCGTGAACACGACGACCGGGCGCTGGATGCCGGCGCGCCGCAACTCCTCACCCTCGACGATGCTGGAGACCCCGAAGGCGATGGGATCCAGCGCGTCGAGGGCGCGCGCCACGGGCACCGCCCCGAGGCCGTACGCGTCCGCTTTCACCATGGGCAGGAGCCGGGTGCGCGTCTGGCGCTCGAGCGCCTTGGCGTTGCGCAGGATGGCCGCGAGGTCCACCTCGACCCACGCGCGGGGCTTCGTCTCCGAACTAGATTGGGTGGGCATCAGGAACCCGAAGTGTACCGGAGCCGAAAACGCGATGCAAGACAAAGCCACGCTTGAAGATGCGCTCGCCATCATGCGCGATCTCCGCGCCCGCGATGCGTGGGATCGGGCCCAGACGCACGAGTCGCTCCGTCCCTACCTCAACGAGGAGATGCACGAGCTCGACGACGCGCTCCGTGAGGGCGATGACGCCGCGATCTGCGGCGAACTCGGGGACGTGTTGCTCCAGGTGCTCTTCCACGCCGTGATTGCCGAGGAGCGCGGGGCATTTGGCCCGGAACAGGTAGCGGGCTCCCTGGTGGGCAAGATGACGCGACGGCATCCGTGGCTGTATGGCAGCGAGACGGAGCGCACGCCCTGGGAACAGATGAAAGCCAAGTCGCGCCGGTCGCTGGCGGACGGATTGCCGCACGGGCTCCCTGCCCTGCACCGAGCGCATCGGCTGCAGGAGCGCGCCGCCGGCGTGGGCTTCGATTGGCCGGACGTGCAGGGTCCGCTGGAGAAAGTGGCCGAGGAACTCGGCGAGGTACGCGCGCAGGTCGCTGCGGACGGGGCGCAGTTCGACACCCACGGGGTGCCGAGTGCGAACCCGCGGCACGCCAAGCTCGCCGAGGAACTCGGCGACCTGCTCTTCAGCGTGGTGAACCTCTGTCGGAAAGCGGGCGTGCATCCGGCCCTCGCGCTCGATGGTGCCAACGCGAAGTTCCAACGGCGCTTCGAGCAGGTGGAGCAGCTGGCGGTGGTGCGCAACGTGGATGTGCGCACGGCCGGACTCGAGAAGCTCGACGAACTCTGGGATGAAGTGAAGCGCGGGGAATCGGCGTGAGCGATCGGCCCGCAATGGCGACGCCGCCGGAGGTGGCGTCGCTCCCCGAGTTCGGATTCCACACCGCGGACGCCCAGGGATCAGCTCGTCGCGGGTGGTTCCGCACCCCGCACGGCATGGTCGAGACGCCGGCGTTCATGCCGGTCGGAACGCACGCGACCATCAAAGGGCTGTCGGTGGAGGAGGTCGAGGCCACCGGCGCCGAGATGGTGCTCTCCAATGCCTACCACCTCTACCTCCGCCCCGGCGACACCGCCGTCCGCGCACTCGGCGGCCTTCATGCGTTCGCGCGGTGGCAGGGACCGATGCTCACCGATTCCGGGGGCTTCCAGGTCTTTTCGCTCAGCAAGCACCGCACCGTGCGCGAGCAAGGCATCGAGTTCCGGTCGCATCTCGATGGCTCGCTGCACGATTACACGCCGGAGGCCGTGATGCGCATTGAGCGCAATCTCGGGGCGGATGTGATCATGCAGTTGGACGAGTTGATCGAGGGGAAATCCGACTTTGGCGCGTCGCAGGCCGCGATGGAACGTTCCCTGCGTTGGCTGGACCGGTGCCGCGCGGAGTTCGAGCGCCTCGGGCGCGAGGGGCGCGCCCCGCTGGCCCGCATCGAGATGGTGCCCGGCGCGCCGGCGCTCTTCACGGACGCGGAAGCCGAGCGGCAGGCCCCGACGCAGGCACTGTTTCCCATCGTGCAAGGCGGCATCCACGCCGAGCTCCGGCGCAACTCGGTGCGCGGCATCCGGCAGGCCGGCGATTGGCACGGCATCGCCATCGGCGGACTCTCGGTGGGCGAAGCCAAGGCGGACATGTACGCGACGATTGACGTCTGCGATCCCGAGCTGCCGCGCGACAAGCCGCGCTACCTGATGGGCGTGGGGTTCCCCGACGACCTGGTGGAGAGCGTGGCGCGCGGTGTGGACCTGTTCGACTGCGTGGTACCGACGCGCATGGGGCGGCACGGCACGGCGTTCACACCGGACGGGACCGTGCAGATCAAGCGCGCGGACCATCGCTTCGACAAGCGGCCGCTGGTGGAGGACTGCGATTGCCACACCTGCGCGCGGTATGACCGGGCCTACCTGCGGCATCTGTTCAATGCCGAGGAGATGCTGGGGCTGCGCCTGCTCTCGCTGCACAACGTGCACTATCTGGTGGGGCTGATGCGCACGGCCCGGGTCGAGCTGGCGCGGGGCAGGTTCGCGGGCTGGGCGACGCGATACCTCGAGCGCTATCGGGCGGTGTCGCGCACGGCCTCGGGCCGACCACCGCTCACCACTGACCCGGTAGTCTGACGATGCGAATGACGACCACGATGGTGGCACGGATATCTGGCCTGGCTGCCATCGCGCTCACGGCCTGCGCGCCCGACGCGGCGCGAGTCGAGTCTGGAACCAAGACCTGGTCCCTCGACTCCGCCACGATCACCATCGGCCGCGACGAGCGCCCCGAGGCCCTCCTCACCCGCGTGACCGGCGCCACTCGGCTCGCCGACGGCCGCATCATCGTCGCCGACCTCGGCGAGACGCCACTCCGGATCTTCCGCGCCGACGCCTCACTCGAGTCACGGATCGCACGAAACGGCGCGGGCCCCGGGGAGATTACCTACCTCGCCACGCTCTTTCGATGCGGCGACGAGATCCTGACGTACGACATCGACGGCCGGCGCGTCTCCGTCTTCTCACTGGAAGGCACCTACCTGCGCGAGTTCCGCTTCGCGATCCCGGAGGGACGGCAGGCGCCGTACGCCTCCGCCTGCAACGCCGCCGGCCGCTTTGCGCATCTCGCCTGGGGCGCACGCAGCCGGCCGCAGGTGGGCACTCACCGGGACACGGTGCCCGCGTGGACCACCGCGACACCGGACGGGCCGGCGGTGGTCTTCGACTCGGTCCCCTCGTCCGAACGCTGGGGACAGACCCACAACGGACGATTCGTCGGCACGATGCCCCTGCCCTTCGGCCGCCAGCCGGTGATCGGCGTCGGTCGCGAGCGGATCTATGTGGGGAGCGGCGACACGTTTACGCTGCGAGTCTACGCCCTCGACGGCACGCCACTCGACCCGATCCACCTCGCGGCCGCTCTGCAACCGGTCACGCCCGAGGACATCCGAGATCGCATCGAGCGCTATGTGGCCGAGCGCGGCGAGTCGGAGCGCGCGTCAATGGAGCGGGAATCGGCGGGAATCACCTATCCCGCGACCCACGCCGCCTACACTGCACTCGTGGTGGACGCGGACGACCACGTCTGGGTGCGCGCGTACACGCCGCCTGCCTCCGCCACGGCAGAGTGGCAAGTTTTCGGCCCCGATGGCCGCCACGTCGCCACGGTCGCAATGCCGCGTGCCCTCCAGGTCTTCGAGATCGGACGCGACTACGTGCTGGGCAAGTACGTGGACACCGGCGAAGGGCAGCCGCTGGTCCGCCTCTACCCTCTGTGGCGCTCGCCTTAACTGCATTCACCACGAAGGCGCCGCTACTCGCCGTACGGGATCCAGATGTTCTTCACCTGCGTGGCCTCGCGGAGGTACTCGCGGCCTTCGCCCTCGTTGGCGTCGGCCCAGTCCACGGCGCCGGCATGGCACCACGTGCGCTTCATGTTGTGCGCCGAAGCGAACTCCACGGCCTTCACGCCATCGCGCGAGCCCCAGTACCACATGCCTTCCACGTCATCGTGCTCGGCAAGCGTCTTCGCCAGCACGTCCTTCGCGCCGGTGACGATGTTGACCACGCCGCCCGGCAGGTCCGAGCTCTCGAACACCGTGTAGAGATCGGTCGCCGAGAGCGGGTGGGGTTCGCTGGGCACCACCACCACGCTGTTCGCGGTGGCAATCAGCGGAGCGATAGCCGAGATGAACCCGAGCAGCGGCGCTTCATTGGGCGCCGCCACGGCGACCACCCCGATCGGCTCATTCATCTGCAGTGCCACGCCGCGAATCGGCACGCTGTGCACGGCGCCGTCCCACTTGTCGGCCCAGGCGCCGTAGCTGAACAGGCGCGCCACACTCGCCTGGACCTCGGCGTTGGCCTGCGAAGCGGTCACCCCCGTCATCGCACGCAGGCGCGCCGCGAACTCCGCCGCGCGCGCATCGAGGTTCTCGCCAATGTAGTAGAGAATCTGCGCGCGAAGGTGCGCGGTGCTCCGCGACCATCCCTTGGCCGCAGCATGCGCCGCTTCCACCGCGTTGCGGATGTCCTTGCGATTGCCCTCGCCCACCTCGCCCACGCGCTGGCCCGTGGGGCCGAGGATCACGCGAGAGTAGCCAGAGTCCGGGCGAGCCTGCTTGCCGCCGATGAAGAGCTTGGGGGTGCGGTCGACACCGACATCAGACGGAAGACGGGAGACGGAAGGAGTGCCCTTGGAAGGTTTCGACGCGCGCACGGATTTCACCGCTCGCGATCCTTCCGTCCTCCGTCTTCCGTCCCGCTTCACATACTCAAACATCCCTTCGCGGCCACCCTCTCGCCCAAAGCCTGATTCGCGGTATCCGCCGAAGCCGGCGGCGGCATCAAACAGATTCGTAGCGTTGATCCACACGACGCCGGCCTTGAGCTTCGGCGCAATATCGAGCGCGAGATTGATGTTCTCGCTCCACACGCTGGCCGCCAGGCCGAACGGCGTGTTGTTGGCCAGCGCCACCGATTCTTCCGGCGTGCGGAAGGTCATGGCCACCAGCACCGGCCCGAAGATCTCCACCTGCGCGATGGTGCTCGCGGGCTCCACGTTCGTGAACAGCGTGGGCGGGTAGAAGCAGCCGTTCTTGGGCACGCCCCAGCTCGGCTGCCACATCGTGGCGCCCTCGTCCTGCCCCTGCCTCACCAGCGCGGTGATGCGCTCCAGCTGCTCGGGCGCGACGATCGCGCCCATGTCCACGGCCTTGTCGAGCGGCCTGCCGACGCGGAGCTTCTCCATCCGCACGCGCAGCTTCTCGATCAACCGGTCGTGGATGCCCTCCTGCACCAGCAGGCGCGAGCCGGCGCAACAGACCTGCCCCTGGTTGAACCAGATGGCGTCCACGACACCTTCCACCACCCCATCGAGGTCGGCGTCATCGTACACGATGAACGGCGACTTGCCGCCGAGTTCGAGCGAGAGCTTCTTGCCGCTGCCCGCGGTGGCCTTGCGGATGATGCGTCCCACATCGGTGGAGCCCGTGAAGGCGATCTTGTCCACGCCCTTGTGCTCCACCAGCGCGGCGCCCGTGCGGCCGTCGCCGGTGATGATGTTGATGACGCCCGGCGGCACGCCGGCCCCGTGCGCCAACTCGGCGAAGAGCAACGCCGACAGCGGCGTGAACTCCGCCGGCTTGAGCACCACCGTGTTCCCCGCCGCGAGTGCCGGCGCGATCTTCCACGCCAGCATCAACAGCGGGAAGTTCCAGGGAATGATCTGCCCCACCACGCCCACCGGCGCGTAGCCGGCGAACTCCGTGGGGAAGAGCTGCGCCCATCCGGCGTGATGGTAGAAATGCCTCGCCACAAGCGGGATGTCGAGGTCGCGCGTCTCGCGGATGCTCTTCCCGTTGTCCATGGACTCCACCACCGCGAACAGCCGCGAGTGCTTCTGCACCATCCGCGCCAGCGCGTAGAGGTGCCGGGCGCGTTCGTGGGCCGAGAGCTTGGACCACTTGGTGAAGGCCTTTCGCGCCGCCGCGACGGCAGCGTCCACGTCCTTGGTGGTTCCCTGCGTGACCTTGGCGAGTCGCGCATTCGTACTCGGATCGATGACGTCGAACGTGGTGCCAACCTTGGTGAAGGCGCCGTCCACGAAATGCCCGAACTTGCCCCCGTGTCGGGCGAGCCATGCCCGCGCCTCGGCGTCGCTCTCGGGCGCCGGCCCGTAGTCCATCGTCTTGAAGATCTCGGCAACACTGGCCATGGATCGCTCGGCGGTCAGGGCATCGGGTGGCGATGGGCCGCGGCATAGCGGCCCGTCACGAAGTGTTCCAACTGGCGCTCGATGTCGGTCAGCAGGCTCGAGGCGCCAAAGCGGAAGAGGTCGGGCTGTAGCCAACGGTCACCGAGTTCCTCCTTCATCAGGAGGAGATAGTCGAGCGACTGCTTGGCGGTGCGAATGCCACCGGCGGGCTTGTAGCCAACCTTGAAGCCGGTGGCCTGTTCGTACTCGCGGATCTGGCGCACCATCACGAGCGAGAACGGCAGCGTCGCGTTGGTGGCTTCCTTCCCGGTGGACGTCTTGATGAAATCGGCGCCCGCCTGCATGGCCACCCAGCTCGCGCGCGCCACGTTGGTGAGCGTGGCCAGCTCGCCGGTGGCGAGGATCGCCTTCAGGTGCGCGTCGCCGCAGGCCTCGCGGAAGGCCTTCACCTCATCGTAGAGCGCTTCCCAATCACCCGTCAGCACGTGTGCGCGGGTGATGACGATGTCGATCTCCTGCGCGCCAGCCCGCACCGACTGGTGGATCTCCTCGAGGCGTTGCGCGAAGGGCGAGAGCCCAGCCGGAAAGCCGGTGGACACCGCAGCCACCGGAATCCCCGACCCCTCGAGCGCGGCCACCGCCGTAGGCACCAGCTGGTGGTAGACGCACACGGCGCCGACGCGAATGCCGAGCTCGGTGGCGCCGAGCCGCTCGAGCAGGTCATCGCGCAGCGGCCGACGCGCCTTCGCGCAGAGTCGCTTCACGTTGCCCGGCGTGTCATCGCCCGACAGCGTCGTGAGGTCCATCAGCGTGATGGCCTTGAGCAGCCACGCCGCCTGCCATTCCTTCTTCACCGTGCGCCGCGTGGGGATCGTCGCCGCGCGCCGCTCGGCCGCGCTCTTGTTCACGCGAATGGCGCGCACGACGTCGAGGTCGAGCGGCTGGCCGGCGTTGCGGGGCAGTTCCGAGGACGCGCTCATGTCGTGGGCGGCACCGTGTCGCGCATGGTCATGGGTGCAGGCGGTTCAAGAGCCGCGGGAAGGGGATGCACTCGCGTATGTGCGGCGAGCCGCAGATCCAGGCCACCGTGCGCTCGAGGCCGAGCCCGAAGCCCGAGTGCACGAACGTGCCGTACTTCCGCAGGTCCAGGTACCAGGAGTAGGCCTCCACCGGCAGCTTCTCCTCGTGGATGCGATGCAGGAGCTTGTCGTAGTCGTCCTCGCGCTGCGAGCCGCCGATGATTTCGCCGTAGCCCTCGGGAGCCAGCATATCGTCGCACAGCACGGTGCGCGGGTCGGCCGGGTTCTCCTTCATATAGAAGGCCTTGGCCTCCTTCGGGTAGTTGCAGATGAAGATCGGCGTCTCGTAGTCCGCCACGAGCAATGCCTCGTCCTCCGCCCCGAGGTCCTCGCCCCAGGTCACCTTGCTGCCCTTCCGCTGGAGGGTCGCCACGGCGTCGGTGTAGTCAATGCGCGGGAACGGTGCCTTGATCCCCTCCAGCTTGGAGACGTCGCGTTCCAGTTCCTTGAGCTCGGCCGGCCGGCGCTCCAGCACCCGCTGCACGAGGAAGGAGACGAAGTCCTCCTGCAGTCGCATGTTGGCGTGCGTGTCGTTGAAGGCCACCTCGGGCTCGATCATCCAGAACTCGGTGAGGTGGCGGCGCGTCTTGGACTTTTCGGCGCGGAAGGTCGGGCCGAAGGTGTAGATCTTGCCGAACGCGGCCGCGGCGGCCTCGCCGTAGAGCTGTCCCGTCTGCGCGAGGTAGGCGGTGCCTTCGTCGAAGTACTCGGTGGCGAAGAGCCCGCTGCGCTCGCCGATGGCGGCGGTGAGGATCGGCGTATCCACGCGCAAGAACCCGCGCTCGTAGAAGAAGTCGTGGATGGCCTGCTCGATCTCGTTGCGGATGCGCATGATGGCCACCTGCCGCGGAGTGCGCAGCCAGAAGTGGCGGTTGTCCATCAGGAAGTCGACGCCGTGCTCCTTGGGCTGGATGGGATAATCCAGCGCCGAGGGCCCGAGGAGCGTGAGCTCCTTCACACCGATCTCCACCCCACCGACCTGCCGCGCATCGGCACGCACCGCGCCCGTCACGCTGAACGAGGCCTCAAGGGTGAGGAGACCAAACTGTTCCCACGTGGCCTCGGAAACTTCCTTTTTGGCCACGACGCACTGCAGCGTACCCGTGCCGTCACGCATGACGACGAAGGCCACCTTGCCCGACGAGCGGAGATGGGTCACCCAGCCGCTGACGGTCACGGTCTGGCCGACGAGGGCCGGAAGGTCGTTGATGCGGGTGGGATCGACGGCGGAGGACATCGCTCGCAGGCAGGGGCGGCAGGGGACGGCGCGCGGGCGTTCCGGAGTGCTCGTCGGAACGCCCGCGCAGGTGGCACGAAAACTAGACCCTCCCCACGCCCTTCGGTAGGACGCCGGAACGGGGGCTCAGTACTCCCGCATGATGCGCTGGATCTCGCCCACATCGCGGGTGCGCGTGAGCGCCAGCATCAGGAGGATCCGGGCCTTGGCCGGGGTGAGATGCTGGGCCGAGACCATTGGCATCCAGCGACCGGCGTAGGCGCCCGCGGCGAATTGGGCCGGACAACTCCGGGCCAGCATCGGCGGCGCGCTGTCGCGTGGGACGGGCCGCTCGCCTCCGACGTTCGCGTTGTCACCGCTGGGAAAGACGGTGGCCACCACCGCGCCGCCGCGCGCCAGGGCCTGGAAAGCCGCCGTCTCGTCGCAGGTGAAGCCGGTCGTCGCGACCATGATGCCCTGCGGCAACGCCCCGTAGGTCGGACCCGCTCCTCCCGGATACGAGAAGACGAGGTCCACCGTCGGCAGCGTCTCCACTCCCGCGAGGTCAAACTCGCTGCGCGGACCGAAGCGGCGCGTGGGCGTGAAGAAGAACTCCGGCCCCTGCCCCGTCACTACGCCGAGCATTCCCATCTCACCCACGTCGAAGCCGCCGACGCGTTGGTAGTGCTTGCGCACCTCGCGTGCCGAGAGGATACGGTCGTCCATCACGACCAGCACCCCTTTCCCCGCCGCCTGCGGGGCTGCCACGGTTCGGACAGCCGCCAAGAGGTTGATCGGTCCGTCGGGGCTGATGCCCGTCGCGGGGCGCTGGGCACCCACCACCGCCACGGGCTTCTCGCTACGCACGGTCAAGTACAGGAAGAACGCCGTCTCCTCGAGCCGGTCGGTGCCGTGTGTCACCACGACTCCACTCAGATCCTCGCGTTCACTGAGCACCTGATTGATGCGCCGCGACAGCGCGAGCCATTGCGTGGGCGTGATCAGCGTACTCGGCACGTTCGAAAACTGTTCGGCCTCCACCGCCGCGAATCGTGCCAACTCCGGAACGGACGCGATGATCTGGTCGGCGGTGAGCGTCCCTGCGCGGTATCCACCGAGGGTGCCGGCGGAGTCCTGGACGCCGGCAATCGTCCCGCCGGTGGCGATGACGAGCACCCTCGGGGGCGCCAGTGTCGCGTCCTGCGCCTGGGCAGGGTCAACCAGCGCAAGGGCGAGCGCCAGCAACGAGAGACGGCGGAATGCGATGAGGATGGGCATCGGCGAACGATACGGCACACGCGGCGCAGGGGGGAGTAGCGCGGCGTACCGGACACCATAGCTTCCACCGCCATGTCCGCACTCCCGCAGCGCGCGCGCGCCTCGATCACTGCCTCGCACCCCGTCGGTGCCGTCCTTAACACTGACTGCGACCTCGTCGCGGTGCTCGTCGAGCAGGACCAGCGGCGCCTCATCGCGGTGCGCGACATCGCGGCCGGGACGCGGATCATCACCCTGCGCGGACGGGAGACGGCGATTCCCACCCGGTACTCCGTGCAGGTCAGCCGCGACACGCATCTCGACCCGGATGACGTGCCGACGCCGATTGACCGCGTGCGCCAGCGGCAGTGGATGTACCTGAATCACCACTGCGCGCCGAATGCCTGGATCACCGAACGGGTGTTGATCGCGCTGCGCAACATCCCGACCGGCGATGGCGTGACCTTCGACTACAACACCACCGAGTGGGACATGGCGTCGCCCTTCGACTGCCACTGCGGAAGTGCCGAGTGCGTGGGCAGGGTGCGGGGGGCCAAGCACCTCAGTGCGGCGCAACGGGCCCGAATCGAGCCCTGGCTCGCGCCTTACTTTCCGGCCCCGGCCTGATCCCGCGGGGAGAACGCGCCGGAGGGGCGCGCGCGGTGCGCGCCCGAAGTACGCGCCACCGGTGCCTCGCCCACGAACGGCGGAAAGTAACAGCGGAAGGTCGTTCCCCGCCCCTCGGCGGTCTCCACCTGCGTTTCGCCGCCGGCGGCGCGCACCACTCCGAAGACCACCGACAAACCGAGCCCCGTGCCGCGGGCCCTCTCCTTGGTGGTGAAGTACGGCTCGAAGATGCGGCGGCGGACGTCATCGGACATACCGACGCCGGTGTCCGCGACTTCGAGCATCATCCAGGCGCCTTCGGGCGCGCCCGCCGGACGCGGGGCGCCGGACGCGAGCGTGCGCAGGCGGATACGCACCTCGCCCGCCTCGGCGATGGCATCGCGAGCATTCACAACCAGGTTGAGCACCACCTGCGTGAACTGTGACGGATCGATCCACACCGAGCCCTCGCCATCGCCCACATCCACCACGAGCGCGATGCGCTGCCCGAGCAGGCGACGCAGCAGCGGCTCCATGTCGCGCAGCGTGGGGGCGAGCGGCACGGCCCGCGGCTCGGACGCCGTCCCTCGACTGAAGGCCAGCAGCTGTCCGGTGAGCGCCCGCGCCCGTGCCGCCACGCGCAGCACCTCCTGCAGGTCGGCGCGGACCGACGCGATGCGCGGATCGTCGGGCGCGTCCGGGAGCTCTTCCAACGCGAACTCGGTGAAGCCGATCATCGCGGTGAGGAGATTGTTGAAATCGTGCGCCACACCACCCGCCATGGTGCCGATGGTCTCCACGCGCTCCAAGTGCCGCGCCCGCGCCTCGATCGCCCGGCGGTCCGACGCGTCGGAGATGATGCCGTGCGCCCGGACGGCCTTGCCTGACGCGTCGCGCTCGATCTCGCCGTTGACCACGACCCATCGGGCCTCACCGTCCGGCATCACGATGCGATGCTCCAAATAGTAGTCCGGCCGGTCGGAAGCCAGCATCTCGAGGAATACGCGAGCGACGAAGGCGGCGTCCTGCGGATGGATGTACTTGAAGAGTTCCTCGAGTGACCCGTCCACCTCGGCGCGTGGGCGGCCGAGGATTGCAGCGCCCGTTTCGTCGAAGTGCAGCCGGTCGGCGGCCACGTCGAGCTCCCAGGTGCCCATGCGTCCCGCGCGCAGCGCCACGCCCAGCCGCGACTCTCCGGCGGTCACCGCCTCCGCGAACCGAGCCTGGCGCATACCAATGAGCACACCGAGCAGGGTCACGGCCAACACGAACCCGACCGACGCGGCTCGCGTGGTGAGGCGCGCCGAGGCCGTGCGCGCCCGCCAGCCCTCGCGCGGACTGCCCAGCAGCAGCCAGTCGCCATCCGGCACACTCACGTGCAGCGACTCCGGGGACTGCGCGCTCCCAGCGCTGTCGCCGCCGAACCACGCCCGGTCGCGGTCACGGATCTCGAGATGCAGGCCACTGCCCGCATCCGGGATGCCAACCTCCTCCACGATGGCCGGTACATCGAGAATGATCGCCGCCACCTCAGGGAATCCGGAGCGGGGAGCCATCCGCCGCCGCACCAGGAGGCCCTCCCCGCCCTGCACCAGCGCGATCGGCCCCGTCACGACCAGGCTGTCGGTGGCCATTGCCCGGCGCATCCCTCCACTCACCACCGGGCGCGGGTCACTGAGCAGGTCGTAGCCGAGCGCCGCTTCATTCCCAGCGAGCGGCCAGGTCGCGACGATCCTGCCGCCCTCATTGAATTGCAGCGCGCGCACACCGTTGGTGGCGAGCACGATGCCTTGGGCAAAGAGCGGGAACTCCGCATCCAGCCGCGCCCGGCTCGGCTGCGCCGCCGCAAAGGAGCGTAGCCCTTCCAGCAGGGCCACGCGACGATCCACGGCTGACCGCAGGGCTGCCGCCGTGGGTGCCATCCCGCGCGAGACGTCATCGCGCGCCTCCTCCAGTTGGTGCGCGCCGATCCAGCGGTCCACGATCAACGCCGCGACCAGCGCCAGCGACGCGGACACCAAGGTCCAGCGAATCACGAGCCGCGCCGCCGGCGGGCGCGGAGAAGGCGCGATGCGTTCCGAGGACTCGCGCGTGCCGCTCATGGGTTAGACGCTACCGACCGGAACGACGGGCCGCCAGCCGACGCCGCGTCCGTTACCCGACGCGAAACAGCTCCATCGCCCGTCCGTATGAACGCCGAAGCGTCTCGCGCAGTCCGGCGTGCTCGGGCCGGCGCAGCTCGGGGTCGGACTGCAACAGGCGTTCGGCCCCCGCGCGGGCCACCTCGCTCAAGGCCTCGTCGCGCAGGGGATCGGCCACCTTGAACATCGGCACCCCGGACTGCCGCTCGCCGAAGAGGTCGCCCATCCCGCGCTGCTCGAGGTCGGCCCGCGCGATCACGAAGCCGTCCTCCGTCTCGAGGAAGGGCGCCAGCCGCGCCGCCACCTCCGGGCCTACATCGCCGAGGAGAATACAGTACGACTCCTCGGCCCCGCGCCCCACACGCCCACGCAGCTGGTGCAGCTGCGAGAGCCCGAATCGCTCCGGATGCTCCACGACCATCACCGTCGCGTTCGGCACGTCGATGCCGACTTCGATCACGGTGGTGGCCACAAGCACATCGAGGTCGCCGTCGCGGAAGCGCCGCATCACGGCATCCTTCTCGTCGGGCTTCATCCGGCCGTGCAGCAACGCAAGCCGCCGCCCGGCCAACGCGCCCTCGGCGAGTTCCGCGAAGGCCTTGGTCGCCGCCCGCAGCGCGCTCCGCTCCGACTCCTCAATCAACGGATACACCAGGTACGCCTGGCGACCGGCCGTCACCTGCCGCTCGACGAAGCCCAGCACGCGCTCGCGCGCCGACTCAGGGCGCAGCGCGGTGGTGATGGGCTGTCGTCCGGGGGGCCGTTCGTCCAGGATGCTCACATCGAGGTCGCCGTACACCGTGAGCGCGAGGGACCGGGGGATCGGTGTGGCCGACATCAACAGCACGTCCGGCTTCTCGCCCTTGCCGCCCCGCTCCACCAGCGCGCGCCGGTGCTCCACGCCGAAGCGGTGCTGCTCGTCGATGATCGCGAGTCCCAACTTCGCGAACTGGGTCCGCTCCTCCTGCAGCGCGTGGGTGCCGATCGCGATGACCGGCTCGCCGCTCTGCAAGCGGGTGGCCGCGAGCTTCCGCTCCTTGGGCGAGCGGCCACCCGTGATCAGCACGGGAATGATTCCGAGCGGGGCGAGCAGCGCATCAAACGTGCGAGCGTGCTGCTCGGCCAGGAGCTCCGTCGGCGCCATCACCGCCACCTGGTAGCCGTTCTCGAGCGCCAGCAGCGCGGCGAACACCGCCACGACCGTCTTCCCCGAGCCCACGTCGCCCTGCAGGAGCCGGTGCATCCGCTCCGGCCGGCACATGTCGGCCACGATCTCCCGCACGGCGCGCACCTGGGCCTTGGTGAGCTCGAAGGGGAGCGCCGCACGGAACGCGGTCGTCAACTCCTTTCTGTTGCGGAACACGATGCCGTCGCGCGCCTGCTTCGCCAGCGCGTGCGCACGCCGCTGCAACAGGTGCACGAAGAGCAGTTCCTCGTAGGCCAATCGCGCGCGTGCCGCGTGTGCCTCCGCCACCGAGGTCGGCCGATGCAACGCCCGCAACGCCTCGGGGAGCGGCGGAAGGGAGGCCTCGGCCAGTAACGCCGGCGGGAGATATTCCTGCACCAGCGGCAGCAACGCGTCGAGGTGCTTCTCGACGAGCTGCCGGATCACCTTGAACGAGAGGCCTTCCGTGGCGCGATACACCGCCAGCACGCGCCCCGCTCCCGTGGGATCGGCGTCCGGGCCCAAGTTCACGAACTCGCGTGGCGCGAGCTGGCGTCCGTGGTAGAATCGCACTGGCCCGCTCAGCAGCAACTGGTCGCCCTTCTGGATCTGGCGGTCGAGCCAGGGCTGCCCCGGCCAGCCCACCTCGATCAAGCCGGACGGGTCCTGCACCACCGCTTGGAAGATCCGCAGCCCCTTGCGTGTGGGCAGCACGCCCTTCGAGACCACGGTGCCGATCACCGTGGCATCGTCCCCGACGCGCAGCCTGGCGATGGCTGAGACGGTGCTCGCGTCCTCGTAGCGATGCGGGACGTGGAAGAGCAGGTCCCGCGCCGTGAAGATGTTCAGCCGGCGAAGGGCCTCGGCGCGCCGCGGGCCGACGCCGGTGAGGAACTCCACCGGCGTCTCGAGTGTCCGCCGCGGGCCCCCACCGGCCGCCGCCGTCATCCCGCCAGGAGTTCGGCGGCGAAGCGACCGGCATCGAAGGCCCGCAGGTCAGCCGCCTGCTCGCCGTAGCCGAGGAATTTCACCGGCACGTCCACCGCCTCGTGCACGGCGACCACCACGCCGCCACGCGCCGTGCCATCGAGCTTGGTCACGACCAATCCCGTGAGCGGAACCGCCTCGGCGAATTGCCTGGCCTGCTGCACCGCGTTCTGCCCCACCGTGCCGTCAAGCACCAGCAGCGCCTCGTGCGGCGCGCCTTCGAGCCGCTTCGCCACCACGCGGTGCACCTTGCGCAGTTCGTCCATCAACGCCCCGCTGGTGTGCAGGCGCCCAGCGGTGTCGATGATGATCACATCCACGCCGCGCGCCACGCCCGCATCGATGGACTGGAAGGCCACCGCGGCGGGATCCGCCCCGGGCTGCGCACCCACGAACTCGGCACCCGTGCGCGTCGCCCAGATCCGGAGTTGGTCGATGGCGCCGGCGCGGAAGGTGTCGCCGGCGCCAAGGAGCACCGACTTGCCTTCACTGCGGAGCCGCGCAGCCAGCTTCCCGATGGTCGTCGTCTTCCCGGCGCCGGTCACGCCGAGCACGAGGATGACCGTCGGGGCCGCCGGCGCGACGTGCAGCGCGGCGTCGGCGTTCCCGCTCCGCAACGCCGCCGCCACCAGCTCGACGATGACGAGGCGGAAGTCATCGGCGTTCGAGAGGAGGCCGCGGGCGGCCCGCGAACGCACCTCCTCCACCATCCGCGCCGTGACCGGCACGCCCAAATCCGCCTCCAGGAGCGTCTGCTCGAGCCGCTCGAGCGTGTCCGCATCCACGCCGCCGCGCGCGAGCACGGTGACGTCGGTGAGGGCAATCTCCTTGATGCGCTGCCAAAGCGAGCGCTTGCCGAGCAGGTCGAGGGCCATCGTGGGGTCGTTGTCTAGAGCGTGAACGAGCGCAGCGCGATTAGCGCCATCCGATCCTGCGGCGCATCATCCATTCCGCGCAGAGCGCGAGGAGGGCGAGGGCCGCTAGCCACCACGCGTTCCGCGCGCGGGGAGCCAGGTCGCGGGCGGGGCCGGTGCCCACCGGCCCACTCGCGACCACCGCCGGACGGGGCACGAGCTCCTGCGCGATGATGGGACGCTCGCGCGCGGGGCCGGTCGCCTCGGACGCCGCTGCCACCCAATCGAATATACTGCCCCACACGGCGTCGAACGCGTCGCCGGGCCGCCCGCCGCGCGCGCGCCAACGCCAGAAACCGCCAGCACTGACGATCACCGTCCGCGGGGCGCCCTCGCGCAGCGAAACCACCGCCCGCTCCGCGCCACGGCGCGCACGGCGCGTGAGTAGCGCGGCAAGGCTCTGGCCCGACGCCGGCGCGCCTACCCGCAACGGCGGCAGTTGATCCCAGGGCAGATCGCCCAGTGCCGCGCTGAGCGGCGAATCCCCGACCCCGCTTACGTAGTGCTCGTCGCCGCCCTCCGCGGGCGCCATCAGCACCAGGGCACCGCGTACGCGGCTCCGCGGCGGGCCGAAGTACGCCGTGTCGCCGTGCAGCACCACGAGCGAGGCCTGTTCCACTGCGCGTCGCACCACCGCCTCCGGTACCGCGCGCAACGCATCGCCCTCGCGCCATTGGCCTGGTGCCACGCGCCAATAGGCCCGCACCGCACCTCGCTGCGTGCCGCGCAGCACGGCGAGGGCGAAGCGGGCGTCCTGATCGGGCGCGGTGCTCACGAGCGCCACCGACGCCGTCCCGGAGACGCGCAGCGTGGCCTCGGCGCGATCGTTCACCGCGACGGCATCGCCGCCGTCCAGGACGGCCGCCAGTCGCTGATCACCCTCGAGCGCCGGTACGATCACCGGCAGCCGCAGGGCGCCTTCGCCGTATGGGGCCAAGGCATCGACGGTCGCGGAAGCGACCTCGCGCCCGCCAAGTGTCACCGTCAGGGTGCGCGGCGTCGAACCAGCACCGCCGGCCCTTACCAGCAGACGGAGTTCGAGGGTGTCCCCCACGACGCTTCCGCGCGGCGCATCGAACTCGGCGATGCCCAGGTCGGATCGTGGGGCCGCTGCCAGCACCACGACCTGGGATCCGCGTGGGAGATCGGCCAGCCGCTCCGCATCCTCCACGCCACCGTCCGTGACCAGCACGATGGGCCGGCCGAGGGCGCGCGCCTGCTCCACGAGGGGACCGACGCGGGTGGCGAGGTCGGCCGGTGTGTCGGGCGCGGGTCCCGCACGCACACTGCTACCGATCAGAAGCAGCGAATCCCCTCCGGCAGCGAGCGCCGAGTCCGCGCTGGACACGGCACGGCGCCAGGCTCCGTCCTCCGCGAGCGTCCAGCTCGCGGAGGCATCGAGGGCCACCCAGGGCGCCAGCATCCGCGTTGGGGCCAGCGGGGCGTCGAACAGGAGTGCCGCCGCGAGCGTGCCCCCAAGCGCGCGCAGGGCGACGGCAAGGCGCGGTGCACCGGTTCCAAGCCGCGCGTAGGACAGCGCGGCGAGGAGCAAGCCCAGCGTGAGCGCGAGGGCCCAAATCAGCATGGAGGGTGCGGCATCAGCGGCGAGCGCCGCCGATCAGTTCCCGAGCGCGCGGACCGTTCCGGCCGGCTGCTCAAGCGCAAAGGCCACGGCATCGCGCACGCGCTCGAACTGCGCGAGCTCGGTGCCGGTGAGCGCCGGGCCCGCCTCGGCCTGCGCCAAGGCGCGACGCGGATCGCGGTGCTGTCCGCCGATCAGCACCTCGAAGTGCAGGTGCGGCGCAGTGGAGAGTCCGGTGGAGCCCACATAGGCCACGTACTCGCCGATGGACACGCGGGAGCCGCGCCGAATGCCCTTGGCGAAGCCACGCAGGTGCGCATAGCGCGTCACCATCCCGTTGGGATGGCGGATCTCGAGCAGGTTGCCGTACCCGCCGCGCGTCCCGGCGAAGACCACGACGCCGTCGCCGATGGTCCGCACCGGCGTCCCGGCATTGGCCGCGTAGTCCATGCCGGCGTGTTGCCGCATGGTTCCGAGGATCGGATGGCGGCGTCGGCCGAAGTTGCTGGAGATGCGACGGAACTGCACCGGCGTGCGCAGGAACGCCGCCGCCAGCGACCGCCCCTGCTCGTCGTAGTACTTCACGCGTCCATCGGCCTTCACCATGCGGTAGGCCTGGATCTCGGTGCCGCCGCGCTGCAATCCCGCCGCCAGCACCGCCCCGATGCGCTGCGTGCCATCGGGCGCCGTGTGGCGTTCGAAGAGGGCCCGCACCTGGTCCCCCTGCTGCAGCTCGCGGGACATGTCAATCTTGTACTCGTAGATGTCGGCGATGCTCCACGCCAGCTCGTCACGCGAGCGGCCGGAGAGCAGCGAGTCGCTGCCCTCGCCGATGGCCTGGTAGAGGTGCTCGCGCACCGTACCGCGCACCATCAGCGTATCCACGACCCACGGCAACACCTCTTCCGTGGCCGCCCAGGCATCGCCATAACGCGCCACGTGGAGGATGCGGTCCACCGCCATACGGAAGCGGATCACCTGCGGCCGACGGTCCGTCGTGTCGCCGCGGAGTTCGATGGGAAGGCCGGCCGGAATGCGGCGCGGATCGAGCGGCGTCGCCGCCGCCAGGACGTTCGCCGCCTCCTGCGCCGTGAGGCCGCGGCGGGCCAGCACGCCGCTCAGCGTCTCACCGCGGCCGAGCGTGTCGTGCTGGGTCCACGGCTGCAGGTCGAGCTCGTCGTTGCGACCGAGCGCCCCCAGCAACGTCGCCGGGTTTCCGGGCGTCGGCGCCGGCAGGCGCAACGCGGCGGCCGCGAGCCCCGCGACCACCACGCCCAACAGGAGCCGCGCGGCGCGCGGCTTCAATCCATCTGTCTCCGAATGAAGGTCGGAATCTCGAGGTCACTGAGATCCTCGGCCGGGCGGGACGTCGAGGGGCGCGCACGCGGCGCCGGCATCGCATTCCCGCTCGACGCGCTCGGCATGGAGTGGCGCTGGGCGCGAGCCGCCGGGTCAAGCGGAATGATCGGCGTGCTGGCGCGCTGCGGCATGCCCTGCGAGGCGCGGCGTGCGAAGCCGGTGGCGATCACCGTCACCCGCACTTCACCTTGCATGGCCGGCTCCATCACCGAGCCGAAGATGATCTCGGCGTCCTCGCCCACCGCGTCCTTCACAATGTCGGCGATAGTCGTGACTTCATCGAGCGTCATTTCCTGGCCGCCCGTGATGTTGATCAGCACGCCACGCGCGCCGGCAATGGACACATTGTCCAGCAGCGGGCTCTCGATGGCCATGCGGGCCGCGTCCACGGCGCGATTCTCCCCGCGGCCGATGCCGGTGCCCATGATCGCCGAGCCGCCGTCCTTCATCACCGTGCGCACGTCGGCGAAGTCCACGTTCACCTGGCCGGCCTTGGTGATCACGCCGGAGATGCCGCCGGTGGCCTGGAGGAGCACCTCGTCGGCCTTCTTGAGGGCGTCCTGGAAGGGAATGCCCTTCCCGACCACGGCCAGCAGGCGCTCGTTGGGCACGACGATCATCGTGTCCACGTGCTTCACCATCTCGGCAATGCCCTCGTCGGCCTGGCGCATGCGCTTGCGGCCTTCGAAGAGGAAGGGCTTGGTGACGATGCCGACGGTGAGCGCGCCGGCTTCGCGGGCGAGCTCGCAGACGATGGGCGCCGCACCGGTTCCCGTGCCGCCGCCCATGCCGCAGGTCACGAAAACGAGGTCCGCACCTTGGATCGCACGGGCGACCTCATCGCGATTCTCCTCGATGGCCTGGCGTCCGATCTCGGGTCGGGCGCCCGCGCCGAGGCCGCGCGTGAGCTTCTTGCCGATCTGCACCTTCACGTCGGACTTCGAGTTGAGCAGGGCCTGGGCGTCGGTGTTCACGGAGATGAACTCCACGCCCTCGAGCTGCTCCTCGATCATGCGGTTCACCGCATTGCCGCCACCGCCACCGACCCCCACCACCTTCATGCGGGCGTTCTGGGCGTTGGTCTCTTCGAACTCGAAGATGGTCATTTGAGAGGCGTGAGACGGAAGACGTGAGACGAAAAGGGGGCGACAGCCCGTTGGGGCTCCGGCAATATAGCGCGGCCTGGACCCCCGTACACCTCATTGACGACCAGTCCCGGAAACGGAAACGGATGGGGGACAATGACTTGTCCACCACCCGTAGCCAGATTCGGAATATTTGTGACCCTTCCTTCTTCCGTCTTCCGTCTGAAGTCTCAATCAGAACCAGTCCTGCAGCCAGGTCTTGAATCGCTGGGCCATCCCGTCCATGTTCGGCGCGGCACTCGAGAGGGAGAGGCGCCGGCCCTTCCCCTGCACCGCGCCGAGGGCCACCCGGTGCGCACCGTACTGCACGAGGCCGGTCACCGTGGAGAACCGCGGGCTTTGCACGGAGTCGGCGAGACCCCCGAGGTATTCACCCGGCACGCCCACGCGGGCACCCGTGCCGAAGACGTTGCTGGCCAGCAGGTCCGTGCCCGGCTGCGCCGCAGCACCCCCCGTCACCACCACGCCGGCCGCCAGCCGCGAGATCAGGCCCGCCTGCTCGATGTTGTGCAGGACCATCTCGAAGATTTCCTGCGTGCGCTGGTGGATGATGTGGGCCAACAGCTCCCGCGGGATCTCGCGATCGCCTTGCGCGCCGGTGCTGGGCAGCTTGATGATCTCGCCGGTGTGCTTCACGAGGTCTTCATACGCCGCACCGTACTGCTCCTTCAGGCGCTCGGCGTCGAGCGCGGTGACGCCAAGGCCGTGGACGATGTCGCTGGTGACGTTGAGCCCGCCGAAGCCCACGGTGCCGAGATAGCGGATCTTGCCTTCGTGGAAGACGGCCACGTCCGTCGTGCCGGCGCCGATCTCCACGAGGGCCACACCCAGTTCCTTCTCCTCGTCGGTGAGCACGGAGAGCGCACTCGCCAGCGGCTCGAGCACGAGCTCGCCCACCTTGTAGCCCGCGCGCTCCACGGCCTTCCGCAGATTCATCGCCGGCGACGAGCCGATCGTCACCAGGTACATCTCGGTCTCGAGCCGCGTGCCGATCATCCCCACCGGATCGCGCACACCCTGGTTCTTGTCCACGGTGTATTCCTGCGGGATCGCGTGGATCAGCTCGCGGTCCTGCGGGATCGCCTGCGCGCGGGCCACCGCGTTGGCGCGGTCCACGTCGGCGCGGGTGATCTCGTGGCCCGTCACCGAGGCGATGCCGGTGGAGGTCATGGCCTGCATGTGCTCGCCGGCGATGCCCGCGTACACCGTTTCCACGCGCGCCCCCGCCATCCGCTCGGCGTCCTGCATCGCCTTGGTGATGGAGCGCTGCGTCTCCTCGATGTCGGCAACGACGCCCTTGCGGAGGCCCGTCGTGCGGGCCTGCCCGACGCCGAGAATGTTGACGGTCGGATGCTTCGGCAGGTCGCCGACGACTTCCGCAATGACCGCCGTGGTCTTGGCGGAGCCGATGTCGAGGCCTGCAACGAGTCGATCGAGATTCATGGGCTCTGGAGTCGGACGATCACTTGATCGCGAAAGCGCAGGTCGAGTTCACGCGGGCGCCAGTTGCGGCGCTCCGCATCAACCTCCACCGGCAGCACCTCGGCCAGCCGCGCGGCAGTCACCGCGCTGTCGGCCACGATGCGGAACTCGGGGAGGATGAGGAGGACGTCCCCCCGCCCCGAGCGACGCGCCTCGCTCACTCGAGCGAAGAGCGCCGGTTCCTCCGTCTGCGTGCTGCCGAGCAGCCGGAGCAACAGGGTGTCCCGCCGGGCAAGCACGGGAAGATCCACGTCCATCGTCGTGGGATCCACCGGGAGCGAATCCCCTGACGCGTCGATGACGATCAATCCGCGTGGCGTGCTCACCAGCGCCACCGGCGGGTTCTCCGTCACCATCACGACGAGGGTCCCGGGGAGCTTCCGACGGATGCGCACTTCGCGCACCTGCGGATGCTCCCGCACCCGTGCTTCGAGCGGAGACACGTCGTCCCACACGGACGCGGTCGTGTCCACCCCTAACCGCGAAACGATTTCATCGGGGGTGGCGTAACGCACGCCTTCGAGCTCCACGCGACGCACGCGGAAGAAATCCATGGACTGCAGGAGGGCCCGCCCCCACCATGGGGAAGACACCAGCGCCAGCAGAATTGTGATGCGGGAAATCCGCCGCAGCCGGCGCCGCCACGGCGGGAGCGCGGCCTGGACGGGGCCGACCGGACCGCGCGCGTCGTCCACGTCAGCTCCGGAGGAGCGCGAGGAGCTCGGGACCGGTCTTGGTCACGTCTCCCGCCCCGATCGTGAGCACCACGTCGCCCTCGCGCACGTGGACGGCGAGGGCCGCCGCCATCGCGCTCCGCGGACCAGTCCACGCCGGCGCCCGCGCCGCCTTCGTGAGGGCATCGGCAATCAGTCCGCTCGTCACGCCCGGCATCGGCTGCTCGCGCGCCGGGTAGATGTCGGCAAGGAAGGCCACATCCGCGTGCGCCAGCGCCTCCGCGAACTCGACGGCGAAGTCGCGGGTGCGGCTGAACAGGTGTGGCTGGAACGCGGCCACGATCCGGCGCCCCGGGAAGGCGTCACGCGCCGCCGCCAGCGTGGCGCGCAGTTCGGTGGGATGGTGCGCGTAGTCGTCCACGACCTCGACGCCGCTGGCCGCGCCGAGTCGCTCGAAGCGCCGCTCGGCGCCCACGAAGGCGGCGAGCCCGGGGGCCATCTGCTCCACCGTCAGCGCCCACGGCCCAATACCACAGGCCAGCGCCGCGAGCGCATTCCGCACGTTGTGCAGCCCCGGCACGCGCAGGCGCACCTCGCCCATCGGCTTGCCGTCATAGCGCACCTTGAAGGCGCTCCCGCCGTCCACGCTGCGCACGTCGTGCGCCACCAAGCGTGCGTCGGGACTCGTGACGCCGTAGCGGATCACTTCGCTCGTCGCCGGACTCGGCAACGCATTGGCGCCGGGGTCGTCGGCGCAGAGCACCACGTACCGGGCCCGCCGCACATACGCGCTGAAGGTGGCGGTGATGTCAGCGAGGTCGGCGTAGATGTCGAGGTGATCGGCTTCGACGTTCGTGACCACCGCCACCGTCGGCCAGAGCGCCAGGAAGGAGCGATCGTACTCATCGGCCTCCACCACGAACACATCGTGTCCACCGGACGAAAGGTTGCCCCCCCACGCCCGCACGCGCGCGCCCACCACACCCGTGGGTGCCTTGCCCGCCGCCGCCAAGGCCTCGGTGGCCATCACCGTGGTGGTGCTCTTGCCGTGCGTACCGGCGATGCCGACCAACAGACCACCGGCCGTCGCCTCGGCCAAGGCCTCGGCGCGGCGAATCACCGGGATGCCGGCCGCGCGCGCAGCCACGAGCTCCGGATGGTCCTTGGGCACGGCGCTGGTCACCACGAGCGCACGATGTCCGGCGACGTGGGCGGCATCGTGCCCCTGCTGCACCGTGAGACCGAGTGAGGCGAGGTCAGCCGCCCCGGCGACGTTCTGGTCGCAACCCGTCACGCGCGCGCCGCGGCGGTGACAGAGCTCGGCGAGTGCGCTCATGCCGGCGCCAGCGATCCCCATGAAGTGGACCGGCCGCGAATCGGTGGGGTCGAGCAGCGGCATCAGTGGAGCGGCGCGGAGGGACAGGGCATCACCGCGAAAGATATGCGGCGACGTGCCTGGCGATCTCCGCCGCCGCCTGCGGACGCCCCCGCCCCTTCGCGGCCTCACTCATCGCGGCCAGTCGCGTCGGGGAGAGGAGCAGTGCACCGATCTCCGTGTCCAGCCGCTCGGCGGACAGGTCGGCCTGAGGCAAGTGCACGGCGGCTCCGGCGGCGGCCAACACCTTGGCGTTCGCGCTCTGATGGTCATTGGCCGCGGACGGCAACGGCACGATCACCATCGGGACGCCCCACGCGCTCAGCTCACTCGTGCCCATCATCCCGCCGCGGATCAGCGCCAGGTCGGCGGTCGCATAGGCATCGGCAATCGGCGAGAGGTACGGCACCACGCGCACGTCCGCCCGATCCAGATGCGCGAAGCCATCATGCTGCCCGCGGCCGGTGGCCCAGAGGATGCACAACCCCTTGGGGATCCCCTGCTCCACCCAGCGCGCCACGGCTTGATTGATGGCACGCGCGCCCTGCGAGCCCCCGAACACGAGCAGCACCTTGGCCGCCGCCGGAAATCCCCAGCGGGCGCGCGCTTCGGCGCCGGCGGGCCGGATGTCGGGTGGAGGCTCGATGGGGTTGCCGGTGTCGCGCAACCGGCCGCGCCCGGCGGCGAGGTACCGTGCCGCCTCAGGAAATCCCAAGTACGACTCGCGTGTGAATCGCGCCCCCCAGCGGGCCGTGATGCCAGGCACCGCGTCGCCGATGTGTTGCACCGCCGGAATCCCGCGTCGCCATGCCCAGAGCAACGCGAGGCCGGCCGCGTAGCCTCCGGTGCCGACCACCAGCGCCGGCGGCCGCTCGCGCGCCGCCGCGTCGAGCCGCGACCAACTGGCCATCGCGCCACGCAGCGTACGCCAGTTCTTCCATACCTGCGGGCGGTAGAGCGGATGCAAATCAAGCAGCAGGTGCGGGAACCCCGTCGTCGGCAGCACCTCGCGCTCGATGCCACGTTGCGCGCCCACGAAGAAGGGCTGCACCTCCGGACGAAGGCGCGTCAGCGCGCGGGCGATGGCGAGTCCGGGGTACAGGTGACCGCCCGTTCCGCCCCCGCTGAACCAGACGTGCATCGCCAACTCAGCGGCGCGCCGCGAGCGGATCCGACGCGCCCGAGCCCACGACCCGCTCCGCCGTGCTCCCGACGTTCACGAGGATCGCTGTCGTCACCAGCGACAGCAGGATGTTCGAGCGACCATAGGACACGAACGGCAGCGTGAGCCCGGTCGTCGGCAACAGCCCGATCACCACGCCGATGTGCAGGTACGCCGTCACGACCGTGGTCACGGTGATACCAAGGGCTACCAGCTGCGTGAAGGGACTGCGCGCCCGCTTGGCGATGCGGAACCCGAGCCAGCCCCACAGCGCGAACAGGCAGATCAGCCCGGCCATGCCCACGAAGCCCCACTCCTCGCCGATGTTGCTGCCGATAAAATCGTTGTACGGCAGCGGCAGGAAGCCGTACTGCTGGCGCCCCTGCCCAAAACCCACACCGAAGAGCCCGCCCGATCCCACCGCGATCAGCGACTGCGTCAGCTGGTAGTTCACCGCCTCCTGCGCCCCATCCGCCCCAGCGAAGCCGAGGATGCGGTTCATCACGTACTCGAGGCGGTGGATCTCCTTCCACGCCAGCGGGAGGGCGAGCGCGCCGAGCAGGACGAAGTGCCCGATACGGGCGCCGGCCGCGAAGAGCATCGTCCCCATCACCAGCGCATAGAAGAGCGGCACGGAGAAGTCCGGCTGCATCACGGCAATCACGCTGAGCACGCCAAGGATGAGTCCGAATGGCATCAGACCCTTGGTCAGGCGGCGCAGGCCGTCGGCCCCGCCCTTCTTCACGATCAGCATGGCCGTCCAGATCACCAGCGCCAGCTTGGCGAACTCCGATGGCTGGATGGATCCACCGAGCAGGAAGCGCCGCGAGCCGTTGATACGCGGCGCGAATCGCTCGAGGCCCGGCATGATCGTGAGCAGCATCGTGAAGATCGCAATCGCGATCAGCGGCCACGCGTAGTCCCGCCAGTGGTCGGCATCCCACTTGGCGAGGATCGCGAACGCGACGATGCCCACCGCCACGCCGATGAGCTGCCGCACGAGGAAGTGCCAGCTCGGATACCCTTCCTGCACGGCGACGATGGAACTCGCCGAGTACAGCGTCGTGAGGCCGAACACGAGGAGCGTCGCGGTGAGCACCACCAGCAGCCGCGCTTCGATGGTCATCCGCCACCGGACGCGCTCCCGCGGCACGGCGCCCGCGCCACGCGCAGGCGTGGTGGGGCGGCCCGTGGGCGGGAAGACGTCGCCGACCGCGGTCAGGGGCGCTGCGCCTCGGCCCGGAAGGCCTCGCCGCGCGCTTCGAAGTTCGTGAACATGTCGTAGCTGGAGCAGGCGGGAGCGAGCAGGATGGCATCGCCGGGCCGTGCCAGGGCACGGGCGCGCGCGATGACCTCGGAGAATGACGATCCGCCCCGCTCCACCGGCACGTGGGCGCCAAGTTCGTCCGCAATCAGGGACTCCGCCTCGCCGTACGCCACCACCGCGGTCACCCGACCCCGCAGTGCCGGAAGCAGGTTGGCATAGGGCTCGCCCTTGTGGCGTCCACCAAGCAACAACACGGTCGGCCGCTCCATGGCCTCGATGGCCACGCGCGCCGCCCCGACATTCGTGGCCTTGGAGTCGTTCACCCACAGCACGCCCGCGCGCTCGCCGAGCTGCTCCAGGCGATGCGCCGGCGCGCGGAACGTGCGGAGGCCGTCCGCAATGGCGGCGCGCCCTGCCGATGTCCGCGCCGCCGCGGCCGCCGCCCACACCGCCAGCGCCGCCGCCAACGCGTTGGCCACATTGTGCAACCCAAGCAGGGGGAGCTCGTCGCGGTGCATCAGCCGCTGTCCCGCGAGGAACAGCTCGCGCCTGGTGGCATCGAATCCCGCGTCGGCGTCGGCACGCCGCAGCGAGAACACGCGCGCCACGCCGGGCACCGCTGCCGTACGCCGCAGCACCTCGGCGTCATCACCGTTCACCACGCGAACGCTCTCGGCGCGCGCGTTCCGAAACAGTCGGTCCTTGTCCGCATAGTACGCCTCGAGCGAGGGGTAGCGGTCGAGATGGTCGGGCGCGAGGTTGGTCAACACCGCGACGTCGGGGGCGAGACTCGGCGTGTCGTGCAGCTGGAAGGAGCTGAGCTCGAGTGCCAGCCACGCCGGCCCAACGTCACGCAGGGCGATCTCACAGAGCGGCGTGCCGATGTTACCCGCCTCCTCGGCATCCAAGCCCAGCGTCCGCAACACGTGCGCGAGCATGGCCGTCACCGTGGTCTTCCCGTTCGTCCCGGTGACGGCGATGTACTGCGCGGCGCCCAGGCCCCGCAGGCCGATCTCCACTTCGCTGACGATCGGCACACCGGCCGCGCGCGCCGCCGCCAGTGGCGGCGCGTCGGGCGGCACGCCAGGGCTCACCACCACCAGGGCGCACTTCGCGACACGCGCCAGATCGTGCGACCCGAGTTGCACGTGCACGCCAGCGGCGCGGAGCGTCGCAGCCGTCTCCTCCATGCGCTCGCCCACCCCGCGGTCCGACGCGTACACCTCGGCCTGCATCGCGCGGAGCAGCCGCGACGCCGCCGCCCCGCTCCGCCCAAGCCCGATCACCGCGACTTCGCCGCCGCGCGCGACTTCCGGCAGGGGACGGAAAGGGCGACTCACCGGATCTTGAGCGTGGAGAGCGCCACGAAGGCGCAGAGGATCCCGATGATCCAGAAGCGCACCACCACCTGCGTCTCCGGCCAGCCCTTGAGTTCGAAGTGGTGGTGGATTGGCGCCCGCAGGAACACGCGGTGGGCCTTGGCATACTCGAGCCCGTGCTTCGCCTTCCGGTACTTGAAGACGCTGCGCTGGAGGATCACCGAGAGCGTCTCGGCCACGAACACGCCCCCGAGGATCAGCACCAGGAACTCGCTCTTGAGCAGGATGGCCACGGCCCCCAGGGCACCGCCCAGGGCCAGCGAGCCGGTGTCCCCCATGAAGACCTCGGCCGGATGCGCGTTGTACCACAGGAAGCCGACGGCCGCGCCGAACACCGCCGAGCAGAACACGGTAAGCTCGCCCGCCCCGCGCAGGTAGATGAGGCCGAGGTACTCGGACGCATCCACACGCCCCATCACGTACGCGAAGAGCGCCAACGTCAGCATGGCGATGGCCATCAGGCCCGTCGCCAGGCCGTCGAGCCCATCGGTGAGGTTCACGGCGTTGCTCGTCCCCGTCATCACGAACGTGACGAAGGGCAGGTAGAGCCACGCCCACGTGGGCACGATGAGCACATACTTGTAGAACGGCAGCGTGGTGGAGGCGCCGGGCAGGTTGTTGATCGGGAACTGCCAGAGGTAGTAGCCCAGCGCGAGGCCGATGGTGATCTGCCCGGCCAGCTTATAGCGCTCCACCAGTCCGCGGTTTTCGCGTCCCTCGCGCTTCTGCTTGAGTTTGAGGTAGTCGTCAAGGAAGC
>JANJUF010000047.1 GCA_024710705.1 Gemmatimonadaceae bacterium | reverse complement strand
GGATGCGTCATTCCCCGGGCGGTGGCTGGATCGCGCGCGCCGGCGTCGGTGCCGAACTTCATCCACGGCTGTCGCAGCTGCAGCCGCATGTTCTCCTCGATCATCAGGAAGAGGATCTCGCCGAGCCCGAAGTTCTCCTCGACGTTGAGGTCAATGATCACTTCGGCCCAGTCCTTGCCGAGCGCCGCGGCAATCTCGCTCAGCCGCTTGCCCTCGAAGCGAAGATTCTCAGGCTTCCGGAAGCCCGTCACCATAACGTTCGCTGGCGTGGCCAATTCGCAGAGATTCTCGTACCCGGCGTCCATGGCGTGCATCTCGGCGACGATGGTCGCGCGCAGGGCGGGATTCCTTAGGTTCTCCAGCAGGCGTCCACCGGCGGAGTACTTGGGTGGGATGCAGCTGGAAAATGAGTTGGCCCCAGCCGGATACAGGTACATGTTGGCCTGCACGTCCTGTCCGGCGGCGCGCGCCGAGTCGATCTTGGCGATGGCCATCGGCATCTTGGGCCAGTTGCGCGGCCCGCCGGCCTTGAGGTGGAAGATCTCCACCGGCACGCCACCCTCGCGACCGATCTGGAGGGCTTCGTCCATTGCCTCGAGGAAACGGTCGCCCTCGCTGCGCAGGTGGGTGATGTAGATGCCGCCGTAGGGCGCCATGGCGCGCGCGGCCTCGGCGAGTTCGGCCGTGGAGGCGTAGGTGTTGGGCGGATAGATCAAGGCGCTGGCAATGCCGAAGGCGCCGTCTTCCATCGCCCGTGCGACGACGTGGCGCATGGTGTCGCGCTCAGCGGCGCTCAGCGCCCCCTCCTCCTCGCCCTTCACGTAGGTGCGCAGGGTACCGTCGCCGAGGAAGGAGCCGACGTTCTGCGCGGCGCCGCGCGCGACCATGTACTCGAGCCACTGCCCGAAGCCACGGGGCCCGCGGAACTGCGAGAGCACGCGGCGTTCCGCCGTGTCGTTCACGGTGGCGAGGACGTGGTCGTTCACCGGACCGAGTGAGGACCCTTCGCCGTGGATGGCGCTGGTGATGCCTTGGGTGACCATGGAGAGTGCGCGGCCATCTCCGGTCATATAGTGCGCGATGGAGTGCGCCTGGATGTCGATGAAGCCGGGTGCGACGACGTGGCCGGTGGCGTCGATGCGGGTGGCGGCGGCGGCGGCGCGGAAGGCGCCACGCGGGCCGATGGCGGCGATGCGGTCACCGCGCAGCGCGACGTCGCCGTAGTACCAGGCGGCGCCGGTGCCATCCACCACGCGACCGTTCTCGATGATCACATCGTAGCCGTGTACCGTGGCGGGGGTGACGGAAACGTCGCCTCGAGGCGTGCAGGCGGCCAGCACGAGCAGGAGAGCGACGAGGGAGGGACGCGACAGGGCAGGCATGGTGGCGTGGGGATGGATGGATGGGCGAGAAGATACCGCGTCGCGGCCTCTTGCGGGCGGAGCCATCCGGTGGCACACTAGCGTCGTTATCCCCCAGTGCACTTGGAGTCCCACACTCTATCCCGTGGTGGAGGTTTCGGATGCCGTTGATCCGCTCCCGTGGCCGTCTGGTGATGGCCGTCGTTCTCGCCGCGTGCGCCATTGCGCCGCCAGTACACGCTCAAGGCTCGGGCGCCATAGCCGGCGTCGTGGTGAGCGAGCGCACGGGTGCGCCGTTGGGCGACGCCCAAGTCACCGCGGCCAATCACGCTGGCGTCGTGACCACCGATGGCGCCGGCCGGTTTCGGGTGACCGGCCTGCCGGCCAGCGGCACGGTCGAGATCACGGTGCGTCGGTTGGGCTACAGCCCGCGTACGGTGACCGGCACGATTGGCCAGACCGACCTGCGCATCGCGTTGGCGGAGCGCGCGCTCGAACTTGGCGGGGTCGTGGTCACCGGCACCGCGGGCGTGACCGAGAAGCGGGCGATCGGCAACGCGGTGAGCACCGTGAACGCGTCGGAGATCGTCTCGACGCAACCGATCCGGTCGTTCCAGGACCTGCTGGTCGGTCGCGCATCCGGCGTCAGCGTGGTGGGCAGCTCCGGGCAGGTGGGCACCGGGTCGCGCATCCGGGTCCGCGGCGCCTCGTCGCTGTCGCTGAACAACAATCCGCTGATCTTCGTGGACGGCGTGCGGGTGGACAACACGCAGGCGAGCGGGCCGACGACGCAGGGCTTCGGCTCGCAGTCCATCTCGCGCTGGAACGATTTCAGCCCGGACGACATCGAGAGCATCGAGGTGATCAAGGGGCCGGCGGCGGCCACGCTCTACGGGACGGAGGCGGCGGCCGGCGTGTTGCAGATCATCACCAAGCGCGGTGCGGCCAGCCGACCGGTGTGGAACGTGACGCTGCGCTCGGGCGGCAACTGGGTCCCCGACTGGCGGACCCGCTTCGCCGACAACTACGGCACGGTGCCGCGCGTGGGGGGCGGGCTCGACACGGTGAGCATCTCCACGAAGCAGCTGAATGACTCGCTCCGCGCGAATTTCGGACGCGACATCTTCGAGACGGGGCAGTTGCAGGGCTTGAACTTGAGCGTGGGTGGAGGGACGCCCACGCTGCGCTACTACCTCGGCGTCGGCTACGAGGAGAACCAGGGCGCCGAGCCGGTGAACCGGTTGAACCGCTCGAACGTGCGGCTCAATCTCACGGCGGCGCCCAACGACAAGTTCGAGGTGTCGTCGTCAATGGGCTACACGACCGGGCGTACGTACTTGCCGTACGAAGCCGGCGGCGGCGGCGCGACCTGGGGGACGTACTTCTCGTCCCCGTCGTTCCTGTACTCCGGCGTGAATCCCGGGAACCTCCAGCTTGGCTTCCGCTCCGGCCCACCGGACATCTACTACCAGGCGTACAACAACTTCCAGGACGCCGACCGGTTCACGGGCAGCATCACGGTGGCCCACAAGCCCATACGGTGGCTGAACCATCGGATGATCGTCGGGCTGGATCGCTTGGCGGAGGACAACCAGTCCTTGTCGCCGCGCAACGACTTCATCGGGTCGCAGTACGCGGCCTTCTCCGGACTGGCCGCGCCCACCAACGGCTCGATGGCGGTGCAGACGCGCGATGTGCTGGTCACGACAGTCGACTACTTGGCCAACGTGGACTTCCAAGTGAGTGGGGACTGGCGCAGCGTCTCGTCGGCCGGCGGACAGTTCTTTGGCCGCAAGTCGCTGTTCCGCTCGGTGTCGGCGCAGGGATTCCCGGCCGCCGGCCTGACGTCGCTGGCCGCCGCGGCCATCCGCGACATCGGCGGCGACGAGCTCTTCGAGAACAATACCGTGGGCGCGTTCATCCAGCAGCAGATGATCTGGAACGACCGCCTGTACATCACCGGCGCCATGCGGGCCGACGACAACTCGGCCTTCGGGACGAACTTCGACGTCGTCACTTACCCGAAGTTGAGTGCGTCGTACGTGCTGAGCGAGGAGCCGGCGGTGCCGATGCCGACCTGGGTGAACGACCTGCGCGTCCGCGCGGCCTACGGCGGCAGCGGGCAGCAGCCCGGGGCCTTCGATGCCGTCCGCACCTACTCGGCGGTGGGCGGATTCCTGACGCCGGCCAATGCCGGCAATCCGGACCTCGGTCCCGAGCGCAGCCTCGAATTGGAGCTCGGGCTCGATGCCGGTCTGTTGGACGACCGCCTCAGCGTGGAACTCACGTACTTCAACGGCACCACGCGCGACGCGATCCTCGCGCGGCTCGCGCCTCCGTCGGCCGGCTTCCCCGGCACGCAGTTCTTCAACGCGGGCCAGGTGGACCGCAGCGGCCTGGAATGGCTCTTCCGCTACCAGCCTGTGAGCACGGAGAACGTGACGCTCGACCTCACGCTGAGTGGCAGCTCGCTGGGCTATGAGATCGTCAGCCTCGGGACCGGTACGGATGTCGTCTCGCTGGCCAGCAACATCGAGCATCGGGTGGGTTATGCCCCGGGTGCCTGGTGGGACCGCCGCATCGTCAGCGCCGACTACGACCCGGCGACGAACGCCGTGTCCAACGTGATGTGCGACGATGGCAACGGGGGCTCCGTGGCCTGTGCGACGGCGCCGCGCGTATTCCTGGGCAACACGATTCCCACGCGCGAGGGGTCGTTCGGCATCGCTGGCACGTTCTTCCGGAACTGGCGCGTCAACGTCTTCTTCGACTATCGCGGTGGCTACAAGAAGCTCGATGGCAACGACCGCGTGCGCTGCAGCCTGTTCAACCTCTGCCACATCAACTACTACGCGCCACAGGGCGGCTACGAGCCGGAGCTGATCGCGGCGCATCGCGGCGGCACGGCCTACACGCATCACCTGATCCACGATGCGAGCTTCACGCGGCTGCGCGAACTCTCCGTGACCTACACCTTGCCCCCGCTGCTCACGAACACGTTGCGCACCACCCGCGCCGACGTGACGCTGGCCGGGCGCAACTTGGCACTCTGGACGAAGTTCCCGGGCATCGAACCGGAGGCGTCGTTCAACGGCGGCACGCGCGGCGGGTCGTATGGGCAGTGGGAGCAGAACGTGCTTCCGCAGCTGCGCAGCTTCGTCGTCACGGTCAACCTCAACTACTGACTCCCATGCGCCACACATACCTGAAGGTTCTGGGAGCCCTCGCGCTCCTCGGCGGGCTGGCGGCGTGCGATGACCTGCTGTCGGTGGAGTCGCCGAGCCGCCTCTCGGAGACCAACTACCTGGTGCCGGCCAACGCTGCGCTCATTTCGGCGTCCGCCGTGGCCGACCTCGAATGCGCACTCGGCGGCTACGTGGTCGCCAGCGGCATGGCGGCCGGCGAGCTGTACGACGGTAGCCAGACGGCGGCCCGCTGGAGCTACGACCGCCGCGACGTCGAGGCCAACCAGGCCCTGTATGCCACCTTTGGCTGCGCCGGCATCGGGGTGTACACGCCGCTCAACGTGGCGCGGCATACCAACGACCAAGCGGTGGCCCTCCTCCAGTCGTGGACCGATGCGCAAGTGCTGAACCGGCAGTTGCTCATTGCCCGCAACGCGGCCATGGCTGGATACGCCATGCTGCTGTTGGGCGAAGGGTTCTGCAGCTGCGTCGTCAACGTCGGACCGGAGATCCTGCCGGACGCCGCCTTCGACTCCGCCGAGGTGCGCTTCACGGTGGCGCTGGCGGCGGCACAGGCGGCCGGCAATACCGCCCTCGAACACCTCGCCTACACCGGTCGCGCCCGGGCGCGACTCAACGGCGGCAACACGGCCGGTGCCGACGCCGATGCGGCGCAGGTGCCGCAGGACTTCGTGTACAACGCCACCTCAGACGCCAACGCGGGTGTCCGCAACAACCGCATCTTCGCGCAGAACAATGCCGGGCGTGCGGTGACGATCGCCCCTGCCTACCGGGACCTCACCGTCGCCGGCAACCCCGATCCACGCGTGGTGGTGAATCCCGCCACACCGACGCTGATGCCGGACCAGGTCAATGAGTTCTACGTGCAGACCAAGTACGCCTCGCTCACGGCGTCCACCCCGATTGCCACGGGCATCGAGGCGGCACTGATCCGGGCCGAGATCGCCGGCGGTGCGACGGGCGTCGGCATCATCAACACCCTCCGCGCCCGCCCGGGCGTGGAACTGCCGCCGCTGACGCCGGCCGAGGAAGCGGCCTTCGCGGCCTCCCTCGCGGAGGAGCGGGCGCGCGAGCTGTTCCTGCAGGGCAATCGGTGGTATGACCGGAACCGCCTGTCGCTCGCGCAGGTGCCGGTGGCGGGCACGCCGTATCCCAAGGGTGGCCAGTACGGTAACCAGGTGTGCTGGCCGCTGCCGGACGTCGAACGCCTCGCAAACCCGAACTTCTAGTCGCGCCGAAGATCCAGACGGACCTCAGTGGGGCGACGGCGCCCGGTCTGCACGACCGGGCGCCGTCGCGTATTCCCACACCAGCCGCGACAGATCGGCCATCAGCCGCTGGGCGGCCGCGCGCTCCGGAATGGCCCGCGTCAGGATGACCAGCACGTACGGCGCGCGGCCTGGCGGATAGATGATCGCGGCGTCGTGGGTGGTCGCCGTGATCCAGCCCGTCTTGTGCGCCACCGGCGTGCCCGAGGGCAAGCCGGCAGGAATCTCGTCGTTGAACTCCTGTCGCATCAGGATGGCGCGCATCTCGGCCGTCGCGCTGTCGGATCCCACCTGGCCGCGCTCGAGGGCCACGAGCAGGCGCCCCATCCCCCGCGCCGTGGTGGTGTTGTTGCGGCCGGCACGGAAGGCGAGGCCGTCCTCCACCCCGCGCAGGACCTGCACGCCGTGGCCGCCCAGGCGCTCGGCGTACGCGGTGATCTCCACCGGATCGAGGCGCTCGATCAGCGCATTCGTCGCCAGGTTGCTCGAGCGCACGATCATGCGTTCGATCAACTCACGGTAGGTGATAGGACGCCCGACGCGTTCGTAGAGCGTGGAGTCGGAGTCGTCGGCGGCGGAGAGCGCATATGGCGACCCATCGACGATGGACGCGAACCGGTTCTGCAGCAGCATCGAGTCGTCGAGCGCGAGGGCCCCCGCGTCGGCGCGCGCGAACAGCGCCATCATCACCGGGACCTTCATGGTGCTGGCGGCGTGGAAGGTGACGGTGTCAGCGACACCGATGGTCACGCCGGAAGCGAGGTCCTCGAACCACAGGCCGACCTCGGCGCGGGGCACGGCCGCGATGCGCTCGGCGAGCGCCGCTCGCAGGGCGTCTTCCGGCGACGACGCGCACGCCGCGACGCTGATGAGCAGTAGCGGAATCGACCGCCGCACGATGGCGATCATCGCCGGCGAATGAGCAGGGTCGCCTGCCAACCATCGACGGTCAGCCGCGAGGCGTCCCCGTCGGCATACAACGTCCCGCTGCTCGTCGTGTAGCCGGGTTGGATGATCGTGTTCTGCCCAGCAGGTATCACGAGGGAAATGCCGTAGTGCAGCAGCTCCCCGGCTCGCGCGCCGTCCACCTGCCATCGGCGGCTTTCGACCATCGGCTAGAACGTCCACCGCTTCACGGGCAGGCGGATGGCTCCGGCGTAGTTGCGGATGTTCTCCTTCGGCGCCGCGCCACCGAACTGCTCGCCGGCGTCCCGGGCGAGATTCCACAGGCTGAGCGCGAGCGTCGCCTTCCACACCGGCACGGACCACGCGGCGCTGGTGATCACGCGGTCGCCGGTGGAGTACGTGGTGGCGTTGGCCTCGTCCTCGCCGAACGACGAGAACGTGACGCCCACCGAGGCGGTACTGCCGAGCCAGAGTGCACGCTCGGCCGTCACCCGGAGCCGCGTCTCGTCGGCCGGCTGGTAGCGGATCTCGCTGTCGCCCGAGCCGTAGGGCACGAACTCCAGTGACTTCCGCATGCTCCCGCCAAGGCCGACGTTGATGCCAAGCAGCTGCGCCGCCGCTGCCAACCCCAGGGTGCCGGCCGTCCCATTGCCCATTGACGAGATCGGAAAGAACAGGAAGTCGTTGCCGATGCGGCTTGCCGCCTCCACCTGCGTGGAATCCACATAGTACTGGCCCGACGGAGCGTTCACGCCCAGCGTGAGCACGAGCCGGTCCATCAGGATGTTGATGTTGGCACGGAGCTGTGTATCGGTCGCTCCGTAAAGTTCGCTGACGGTGGAGTCACCCTGTCGCACGCGGGTGTACGCCGCGGCGGTGGTGAGGTCCATGGTGAAACGGCGATGAATGGGAAAGATCATCGCGAAGGGCATCGCCAGTTGCTCCACGCTGCGCGCACTGGCGCCCTCGCCGAAGAAGTAGCTGGCCCCTGTGGGCTGAAACAGCACTGTTGGCCCTTGGCGCTCCGGTGCGGGAGCTTCCTGTGCCGGGAGCGCGAGCGTGCCCAGCGCGAACGCTGTGGCGGCGACAAGGTGGGCAATCATCTGGGCGCCCCTCACGGCAGGTAGCCGAGGAAGGCCAGCACGCCTTGCATCACCCTCAGGCGATCATAGCCGGAGAGACTGGAGGCGAGGTCTAGGTTCGGGGCGAACGGCTGCAGGCCCGGGGCGGCCATCCACGTCAGCGGTGAAACCGAAGGCGGGTTGACGTTCATGGCCGTGATGCCGAGGGTGCTGCCTAGCGGCACGGCGGCCGCCGAGGGGAGGCGCGGGAGGCGTGGCAGTCCTGGGAGCAGTCCAGCCGGCGGCACCACCGGCACGACGGCCCCTGCCACGGCACTCGACACGACGGCCCGCTCGGCACGCGGCAGTGAGGCCTCGAGCGTGCCGACCGTGACCTGCGAGCCCGCCAAGGCTGACTGCGCCAGCGAGGCCTGCGATGCGGCGGCGGAGAACGACGGGTCGGCGACGCGCGCCTGATTGAAGAAGCGCGCCGCTTCCTCGAAACGCCCGGCATCCGAAGCCACGAGGCCGCGGCTGAACAGCACGAAGGCGTCGAAGTCCTCCGTCTGCTTCACGCCCACCGCCAACCGTTCTTCTGCCGTGAGCGTGACGCCGAGTTGGTCGAAGATGCGGAACACCAGCGCCTTCTGCAGGTCGAAGAAGTTGTCCATCGCGTCGGTCACTTGGGCCGGTGGCGAGAGCTCGGACGTGGCCACGCTGACGATGCTCGAACTCAGCGTCAGCGACTGCCCGCCCTGGATGATGCTGCCGTTGACGAGCCGTCCGGCTTGGATAAGGCGTCCGGCGCGGACGGCGGTGGCGGAATCCACCGCGCCCGACGCGCCGAGCTGGATCTCGTCGGCCAGGGCCTGCATGCGATCGCGCTCGACGATCACCAGCTGCTTGGACTTGCCGAGGTCAGTGATGACGAGTTCGGCGAGGCCGCGCTCGAGGGGCGCGAGGTTCTCGGCGTCGGTGCCGGAGTATTTCATGGGCGGCACGGCAATCGTGCGTCGGTCGCCGGGCGTGGCCGAGCGCTCCGACTCGGCGGCGACGGCGGCCTTGGCGATTGCGATGGATTCCTCGTGCGCCATCGCGACGAGGCGGTTGCGGACCTGGGTGGCCGTGCGCTTCGCTTTGAACGCGTACCAAGGCCGCTTGATGTTGAGATAGGCGTCGTAGCCGGCCCGTGCCGCCGGGTAGTCAGGCACGCGCTCGGCGCTCATCCCGGCGTAGAGCGTGATGACGGCATCGGTGGGGTCGAGTGTCAGGGCGTGCGCGAGCACTTGGGAGGCGTCGGCGAATCGCTCGGCCTTGAAGTAGGCCACGCCGAGCGATCGGAGCGCGGCGACGCTGGCGGGGTCGGCGTCGCGGGCAGCCTCCAACCGGCTGATGGCCTCGGCGGACTGTGCAGCCAGCGGTGGGACGGTGCTGGCGAGCAGGGCGAGCACGAGGATGGTTCTGGGCATGCGCATCACGCCTCCGGGGGGTGCGTATGAGGAGTTCAAGCTTGGCACCGGCTCACCGGGGCGGCAAGGCGGGTGGGCAGGGCGTAACTTTTTCGGCATGCCCAAACATCGTCTCTTCTCCATGCCCTTCTCCAAGATCTACCCAGCCTACGTGGCCAAGGCCGAGCGCAAGCAACGCACGCGCGCGGAGGTAGATCAGATCATCTGCTGGCTCACGGGCTACGACCACGCCGGTCTGCAACGGGAGCTCGAGGCGGGAAGCGACGTGGAGACCTTCTTCGCGAAGGCGCCAAGCCTTCACCCGAACAGCGCGAAGATCACCGGCGTGGTGTGCGGGGTGCGGGTCGAGGCCGTCGATGACCCACTGATGCGCAAGGTGCGCATGCTGGACAAGCTCATCGACGAGCTGGCGAAGGGGCGGGCGATGGAGAAGATCCTGCGTGCGTAGGCTGCTGCTGCCCCTGACGCTCTTGCTGCTCGCTTGCACGGGTACGACGGGCGACCCGCCGGAGGTCCACGCGACCTGTGTCGTGGCGCGCATCGTGGACGGCGACACGTTCACCTGCCGTGGCGGACGGCGCGTACGGCTCCTGCTCATTGACACGCCCGAACTCAGCCAAGGGCGCATCGGCACGGAGGCGGCCCGCGTGCTGCACCGCCTGGCTCCGCCGGGCACCACGCTTGGCCTCGAGTACGATGTGCAGCGTCGCGATCAGTATGACCGTACGCTGGCGTATGCGTGGAAAGAGAACCGCACGATGGTGAACGAAGGCTTGCTCAGCGCCGGTGTCGCCGAGGTGGCGGTGTATCCCCCGAACGTCAAGTACGTGGAACGCTTTCGCGAGCTGCGGGACCGGGCGAAGGCGAAGCGCGTCGGATTGTGGGCGACGGACGCCTTCGAGTGCGCGCCGCGGGACTATCGCGCGCGGCGTTGCTGATCACCGATCCCGCGTCACCGCCAGCATCGTCAGGTCATCGTGCGGCTCGGCCTGCCGCGCGAATCCCTTCAGCGACTCCACCACGCCGTCCACCAGCTGCGGCGCAGCCGAGGCGCCGTGGGCCCGCAACACCTCGCGCAGCCGGTCGCCGCCAAAGGCCTCGCCGCTCGGGCTCCTGGCCTCCACGAGTCCGTCGGTGAACGCCAGGAGGCTGTGCCCAGGCTCCAACCGTCCGCTCTCGGCGCGGAAGGGCACATCGGGCATCATGCCCAGCGCCGGCCCGGTGGGTCGCAGCTCGACGACGCTGCCGTCGGGGGCAATGAGCAAGGCCGGCTCGTGGCCCGCGTTGAGGTAGTCGAGCTGCCCATATACCGGATCGAGCACCGCCATGAAGACCGTGGCGAACATGTTGGTGCGCCCGTGCAGCCGCGCGATGTAGTTGTTGGTGAAGCCGGCCACGCGCGTGAGCAGGTCGGCCGGCGTGGCCGACTCGAGCGACTGCATCACCAGCGTCCGGCGGCCGCCGATCATCTGGATGGCGCCTCCGCCCACGGGATCGGCCGAGGCGCGGATGAGACTGCGGAAGAGCGCCATGAACAGGGCGGCGCCCACGCCTTTGTCGCAGACGTCGCCCACGACGATCATCAGGTTGCCGCTCGGCGCCAACTGGAAGGCGTCGTAGAAATCGCCGGAGACCTGGCGCGCCGGATGCAGCGCGGCCTCCAGCTGCAGGCCGCGGATGGCCGGCAGGGACTCGGGCAGGAAGTCGCGCTGGATGTTGCGGGCGACGGTCATCTCGCGCCGCAGGGCCTCGTTGTCCTGCAGCCGCCGGCGATCGAGCGCCGCGCCGATGCGGGCCCGGAGCATCGACGGGCCGAAGGACTTGGGCAGATAGTCGTCGGCTCCGGCTTCGAGGCAGCGCTCCACGACGTCCATGTCATCGGCGGCGGCCGCGACGAGCAGCGGGATGTGCGCGAGCTCGGTCTCGCCACGCAGCGTCTGGACGAACTGCGGCGCGTCCATCCCGGTGAGCGCCTCGTGCAGCAGCACGAGGTCGTAGACCTCCTGGCGCAGCTTGCCGAGGGCGTCGTCGGCGACCTCCGCCTTCGTCGGGAGATAGCCTCCCTGCATCACGAGGCGCAGCAGCCCCTCGCCGTCTGGTCCAGGACGCCCAACAACCAGCGCCTTCGGCAAGACCCGAAGCGTGGTGGACGTGCCTCGCGGCGGCGTGGGTGAGGTCATGGCGGGGGAAGCTACGCCCGCCACGCCGCGCGGCTAGGGCCGCGGCGCGCTGGAGGCCTCGGCCATCTCGTCCAGCAGGTTCAGTTGCCAGAGATCGCGCGTGCTGGTGTGCAGGAAGGGCTTCAGCGCGCGCATCCCGGTGCGCCCGATGCTGCCTTCGAGGTAGCGCAGCTCCTCGAACTTCGCCGGCAGCGTCGGGTCAGGCGCGGCCTCGAAACCCGCCTCGCGCGCCATCAGCACGCCCTTGGCGCGGATCCCCAACTCGGCCCGGAGCCGCAGCAGGCAGAGCATGTCCACGATCTGCTCCGGCGGAAAGAGATGGCGGAGGGAGCCGAGGTACTTCCCGACCGGCGTCGCCGACATCTGCCCCGTGCGCACGGCCCGCAGCAACTCTTGGTCGGTGTCGAACCCGCTGCCGAGCCAGGCCCGGGTGTCGCGCTCGCTCTGTTGGAACACGGCGATGGCGATGTATGGGAACACGAGCACGATCAGTCCGGTGGCGATGAGCGGCTGCAGGAGGAAATGGTTGTAGAGCGAATGCAGGACCACCGCCACGCCGAGCCCCGGGAGGAGAAGCGGCAGGCGCAGGGCATCCACGCGATTGTGCAGCGTGCGCGCGACCATGGCGAGGATGGCGGTGGCGCCGCCGTGCATCAGGGCCGTGCCGAAGCCGCGGACGAACCAGGTCCACAGCCCCGCCTCGGGGTGCACCGAGAGGTAGTAGAGGTTCTCGAGGAAGGCGAATCCCGCACCGATGCCGAACCCGTAGATCGCGGCATCCACCACGAACCCCACCTTGCTGCGCGACAGGAGGTAGGCGACATACGCCGCCTTGAGTGTTTCCTCCACGAATGGCGCGATGTACCGCGAGTAGCTGGTGGTCTCAAGCGCGACGAGGGGCTGCAGCCAGACGTTCACGCCGTAGCTGGCGAGTCCGGCCACCAGGCCGGCGGCCACTGCGAGCAACACGGCGCGCAGCGCGACAAGCTTGTAGCTGTCAATGACGACCAGTGCCCCGAGGAACAGGAAGATGGGCAACAGGCTGATGGCGATCGCGACGACGGAGCTCACATGATCTTGAAGGATGCCATGAACGATCCGCGGCGCGGCACACCCTCGCCCTGCGCCTCGGCGTAGCCGAAGGAGAAGGTGGAATTGAGGTTCGACAGCGTGACGAGACGGATATCCACCTGCGCGCCGACGCTCGTGTACGTGGCGCGCAGGGCAGCGTCGTCGAAGTCGGTCACGAGGCCGGACGCGAAGAGCGACAGCCCGGCCCAGCGGAGGTACGCGCTTGGCGACCCCACGCTGCGGAAGCGCAGCG
>JANJUF010000028.1 GCA_024710705.1 Gemmatimonadaceae bacterium | reverse complement strand
GCGGAGCAACACCGCGGCGGGCCGGTTGGGGGGGGGCGGGGCGCGGTATGCGCGACGGCCGTCCCCGCACGCGACCGCGCGGGGGCGGGCCCACAAGAGGAGAACCGATCGAAGGGACTTCACGCGTGAAAGTTACACGCGGCGCCCGCTCAGAACGACTGCCCCAGCGTCCAGAACCAGTACGGCTTGCGGTTCTCGCCGTCGAGCGGGATCGAGTAGTCCCAGCGCACGAGGGCGAGGTTGAAGAGGTTCAAGCGCAGGCCGAACCCGTAACTGCGCAGCAGGAAGCGGTCGGTGGCGAAGTCGTAGTCACGCGGCCGCGAGAGTGAGACGTTCTGGCCCCCCGACCACGCCAGCCCCTGGTCATAAAACACGAGCCCGTCCAGCGGTGGCAGCGAAATGGGGATGAGGCCGAGGTCGAAGCGCCGCACCAGCGGGAAGCGCAGCTCGGTGTTGGAATACACCACGCGGCTGCCGAGCAGCTGTACCGCCGAACACTGCGAATCGTCCACGCTCGAGGTAGCGCAGGCCTGGCCGGCGAACTGTTCGCGATCGTAGCCGCGGACGAAATCGGGTCGGCCGATGTATTTGGGGAACTGCTCCTCGTCCGGTCCCATCGACACGTTCGCCGCCACGCGGTTCGCCAACGTGAGGAAGTTGAAGATCAGCGCGTCGTAGCGCCGCAGGTCCGCCGACAGGGTGGTCCATGACGCCGTACCCGCCGTGTGCTCGGCCTGCAGGCGGTAGCGCTTGCCGTAGATGCCGCCGGTGGCACCGAAGAGCGAATTGTCCGTCACCCATGCCACATAGGGCGCCACGTAGTTCAGCGACGGCGCATTGACGATGGAGTCGATATACCAGCCCGTGCTGAATCCGCTCGAGAGATCGAAGGCATTGGAGATGAACATCAACGAGCGGTCGATGTTGTTGAACGTCGTGCCGTACTCGAAGCGGGTGAAGCGGTTCAGCGGATACTGTCCGAACGCGCTCGCCTGCCGGATGATGAATCGGGCGATGGCCTGCTCCTGGAAGAGGAGGCTGCCGCTCTGCTGCTGGTTGAAGCCGTTGAGGAAGAAGATCGGGTAGTGTTGAATCCCGGCGCCCCACTGCTGCCGCCCGCCGAGGTCCAGGTACTGGGCGAAGAGCTGGGCTTCGGAAATGCGCCCGTTCACGCCGCCGGCCACCGCCAAGCGACGGTTGCCCAAGAGGTCGGAGAGCACGATGGTGGTGCCGCCGTACACGCCGCGGCCGAAGTTGTCCTGCGCGTAGCCTACCGAGGGGCGCGAGACATACTCCGGGCGCAGCCGACCGCTGTAGCGCTCGGTGGTGAAGGTGGCGGCGTCGGGGAGCGCGAGTTCGGCGCTGTCGAGCAGGGCCGCGACCGAGACCGCCGACGACGTGCCGGGCCGCAGGGCCGCACCCGGGCGCCAGCCTTCGGTGCTCAGGTAGACGGCGCGTCGCCGCGTGGGCACCGGCTGGGCCGCCACCGCGATGGCGCTGTCAACCGCCGCCTGCGCCCGGGCCAGCGAGTCGGCCGCAGCCGTCGGATCGGCGCCAGCGATGACCTGTGCCGCCGCGGCCCGGAACGGCTCCTTCCGCAGCGAACGCGGGTCCACGATGCTCCAGATGGAGTACTTGCCGTCGTCGGCGTAGGTGAAGGCGAGCTTGTCGGCCTGCCGCGCCCACGAGATCGCCGGGCTGTGCTCGGTCAGCGAGCTGACGCCGCCCACGAAGCGCGAGAGTTGGTAGTGCTCCCGCTGGTCGAGATCGTAGAGAAAGAGTTGCGCGATGCCCGTGCGGTCGGAGATGTAGATCAGCGACCGGCCATCGGGCGCCCACTGCGGATTGAGGTTCTTGCCGTCCTGCCCGTCGACGATGCTGGTCTGGCCCGTCTCGAGGTCATAGAGGCTGATGCGCCATTGGCCGAACCGCAGCGTCTCGAGGTCCGACTGCGGGCCACGCTCGCTGGCGAAGGCGATGGTGCGTCCGTCGGGCGACCACTGGGGCTGCAGGTCGCCGTAGACGTCGCTGGTCAGGCGCTGGAGATTCCGGCCATCGAGGTCCACCAGATACAAGTCCGTGTAGCCCTGCGAGAGGCCGCTGAACACGATGCGGCGTCCATCCGGCGAGAACGACGGTCCGACCATCGACGTGACAGGCGTGTCGATGCGGCGCACCACGCGGTTGCGTCGGACGTCGTGGATGTAGATGACGTCCTTCCCCTTGCGCTGCGCCGTGTACGCGAACAGGCGCCCGTCCGGCGAGAACGCTCCCTGCGAGTACCCGAAGCGCAACTCCTCGAACTCGGGGTCGAGCTGGCTCTTGGTCAGGCGCACCTCGCGCTTGCCGGTGTTGGCGTCGGCGAGATAGAGGTCGAGGAAGACCTCGGCGCGGAAGAGGCTGCCCATCGAGATGAAGGCGATCTTGCGGCCGTCCGGGGACAGCGACGGCGCGATGTACACGGGAATCAGTCCCCCGGTGCGCTTCGCGTTCAGCAGCGGCGTGGCGACGCGGCGCGGGCGCTCCAGGGTGGCCACCTGCGGGAGGTAGCGGCTCTGCACCCATTCCTTCCACTCCTCGCCCAGCTCCTCGAGGTCGGTGCCGGTGTAGCGGCGGAAGGATCGCTCCACGCCGAGCGACGGCACGGCGTTCATGATCTCGCCGATGATCTCGTCGCCCCAGCGGCCGGCCACGTACTGCCAGAAGTTCTGCCCGAACCGGTACGGGAAGTACCGATTCGGCTCGTAGGTCATGTCGTCCACGCTCGGGATGTTGCCGTTGAGCGCGGCATCGCGGAGCGTGGCGTCGGTGTTCGGGTGGTCGGGGCCGATGGCGAGGTACTCGGCCATGCCCTCGGCGAACCACAGCGGCGGCATGTTCTGCGCCAGCTGCTGCATCCCGCCACCGGCGCGGCCCTTGCCGAAGATGTCGTACTGGAACACGTGCACCATCTCGTGCGTGAGCACGCGCTCGGCCTCGCGCATGTCGCCCGTGAAGAAGAACATGTTGCGCTGGCGGAGTGCATCGGTCACGCCGCCGGTGCCCTCGCCCGGGTCGCCGATCACGTTGTTCTGCGCGAACTCGTTGCGCGAGCCGTACAGGAGGATGGGCTTCCGCTCGCGGAACTCGTGGTTGAGGACGCGGCGGAGGCGCTCGTAGGAGCGTTCGGCCATCTGGCCGGCGTAGCGCGCGACCTCCTCGAGCTCCGGGTAGTAGTGCACGTCGAAGTGCTCGGTGCGGAGCACCTGCCAGCGGAACTTCCGGAACTGCACCTGGTTCTGGCCGAAGTAGCCCGACTGCGCGCCCAGCGGCGCGACGTGCGGAACGAGGGCGAGAACGATGGCGGCGATGAGCCAGCGGCGCATAGGACCCCTTACGCGGTGACGGCCACGGCGGGGGCATCCCCCCAGAGCCGTTCCAGCTGATAGAACGCGCGCAGCGTCGGATGGAACACGTGCACGACGAAATCGACATAGTCGAGCAGCACCCAGCGCCCCTGCTCAAACCCTTCCACGGAATGGACGCGGAGTCCCTCGGCCTTGAGGGCCTCGACCACGTGGCCGGCCGTCGCCCGGACATGCGTATCGGAGGTTCCGCTGGCGACAATGAAGTAGTCGGTCATGTCGGACACGGGGCGGAGGTCGAGGAGCACCACGTCCTGGGCCTTGTGGTCGACCAAGACCTGCGCGGCGCGTCGGGCGGCAGTCATCGAAGCGGGGGAGGGGGCGGCCATGCCTGGGGCTGAGGCGGGATTTACTGGAGCGAACCCGTGGGTCCCCGAAAGGTTCCCGATGGGCGGTGCGAGGGCAAGGGACGCCGGACCGGGTCCACGCGCGACATTACTCCGGCGCCGCGCGGGGAGCGCACAAACGGCGAGGGGGCGGACCGACTCGCGGCCCGCCCCCCAGCCTCACGCGGCGTGCGCCACGGCGCTCACCCCTTGATGACCCAGACCTTGATCTCGGGCTTCACATCGGCGTGGAGGCGGATGGCGACCTTATAGACGCCGAGCGCCTTGATGGGCTCGTGCAGGTCAATCATGCGCTTCTCGACTTCCGGGAACCCCTGGGCCTCCAGCTGGTGCTGGATGTCTGCCGAGGTCACGGACCCGAACAGCTTGCCCTCTTCGCCGACCTTGGCGGAGAAGGTCAGCGAGACTTCTTCGAGGCGCTTGGCGATGGCCGACGCGGCGTCGCGGCGCGCGCTCTCGGCAGCCTCGAGGCGCTCCTTTTCCTGCGCGATCTTCTTCTTGTTCCCCGCCGTCGCCTCGTAGGCGATGCCGCGCGGGAGCAGGAAGTTGCGGGCAAAGCCCGCCGACACTTCAACGATGTCGCCCGGGTGGCCCAGGTTGTCCACCGCCTGACGAAGAATGACTTCCATGGTTACTCCGAACGTTGGGATTTCGGCCGCGAGCGGCGACGCCAGTCGAGCCACGTGTCGCCGACACCGATCGCGAGCGCGACGGCAGCGATGACGGACCAGAACAACACCAAGACGATGGTCCACAGGACCAGCATCCACCGGCTTGGTGCAAGAAAGAAGAGCAGGACACCCAGTCCGCGCAGCACGTACAGGATGCCGAAGAACACCAACAGGTTGATGCCGAACGTCCGGACGACGGCAGGCATCGGGACCACCAGCACCAGCAACCCCGCGATCAGCCCCCACACGAAGGCGTCGTGGAACCGCAGGTCCTTCAAGGGCGCGAGCGGCGGTCCCAGCCGCGCACGTCCGAACCGATGGTACAGCGCCCAGGTGAGTGCCAACACCGCCAGCGACTCCAGGGCCAACATCGCCGGCACCAACCGCCGAGCCAGCTGCGGCAATGCCGTGAACTGCAACTCCACCTGCGCCGCCATCTGCACGGCGGCCGGGTTTTCGGCGGCGAAGGACTCCCACTCCGGACGACGCACGAACTCCTGCCACGCCACGTCCAGCAGGTCCGCCCGGCGCTGCACATCCTCGGCGATGAGGCCGCCGGCGATGTCCAGGCCACCGGAGAGCACTGCGATGGCCGCTCCGAGCACGAGGGCGGCCGCGATGGCCACCAGTGCCTTGGAGAGGAACCGCTGATCTCCCAGCCAGACCAACGTCCCGCCGAAGCAGGCCGCCAGGAGCACTCCCCATCCGCGCGCCAGCAGCGCGAAGGGTTCGGCTCCGGGAACCCACGCCACCCAGACGGCAAAGGCCGTCCACGTGAGCGCGAGGGTCCAGCGTCCTCCACTGCGCCATCCCATCACCGCCGCCGCCGCGAGGGCCGGGGCGAGCAGGAGGAGGGTCTGGTCCACCGGCAGCAGCAGCCCGAAGGGCGGCGTCGCCGGGAGGAACAAGAGTGCAAGGAAAGCGAGGAGCGGCCCCCCCCAACCCTGCTCGCGCGGGATCCCCGCGCCCTCCTCCTGCGTCACGAAACCCGTCGGCTTACTGCGCCGACTGGCTGCGCGTGTACGGGAGCAACGCGAGGTATCGCGCCTTCTTGATTGCCTTCGCCAGCTGCCGCTGGTGCCTGGCGTCCACGCCGCTCAGCCGGCTCGGGAGGACCTTCCCCGTGTCGGTCACGAAGCGGGACAGGAAGCGCTCGTCCTTGTAATCGATGTAGCGGATGCCGGCCTCGGTGACCGGGCAGGTCTTCTTGTTGCGGCGCATGGGCTATTCCTCGTCGTCGTCGTCGTCGCCATCGCGCGCACGGCGCGCAGCGAGCTGCTCTTCGGTCATCGGCGGGGCACCGAGCTCGTGCTCGTGCACCGAGATGAGGTAGCGGATCACGCCGTCATCGAGCTTGAGCGAACGCTCGAACTCGGGGAGGGCCTTGCCCTCGGCGCGGAACCGGGCGACGACGTAGTAGCCGGCGTCCTTGTTCTTGATCTTGTAGGCGAGCTGGCGACGTCCCCAGTGATCGAGGGTCGCGGGCTCAGCGAGGCCGAGCAGCGCGGGGTGCTTGGCGAGCTTGTCGGCAATGGCGGTGTCTTCGAGTGCGGAATCGAAGATGTACACCGCCTCGTATTCACGAGACAATGCGGCAATCCTCCCTTTGGTCGTGACCGCCCCCCGCGGGTTGCCGACGCGGGAGGAGAGGCAGGCGAAGCGCCTGCGATTTGAAAACGCAACTTGGACAACCCCTAAGTATAGATGGGCGTGGGGGTTGGGTCAAGTGTGAGACTTGGGACGGAAGACGGAAGGGAACGGCGGCGCGGAGATTGAATGGCGATGCGAAGTCCACTCCCCGAACCCTCCGTCCTCAACCCTCAACCCTCGATCTTCGTCCTCGCTCCTCGCTCCTCGGCGTTACCGGATCCCCAGCTCCCTCGCCAGCGCCTCGGCGGCCAAGTAGCCGAAACTCGCCGATGGGCCCGTGGCCAGGACCTCGCGCAGCGCGAGCTCGGCGGAGGCCCGGCGGCCGTTGGCCTGCTGCCACTGGGCAAGACCGTTGCCGATGGTCTGGCGCTCCAGTGGGGAGGTCATCGTGGCGCGCAGGGCCTCCTCCGTCATCTCGCCCTTCATCCAGAGCAGCAGGCGGTGGTAGCTGCCGTTCTCGATGATGTCCCAGTCGGCGCGGATGGGGGCCAGCGCGGCCTGCACGGCGTCGGCGTCGCGCTGGCGGGCGAGGGCCACCACCCACCAGTAGGTCGCCGCCACCCGCTGGTCGAGGTTGGCTGCCACCCGGGCATCCTCCTCCCAGAGCGCGGCGGCGGCGGGGAAGTCGCCGGTCAGGAAGCGGCCGAGGGCCAGGTGATAGCGGATGTTCGACTGCAGGGTGCTCGTCGGAATCCCGCGCGCGTTCGGCATGCCGTCGGGTTCGACCTCGTCCGGCTTGCCCCGCGTGAGCTCGTACGCCCGTTGCAGGTCGGCAATCGCGCGGGGGTACTCCCGCAGCGAGAGGAACCGGTGCCCGCGATGCCGCAACAACCGCGGCTCATCGGGATGCAGGCGGAGCCCTTCGGTGTAGATCGCCACCGCCTGCGCGAAGTCTCCGGTGTACGCCACCCGACGCCCGAACCAGATGATGGAATCCACGTTGGCCGGATGCCGCGCATGCGCCGCACGCGCGCTTTCCAGATCGGGCGGCGGAGCCGCCTGCGCCGCGGCGCGTGCGGGAAGGAAAAGAAGACACGCTGCAACGCCTGCCACCGAGACACCGCGCATCGAAACCCCCCGCACCGTTAGGTAGGTCACCTTCAGTCTTCCGTCTTCCGTCTCACGTCTCAAACGTTGAACCTGAACAGCAGCACATCACCGTCCTGAACCACATACTCCTTCCCCTCCGCCCGCGCCACGCCCTTCTCCCGCGCGCCCTTCCAGCCGTTGTGCGCGATGAAGTCCTCGTAACTCACCGTCTCGGCGCGGATGAATCCGCGCTCGAAGTCGGAGTGGATCACGCCGGCCGCCTTCGGCCCGGTGTCGCCACGATGGATCGTCCAGGCCCGCACTTCCTTCTCGCCGGCGGTGAAGTACGTCTGCAGGCCGAGGAGATGGTAACCGCCCCGGATCAGGCGGTCGAGTCCGGCCGAATCGATCCCCAGGGACGCGAGGAACTCCGCCTTGTCCTCAGGCGGCAGCTCCGCCAGTTCCATCTCGATCTTGGCGGAGAAGGTCACCACCTCGGCCGGCTCGTGATCGGCGGCGATGGCCGCGCGCAACGCCTGCACGTGCTTTCCCTCGGCGCCGGTGAGTTCGCTGTCCGTCACGTTCGCCGCGTAGAGGATCGGCTTGAGCGTGAGCAGCTGCAGTCCCTTGAGTTGCGCCCGGTCTTCATCCGTGAGCGACACGTGCCACAGCGCCTTTCCCTCGGAGAGCGGCGCGTGCGCCTTCTCCAGCGACGCCGCCTCGGCGGCGGCCGCCTTGTCGCCCGTCTTGGCGGCGCGCTTGGCCTTGTCGAGCCGCTTCTCCACCACCGAAAGGTCGGCCAGCGCCAACTCGAACTCGATCGTCGCGCGGTCGCGCACCGGGTCCACCGAGCCATCCACGTGGATGACGTCCTCGTCGTCGAAGCAGCGCACCACATGCACGATGGCATCCGTCTCGCGGATGTTGCTCAGGAATGCGTTACCGCGCCCTTCGCCCGTGCTTGCGCCCTTCACCAGTCCCGCGATATCCACGAACTGCACCGCCGCCGGCACCGTGCGTTCGGGGTTCACGATTTTCGCCAGAGCGTCGAGGCGCGGGTCCGGCACGTTCACCACGCCGATGTTCGGGTCGATGGTGCAGAACGGATAATTCGCGGCCTCGGCCTTGGCGGCGGTGAGCGCGTTGAAGAGGCTGGACTTGCCCACGTTGGGGAGGCCGACGATTCCGAGAGAAAGCATTCTGGGACGGAAGACGGAAGACGGAAGGGAACTGCAACCGCAGCAGCTACAGCGTTGAAATGTAACGGGTTGCGGTGCGGTGACGACGCGGTGATGGCGCGGGCGCACACTGTTGGCGAATGCATCCTTTCCGACGACTCGCCGTGTGGGAGAAGGCGCACGAGCTCGTGCTGCTGCTGTATCCCGTGACCGAGGGTCCGATGGTGCGCCGGTATCCCAGCCTGGCGCATCAATTGCGCCGCTCGGTGTCCTCAATCGCGGCGAACCTCGCCGAAGGGTCGGGACATCCCAGCCAAGCCCAGTTCAACCGCTACATCACTTTGGCATTGGCCTCAGTCAGGGAGTCGGAATACCACTTGCTGCTCGCACGGGACCTCGGCGTCCTCGAGAGCCGCGACTACGCCGTGTGTGAAGCGCGCCTCGGAGAAATCGCAGGAATGCTGATCGGCCTCAGAAAGCGCGTGCTGCAACGCCTAGGCACACCGCCCCCCAGCGTCCGCCCGAAGACTACCAAGAGGAGTTGACCGAAGCCGAGCGAAGCGAAGCGAGAAGAAGTGAAGGAGGTGAAAGAAGAAGGGGAGCCCAAATCGGGCTCCCCTTCCGTCTTCCGTCAAAGCCTCACGAAATGAACCACGGAGCAAGCACCAAGCTGACCACCGACATCAGCTTAATCAGGATGTTCATCGCCGGACCCGACGTATCCTTGAACGGGTCGCCCACGGTGTCGCCCACCACCGCGGCCTTGTGCGTGTCGGAGCCCTTGCCGCCGTGCAGGCCGCCTTCGATGGCCTTCTTGGCATTGTCCCAGGCGCCTCCGGCGTTGGCCATGAACAGCGCCATCATCACGCCGGTCACGGTCGCGCCGGCGAGCAGTCCGCCGAGCGCCTTCACGCCGAAGAACTTGCCGACGACCACCGGCAGCAGCACGGAGGCCACGCCGGGGATGATCATCTCCTTGAGCGCGGCTGCGGTGGAGATGTCCACGCAGCGGGCGGAGTCGGGCTTCACGCCCTCCTTGCCCTCGAGCAGACCCGGGATCTCGCGGAACTGGCGGCGTACTTCCTCCACCATGCCCTGCGCGGCGCGCCCCACGGCCGTCATCGTCTGCGCACCGACGAAGAACGGCATCACACCGCCGATGAACAGGCCGATCACGACCATCGGGTCAATCAAGTTGAGGCCGGTCTGATTCAGGCCGACCGCCGAGGCGTAGGCCGAGAACATGGCCAGTGCGGTGAGCGCGGCCGACCCGATCGCAAAGCCCTTGCCGATGGCGGCCGTCGTGTTGCCGAGCGCGTCGAGGCCGTCGGTGATCTTGCGGACCTCGGGGCCGAGGTGGCTCATCTCGCTGATACCACCGGCATTGTCGGCGATCGGACCATACGCGTCCACCGACATCGTCACGCCGACCGTGGCCAGCATGCCGACTGCCGCCACCGCGACGCCGTAGAGGCCGGCGGCTGTCACGGCCACCCACATCGCCCCGCAGATCAGCAGCACGGGGATGATGGTGGATTCCATGCCGACCGCGAGGCCGGCGATGATGTTCGTGGCCGGACCGGTCTTGGACGACTCGGCGATGCGCCGCACCGGGCCCGCGGCCGTGTAGTACTCGGTCACGAGGCCGATGGCGATGCCGGAGACAGTGCCGGCGAGGACGGCGTAGAAGGGGCCGAGCAGGGGCAGCACGCGTCCGGTTTCCGGATCCACCATGTTGAGCGGCATCTGCTTGGTGAGCAGGAACGCAAACACGAGGAACAGGCCGGCGGCGATGAAGGTCACGAGGCGCAGCGCGTTGGCCGGGTCACCCTTGGCCAGCACGCGCATCACGAGGATGCCGACGAGCGAGGCCACGAGTCCGGCGGCGATGAACGACAGGGGCAGGAGCACCGCCGCGAGGCGGAACTCATCGGCGATGAGCGTCGAGGTCGCGGCGAGCGCGATGGTGGCGATCACGGACCCGACGTAGGACTCGAAGATGTCGGCGCCGAGCCCGGCGACGTCACCGACGTTGTCGCCGACGTTGTCGGCGATGGTGGCCGGATTGCGCGGGTCATCCTCGGGGATGCCGGCCTCGACCTTGCCCACCAGGTCCGCGCCGACGTCGGCAGCCTTGGTGTAGATGCCGCCACCCACGCGGGCGAAGAGGGCAATCGAGCTGGCGCCCATCGCGAAGCCAGAGATGATCTCGCCGAACTGCTTGAAACCGGCGTCACCGAAGAGCAGCCCCTTGTGCATCAGGAAGAGGATGGCGATGCCGAGGAGGCCGAGGGCCGCCACGGCGAGGCCCATCACGGCGCCACCGGAGAAGGCCACGCGCAGTGCCGCGGCCTGGCCGCTGGCCCGCGCGGCTTCGGACGTGCGCACATTCGCCTTGGTGGCCGAGGTCATGCCCGCCCAACCCGCCGCCACGGACGACAAGCCGCCGATGACGTAGGCCGTGGCGGTGTTCCATCCCACCGCGAAGCCGAGCAGCACGGCGACGAGGATGAGGAAGGGCAGCAGGACGGTGTACTCGCGCTTGAGGAAGGCCATCGCGCCGAGCTGGATCTGCTCGGCGAGATCGCGCATCACTTGCGAGCCCGCGGGCTGGCGGACGATGCCCTGGTAGGTCAGGAAGCAGGCGATAAGCCCGACGATCCCGATCACCAGCGCGTACGTCGTCAGATTCTCGATCATGGGAGGGGGAGTGAGGGTGTCTGTGGTGAACGTCAGCGGTTGAACGCGTTCATCACGCGTTCGATGCCTTCGGCGGTCCAGAGGCGGAGCGCCTCCTCGAAGGTCGGCAGCAGGGCGCGCACGGTCTCGCCCTCGGCCTTCCCGAACCGATCCAACACGTAGTCGGCGAGATCGCCGATGCGCCGTTGCGGGTCGGCCGGTCCGACGCCGATCCGCAACCGCGCATACTCCTGGCCCTTGAGCGCCTGCTCGATGCTCTTGAGCCCGTTGTGCCCGCCGGCCGAACCTTTCGGTCGGAAGCGGTACGACCCCACGGGGAGTTGCACTTCATCGGAGACG
>JANJUF010000020.1 GCA_024710705.1 Gemmatimonadaceae bacterium | reverse complement strand
GCCGCCTTGGAGCAACTGAGCGGTAGCCAGCAGGACGGTAGACGGAAGCAGCAAGAAGGGGCGGGCCGATATATCGGCCCGCCCCTTCTTGCTGCTTCCGTCTACCGTCCTGCTGGCTACCGCTCAGTTGCTCCAAGGCGGCTTCACGTTGTTGGCGCGGGCGTACGCGATCAGCTGGCCGAGGTGCTCGTGCAGGTGGCCCACCGTGCCCGTCATGCCTTGCAGGCGCGAGGCCTGCGAGCCGAACCAGTTGATGTTCTCGGTGATGTTGGCATCGGTGTTCACGTTGATGGCGCGGTGCAGGTGGGCGAAGGAAGCCTCGAGGTCGGCGATGATCTGGGCCTTCGTGAGCCCGGTCCGGGTCTCGTAGGCGACGGCCGTGCCGTAGTCGGCGGTGATGCCGGTGGCCGCGGGGGCCGGGGTGCCCATGTAGACGGGGAGGATGTAGTTGTCGGCGGCGATGTGCTGGAAGACCTCGCCGACGGACCGGACGCCGGCGGCTGGGCGCCAGGCGTAGGCTGACTCGGGGATGGCGTTCGCGAGGTCCACCAGCTTCCGCTGCATGTCGGTGATGTCGCGGTGCATGACGGCCATGAAGCCCTGCTGGGCTTGGACGGCGGGGGCGGCCACGGGGACTGAAGCGGCCAGTGCGAGGGTGAGCAGGAGGGTGCGGCGGCGCATCGGGGGCTCCGGGGTGAGAAAGGGGCTGCGGCGGGTCCCTCAGAGGCTACCGCCACCGCGCTGCGGCGGCAACGCGGGAGCGGGGCGCTAGCCCATTGCCCGGTATTGACTTCCGCCCGAAAGCGGCTACTTTCCACAGGCTACGGTGAAACGCCCGAAGTGGGTGCTTCGCCAGAGCAGGTGTCCGGCAGGTGTGGACACCCCGGGGCACTGCGTCCCGGACCGATGGGCCCGCCAACGTCGGCACGGCAGTTTTCAGACGCGCGGGGGGAGTGGACAGCCCGATCGATCCCGCCAGCGAGCCTCGGCTCGTGGCGCCCCGATTCCCGAAAACAACGCAGGACAATTCAACGTCAAGGGATCGTTCCTGTTTGCCCCTGACGCGCCGTGGGTCCCCAGTTGCGCAGCAGTGGCGACTGTACCCGGCGATTGCGGATGGAAACCGGTCCCCCGGATGCTGGAAATGGGGGGGATGCCTGGTCCAGCCGCGTTTTTGTTTCTCTGAACGCCTCTGACTCCAAGCCTGACTGATTCGATGCCTCGCACGACCGACCTGAAGTACTATCGCAACATCGGCATCATGGCCCACATCGATGCCGGGAAGACCACGACGACCGAGCGCGTCCTCTACTACACGGGGAAGTCGCACAAGATCGGCGAGGTGCACGATGGTGCGGCCACGATGGACTGGATGGAGCAGGAGCAGGAGCGCGGCATCACGATCACATCGGCCGCGACGACCTGCTTCTGGATGCGCCATGGCCAGTCCGACAAGAAGGGCGAGGGGCCGGAATACCGCATCAACATCATCGACACCCCGGGGCACGTGGACTTCACCGTCGAAGTGGAGCGTTCGCTTCGCGTGCTCGACGGCGCCGTGACCCTGCTCGACTCGGTGGCCGGCGTGGAGCCGCAGACCGAGACCGTCTGGCGCCAGGCCGACCGTTACAAGGTCCCGCGCATGATCTTCTCGAACAAGATGGACCGCGTCGGCGCCAACTTCGAGCGCTGCGTCGAGATGATCCAGGACCGCCTCACCAAGCAGGCGTTGCCGATCCAGCTCCCGGTGGGCTCGGGTGAGCTCTTCACGGGCCACATCGACATCATCGAGCGCAAGCAGTACATCTTCGACAACGAGACCCTCGGCAAGACCTTCACGGTCACCGACGTGCCGGACGAGTTCAAGGAGAAGGTGGAGGCCGCGCGCCACGCCCTCGTGGACATGGTCGTCGAGCACGACGAAGCGCTGATGGAGAAGTACCTCGCCGGCGAGGAGCTCTCGGACGACGAGATCCGTCACGCCATCCGCGTGGCCACGATCCAGATGAAGTTCGTGCCCATCCTCTGCGGCGCCTCGTTCAAGAACAAGGGCGTGCAGGCGCTGCTCGACGCCGTGATCGACTTCCTCCCGTCGCCGCATGACGTGCCGCCGATGCAGGGGCACCTCCCGCACCACGACGAGACCTTCGACACGCGCGCCGTGAGCGACGACGAGCCGTTCGCCGCGCTGGCGTTCAAGGTGGCCACCGACCCGTTCGTCGGCCGCCTGACCTTCTTCCGCGTGTACTCGGGCGTCCTGAAGGCCGGGTCGCACGTCTACAACAGCACCAAGGACAAGCGCGAGCGCATCGGCCGCCTCCTCCAGATGCACGCCAACAAGCGTGAGGAGATCGAGGAAGTGCGCGCCGGCGACATCGCCGCCGCCATCGGCCTGAAGGACACCCGCACCGGCGACACGCTCTCCGACGAGGACAAGCCGATCATCCTCGAGGCCATGAAGTTCCCGACGCCCGTCATCGACGTGGCCGTGGAGCCGAAGACCAAGGCCGACCAGGACAAGATGGGCATCGCGCTCAACAAGCTGGCCGAAGAGGATCCGACCTTCCGCGTCCACACCGACCCGGAAACCAGTCAGACCATCATCTCGGGCATGGGCGAGCTGCACCTCGAGATCATCGTCGACCGCATGATGCGCGAGTTCAAGGTCGAGGCGAATGTGGGCCGTCCGCAGGTGGCCTACCGCGAGACGATCAAGAAGCGGGTGGACAAGGTCGAGGGGAAGTTCGTCCGCCAGTCCGGCGGCAAGGGCCAGTACGGCCACGTCGTGATCAACGCGATGCCGGCCGAGCCGGGCCAGGGCTACGTGTTCGAGGACAAGATCGTCGGCGGCGTGATCCCGCGGGAATACATCTCGCCGGTCGAGGCGGGCATCAAGGAAGC
>JANJUF010000112.1 GCA_024710705.1 Gemmatimonadaceae bacterium | reverse complement strand
CCGAATCCAGCACCGCCCCCGAGGACGACACCCATCGCATCTCGAACCCTTCGTTCTCGAGCAACAGGATGCGGTCGTTGGCCGCCCACGACGCGCCAGTGGGGCGATCGACCGCCACCAGCGTCGCGGCCGGACCGCCGGCGAGCGCGATCTTGCGCAGGTGATTCCCGGCGAAGAAGGCGACCCAGGCGCCGTCCGGCGAGAAGAATGGATGCGAGGCGCCTTCCGTCCCGCGCAGCACCACGCTCGAGTCGCCGTCGAGGGGGCGCATGCGCAGGACCGTCGAGTTTCCCGATGGCGCCACGTACACCAGGCGGTCACCAGCCGGCGCGAGGGCGATGGCGGTGGGCCATCCCGCGCTCGGTCCGGTGCCCGCGAGCGCGACCGGCGCGTCGTCGCCGAGCAGGAGCTGGAAGCGACGTTCGACACGAGGTTCGGCGGGCGCGGTGTAGCGGCCGGCGAACGCCCCGAGGGCGAGGAGGAGTGCCGCCGCCAGCGCCATCGACACTGCCGGACGGCGGGGCCGTGGCGCCGCCAGCGATGAGGCCGGAGGCGGCGACGCGAGCGCTGCGCCTTCCGCCGTCAGCGCGTTGGCAAACGCCGACACCGACGTGAAGCGGTCCGACGGCAGCCGCTCGAGCGCGCGGTGGATGGCCGTTGCCACCGCCACCGGCACCGACGGCCGTCGCGCCGTGACCGGCCGCGGCGTCTCGGTGAGCGCGGCGGCGACGATGGCCTGCATCGTGGGGCCCGTGAACGGCGGCTCGCCCACCAAGCACTCGTAGGCTACGCAGGCCAGCGCGTAGAGGTCGCTGCGTGCGTCGAGGTGCCGCTCGCCCGACGATTGCTCCGGGCTCATGTACTGCGGCGTCCCGATCGAGAGGCCCGTGCCCGTCAATCGGCCGTCGCCCGCCGCCGACACCGCGAGGGCGATGCCGAAATCCGCCAGCAACGGCTGGCCGTCCTGCAGGAGGATGTTCTCAGGCTTGATGTCGCGATGCAACACACCACGGCGGTGGGCGTACTCCAGCGCGCCGGCCACGGCCCGTGTCAGTGCCACCGTCTCGTCCACGGGCAGTTGCCGCTCCCGCTCGAGCCGCTGCCGCAGCGACTCCCCCTGCACGAACGGCATCACGTAGTACAGCAGCGATCCCACCGCCCCCGAATCGTAGAGCGGCAGGATGTGCGGGTGCTGGAGCTGTGCCGTGAGGTGGATCTCACGCAGGAAGCGATCCACGCCCACGGCTTCCGAGATTTCCGGCCGGAGCACCTTAAGCGCCACCGTCCGCGCGTGACGGAGGTCCGTCGCCGCGTAGACGAGCGCCATGCCGCCTTCGCCGATCAACCGATCGACGCGGTAGTGCGCCGGCAGGCCAGCCTGCAGGCTGGCGAGGAGGTCGCTCATGGTCGAAACGACCTCCCGTCCAACCGCAACTCAGCTCGCCTGGAAATAGAACGCCCCCGCTTCCTGGGCACGCATCACGGCGAACATCCCGGACGGCTGCAGGATCACGCCCGGCACCAGTCCCTCACGGGCGATGGCGTAGGCCCGATCCGTCGGCACGCCCTCCACCCGCTCCACGATCGGAGTGACCAGCACGCGCAACGCCAGATCGCAGGCCAGCGTCACACCACCGCGTTCGATGAACCTGTCGAGCGCGAAGTTGCTGTAGGGCTCACCCACCCCGTCACTCGCGCCCAGCATGGCCACGTTCCTATCCGAAGCCGCGCCCGTCAGCGGGTGCTTCGCACCGAACGCCGGCCCGATGCCGTACTTCGCCCAGAACTCGTGCCGCATCGCCAAGGCGATGGCGTTGTGCCGCAGCACCAGCGCCGTGGACAACTCCCGGGCAGGGACGCGCAGGACCGCCTCGTACTGCGCGGCCCAGATCGACGCGCGCCACACCGGGATCCCGCCCTCGATCTCGGGGACGTCGAACACGGTCTTGAGGCGCCCGGTGAGTCGCGAGCCCCAGCCCGTGTCCCAGCCGCCTTGCGACTCCTCCCCACCGAGGTTGGCCGCGGCCAGCGCAGCAGGGAACGCGCCGAGGAGCGCACCCCCGGCAACGGTGGAGACCAACAGCGCATCGAGAAACTCCCGGCGGTTCTGTTCCATAACGACCTCCTGGCTGGGGGGCTGCACGACGGAAGCGAGCCCGGGAGCCCACTCCCGCTCCCCAATGGTGCGTGTCGACTGCGCGTTGCGCCAGCCTGCGTCGCTACCGCAACGCTGCGAGGTCCCGATACAGCGCCAGCGCCCCCGGATTCGCCAGCGCCTCGGTGTTCTTCACCGGCCGGCCGTGAATCACCTCGCGCACCGCGATCTCGCTGATCTTGTTGCTGATCGTCCGCGGGATGTCGGCCACCTGCACGATCACTTTCGGCAAGTGATGCGGGCTCGTCCGTGCGCGAATCGCCTTCTTGATGCGCTCGCGCAACGCGTCATCCAACGTGAGCCCCTCGCGCAGGCGCACGAACAGCACGATCCGCACGTCCTTCTCCGCGCCGTCGCGGACCTCCTGCCCCACCACCACGCTCTCGACCACTTCCTCGAGCTGCTCCACCTCGCGGTAGATCTCGGCCGTGCCGATCCGCACGCCGCCGGGATTCAGCGTGGCATCGCTGCGACCATAGATCACCAGGCCGTCGTGCGCGGTGATCTCCGCCCAGTCACCGTGCCGCCAGGCCCCGGCGAAATGCTCAAAGTAGGCCGCGCGATACTTCGCCCCGTCGGGATCGCCCCAGAACATCACGGGCATGCTGGGAAACGGCTTGGTGCACACGAGCTCACCTGCCTCGCCGCGCAGCTGTTCGCCGGACTCGTCCCACACATCCACCGCCATGCCGAGCCCGAAGCACTGCAGCTCGCCGCGCCACACCGGCAGCAACGGGTTGCCGAGCGCGAAGCAGGAGATGAGATCGGTCCCGCCAGAGATGCTGGCGAGGTGCACATCGCCCTTCACCTCGCGATACACGAAATCATACGAATGCTCGGCCAGCGGGCTTCCCGTACTGAGGATCATCCGCAGCGCCGAGAGGTCGTGGGTGCGCGCCGGCGCGTGGCCTTCCTTCTGCGACAGCGCCAGGAACTTCGCGCTGGTGCCGAAGTGCGTCACCCGCTCCTCGGCCACGATGTCCCAACAGGCGTCATCGTTCTGCTTCGGCATCGGCGCGCCATCGTAGAGCACGATCGTCACCTCGCTGGCCAGCGCAC
>JANJUF010000111.1 GCA_024710705.1 Gemmatimonadaceae bacterium | reverse complement strand
TCTGTGCGGCCATCGGGGAGCCGGCGCCGGCCGCCCTGCGCTATGCCGGCACCGGGGCGACGTCGGACTCCCCGCAGGCCGAACTCCTCGCGCAGTTGGAGAAGCAGCGCGAGCACGACCTCCGCCGCGGTCTCACCCACGCCGGCCCGCACCGCGACGATCTCGTGCTCCTGCTCGACGACCACGACCTGCGGCAGGTCGGCTCGGCCGGGCAGCAGCGCACCGCCGCGATCGTGCTGCGCATGCTCGAGGCGGCCACGCACCGCGAGGCCAGCGGCGTGATCCCCGTGCTGCTGCTCGACGATCCGTTCGCCGAGCTCGATCGTCGTCGCACGGCGCGGATCCTCGGGCTGCTCGAGGAGCAGGGCGTGGGACAGTGCGTGCTCTGCGTGCCACGCGAGGACGAGATCCCGGCGCGCTTCACGCGGCTCGAGCGGTGGACCGTGCGCGATGGGCAGTTTTCGCGATGAGCCGCCGATGAGCCGCGACGAGCGTTCCGGTGGCAATCGCCCGCGCGCCATCGCCGAGGCACTGGCCGAGATGCTGCGCGCGAGCGGGCTCGATCACGAAGTGGCGCGGGTGGCGGTGCTCGAGCGCTGGGCGAAGGTCGTGGGTCCGCAGATCGCCGGCGTGACGCAGGCGCGACTGATCACCGACGACGGCACGCTGGTGGTGGGCGTGCGTACGCACGGGTGGATGCAGGAGCTGTCGTTGATGGAGCGCACGCTGGTGGCGCGGCTCAATGGCGGCGACGGCGTGGGCGAGGTGAAGCGCATCCGCTGGGAGCTGCTGCGGTAGGGCTAACGCGTTGCGCCAGTGGCTCTTACCGCTTGTGAAATTCGTTGCATTCCCCTCGGCGGAGGGTTAGTTTTGAGGGTCGCCGAACGGACCGCATTTTCGGCATTTCTTCGCCCGCCTTTCCGCCCACTTTTTGCCTCCCAATGGCCAAGACGAACGACGCAGCCGATTCGCAGTACGACGCATCCGGCATCCAGGTACTGAAGGGTCTTGAAGCGGTTCGAAAGCGTCCTGGGATGTACATCGGCTCCACGTCGCATCGCGGCCTGCACCACCTCGTGTACGAGGTGGTGGACAACTCCATCGACGAGGCGCTCGCCGGCTACTGCGATGCCGTGCGCGTGGTGATCCATGCCGACAACTCGATCACGGTCGAGGACAACGGGCGCGGCATCCCGGTGGACATGCACGCCACCGAGAAGCTGCCGGGCGTGGAACTCGCGCTGACCGTGCTGCATGCCGGCGGCAAGTTCGACAAGAACACGTACAAGGTCTCGGGTGGATTGCACGGCGTGGGCGTGTCGGTAGTGAACGCGCTCTCCGAGCAGCTGAAGGTGTGGGTGAAGCGTGGCGGGTCGGAGCATTACATGGACTTCCACCGCGGTGACACCACCACCAAGCTCAAGGTCCTCGGCAGCGTGAAGCCCAAGGACACGGGCACCAAGGTCTGGTTCAAGCCCGACCCGCAGATCTTCACCGAGCTCGAGTACGACTACGCGACGTTGGCCTCGCGCCTCCGCGAACTGAGCTTCCTGAACAAGGGCGTGAACATCTCCCTGACGGACGAGCGCGCCGGGCTGGAGCGCGAGGAGGTCTTCCACGCCAAGGGCGGGCTCAAGGAGTTCGTGAGCTTCCTCAACAGCAAGCAGAAGCCGCTGCATCCCGAGGTCGTGTACTTCGAAGGCGAGAAGGACGACATCGGCATCGAGATCGCGATGCAGTACAACGACGGCTACAACGAGACCGTCTTCTCGTTCGTGAACAACATCAACACGCACGAGGGGGGCACGCACCTCACCGGCTTCAAGTCGGCCCTCACGAGCGTCATCAACAAGCATCTCGACAAGTCGTCGTTCGCCAAGAAGGACAAGGACCTCAAGCTCTCGGGCGACGACGTGCGCGAGGGGCTCACGGCGGTGCTGTCGGTGAAGGTCCGCGAGCCGCAGTTCGAGGGACAGACCAAGACGAAGCTCGGCAACTCCGAGGTCGAGTCGGCGGTGAAGACGACCGTGAACGAGGTGCTGGCGCAGTACCTCGAGGAGCACCCGCGCGTCGCCAACATCGTCATCGAGAAGGCCCTCAGCGCCGCCCGCGCGCGCGAGGCCGCCCGCAAGGCCCGCGACCTCACCCGCAAGAAGTCGGCGCTCGACGTCGGCAACCTCCCGGGCAAGCTCGCCGACTGTTCGCTGTCCGACCCGGCGATGTGCGAGATCTACCTCGTCGAGGGTGACTCGGCCGGCGGCTCGGCCAAGCAGGGCCGCGACCGCATGTTCCAGGCGATCCTTCCGCTCCGCGGCAAGATCCTCAATGTCGAGAAGGCCCGCATCGACAAGATCCTCGGCAACGAGGAGATCCGCACCATCATCACCGCCATCGGTGCGGGAATCAAGGAAGAGTTCACGCTCGAGAACGTCCGGTACCACAAGATCATCATCATGACGGACGCCGACGTGGACGGCGCGCACATCCGCACGCTGCTGCTCACGTTCTTCTTCCGCCAGATGCCCGAGCTGATCGATGCCGGGATGATCTACATCGCCCAGCCACCGCTGTACCGGGTGGCCAAGGGGAAGGAAGAGTACTACGCCTACGACGAGGCCGAGCGCGACGCCATCGCCGAGCGCATGGGGGCCGGCGAGGGCAAGACCAACATCAACCTCCAGCGCTACAAGGGCCTCGGCGAGATGAATCCCGACCAGCTCTGGAAGACGACGATGGATCCCGAGACGCGCACCATCCTCAAGGTCACGCAGGACGATGCGTTCCAGGCGAACGAGATCTTCCAGACGCTGATGGGGGACGACGTGGAACCGCGGCGGGTGTTCATCGAGGCCAACGCCAAGTTCGCGTCGAATATCGATATCTGAGTTCGGTGAGTTTTCACGACCCGCCACCGAGGCACAGAGACACGAAGGGCCTTCCCTGAGGGGAGGGCCCTTCGTGGTTTGCGGGGTTCCCCGATGGCGTCGGCGGCGCTGACTGGCGGAATTGCACGCGGGAGCATGCATGCGACGCCTACGGACTTTCCTCGCGCTGTCCCTGCTCGCCGCGCCGGCTGCGGCGCAGGCACCGGACGCGGCGCCCGCCAATCGGCGCGGCTTCTCTCTCGGACTTGATCCCGTCACCTATGCCACGCTTGCCAGCGACGGCATCACCGACGGACGCACGGTCGGCGGATTCGGACTCTCCCTGCGCTTCGGCTGGGGCTTCACCGACCGACTCTCGATGGCGATGGATGTCGGAGTCACCGACCTCATCGTCGCCGACACTGCTGGCTACCTACTCGGCAACGGCGACCTGCTGCTGCGATACAGCGTCGGCGCGTTCGCGCTCCCGCTCGGCACGATGGTCCCGTTCGTGCACGTTGGCGTTGGACTGCGCGACATCACCGCGGAGGACGCCAGTCCCACGAACACCGCGATCTACAGCTTCGCAGGGGAGGCGCTCACGCTCGGGGGCGGTGCATCGCTCTTCCTCTCACGGGAGCTGGCCCTCTTCGCCGCGCTGTACTGGAATACCGGCAACTTCAATGACGAGCGCATCGGCAACGTGACCACGCACTCGCGGGGCGTGAGCGGAGTGTCCACCCGCGTGTCCATCGGCCTGACGTGGCACAAGGGACGGCGTGACGGCGCCACACCTCCGGCTCCGTGAGCCGTAGGAAGGGCTTCACCACGCACCTTACTGCGGCGCGAGGGGCTGTGCACGGCGCATCGCGACCATCGGCAACCGCGCCCCGCCATGGTATTCGACGATGCCGCGCATGGTGCGGGCGTCGTCGCTCAGCCGTGCGCGGAAGGTCACGTCGCCCTCGCGTGAGGCCACGACCATCGCGAGCGAGTCGCCCTCGACGGTGAACCGGCGAATCGCCAGCGTGTTCGTCAGGTACATCGTGATCGAGCCGGCCCATCCGTCCTCCACCGGGCCGAGGGCCAGGAAGCCGGGGGATGCGCGTTCGCCGACACGCATCATGAAGTCCCAGATGCCCTGAAGGTCAACGGGCCCCTGCGCCACGGTCGCCGGCGCGGTCGCCGGAGCAGCAGCCGCCCCTCGGGTCGCTTGCGCAGACAGCGGCGCGGCGATGAGAAACGCGACGGCAAGGACGACGACGAGTCCCGCAGGGCATTTGCAGGGGCGATCGGCAGCGACGGACATTACGAAGCACTCCGCGATGGGGTTGGCAGCACAAATCTCCTACGCGCTATCGGCCGTGCAAGTGACAGCGCTGCCGCCTACGGCCACGGGTGCACGCGCAATCGGACCAGGTCGTCCGCGTCCCGCTCGCTGATGTAGATCGCGCGGTCACTGGCGCCCACCACGCGCTCCTGGCTCGAGAGGGTGAAGGTCCCCACGACGCGACTCGCACGGTCGATCACGAGGTACGTCATATCCGGAAAGTCGGCGCTCTTGGTGCGGCGCACGAGCAAGAGTCCGCGAGGGCCGCGCACGAGCCCTTGCCCCATCGGAAAGGGCGGGACGAACTCCGGGAACTCCGCAGCTGGCGGCTGGGGAAATCCCGCCGGCACCTGGGGACGTCCCCCGCCACTCCGCTCCTCGAACGCTCGTCGCTCGCGTGCGGTGACCCGAATCTTGGCGATCGGGAGCGAGTCGCCGCGCACCCATCGTCCGTCGGGCAGGCGCCAATCCACACGGAACGGGCTCAACCTCGCGACGGCGATCGCACCGTCTGGAAACAACACGAAGTCCTCTTCAGAGGGCATGCGCTCCAACGGGTACGTGGAGCTCGACACGATGCGCCCGTCGCTGTTGGTGCGCTGCGTCAGCTGCCGCTTCGACGCCCGCAACATCGTGACCGTATCGGCCCGGCCGGTCGCCCGGGAGAAGACGACGAGAGCGGAACTGTCACGCTCGGTGCGAATCGTCAGGCCGTCTCGCAGGGTCGGATCCACGCGACGCGCGACGCGCCCGAGCGCATCTGCCGCAAGGAAATACCCCTGCGTCGCAACGAGTGCCGGATGGTCGGGAGGCACGGTCTGCACGACCGTATCGCGATGGAACAGCACCCAGCGTCGCGCCAGAAAGTCCACCATGATGCTCGAGTCGCCGCCGATGGGATGCACGAAACCGACGTTCGTGAACTCCAGCGGGCCTCGTCCTCGGCGGCCGACGTCGCGCGCGTCATCGCGCGTGAAATCCAGCACCAGCACGCGCTGCTCGCGCCCATCGGTGACCAACACGCGTCCGTCGCCGAGCGCACGCAGGGACGTGATCGATGCGAACTCGTGCGAATGCGACGCGTCAGGCCGCGCCAGGCGGATGGTGGGGATCTGCTGCGCCGCAAGCGCCGGCGCAATCGACGCGATGCACAGGAGTCGGACCAGCCGTTTCATCGTGGCGCCTCCGCAAGCGCTCGTGAAGTCCCGCAACGCGCGCACCCCAGTTCCCCGTGGTGCACGGACGACCGCTTTGGGCGCCGCAGCGCCCGACGGACTCAGCCGCGAATCGAATCCGCGCCCGTGCTCAGCTGCACGCCGAACCAGAAGTGCGCCAGCGCGACGATACCGAACACCACGAACGTCGACGCCACGATCGCCAGATGCGTCACCGGATCCACGCCGCCAGACGACACGGGCCGCGTGAAGAACGCGAAACCCGCCCAGGCGGCCAATGAACCGCCGGCGACTCCCTTCGCCCCGAGGGCGGCCAACTTCTCGAAGTTTTCCATAGTGCCCTTAACTTGCACCGCCGAAGGGCAGTTCCTCCACCCCCCGGACCGTGACCCGGTGTGAAATGAGCGGACGGCGGGCGGGCGCTTCGTCCCCGAGTACGATGGCCTGCCGCAATGCCTCCTCGGCCACCTGACGGGTCTCGGGGTCGCGGGCATGGATCGTCGCTACGGACTGCCCGCGCGCCACGCTCGCGCCGGGCCGGACGTGCAGCACGATGCCCACCGCCGGGTCCACTTCGTCGTCCACCTTCGAGCGGCCCCCACCCAGTGCGATGATGGCGCGACCGATGGTGCGCGGCTCCACCCGCTGCACGATGCCCGCGCGGCCAGCCACGACCCGCTCGCGAATGGGCGCCCGTGGCAGGATCGCCACCGGGTTGTCCACCACGCCGGGGTGTCCACCCTGCGCCTGCACCAATGCACGGAACTTGTCCAAGGCCGCACCGCTCTGGAGCGCATGCTCGGCCCGCGCTCGGGCATCCGTGGCGTCCGTCGCCACGCCCACCACGAGCAACATCTCGGCGGCCAGCGCCAGCGTGACGGCGCGCAGATCCGCGGGGCCCTCGCCGCGCAGGCAGTGCACCGACTCCTCGACCTCAAGCGCGTTGCCGCAGGCCTCGCCCAGCGGCGAATCCATGTCAGTCAACAGTGCCACCGTCGGACAGCCGCGTCGCTCGCCGAGCGCAATCATCGTCTTGGCGAGCCGCAGGGCGTCGTCGAGCTTCGGCATGAACGCACCGGCGCCGGTCTTCACATCCAGCACCAGGCCGGTGAGCCCCTCGGCGAGCTTCTTGCTCATGATCGACGCGGCGATGAGCGGGATTGCCTCGACGGTGGCAGTGGCATCGCGTAACGCGTAGAACTTCCGGTCCGCCGGCGCGATTTCCTGGGTCTGCCCGATCATCGCCACGCCGAGCGACTCGAGCTGGGCGGCCGTCTCCTCGAGGCTGAGGCGCGTGCGAAAGCCCGGAATGCTCTCAAGCTTGTCCAGCGTGCCGCCCGTGTGCCCGAGTCCCCGACCCGACATCATCGGCACCGCCACGCCGCAGGCGCCCACCAACGGCGCGAGGATCAGCGAGACTTTGTCACCCACGCCACCGGTCGAGTGCTTGTCCACCCGCGGCAACTTGAGGTGCCCAAGCTCGAGAGTGCGACCGCTGTGGAGCATGGCCGCAGTCAGCGCCTCGATCTCCTCGTCATCCATCCCGCGGAAGTACACGGCCATGGCGAAGGCCGACATTTGATAGTCGGGGATGCTCCCGTCCGCGTACGCCTGCATCAGGGCGCGCAACTCCCCGGCGCTCAGGCGCCCGCCATTCCGCTTGCGTTCGATCAGCTCCACGACTGTCATGCCGTCCCTCAGGGTGGCCCCGGACGTTAGATTTCGCTCAGTCCCTAAATGAACCGCACCGACGGTCGGGAGTCCATCCAGATGATGATTTCGAAGCAACTCAACGCCGCGCTCAACACCCAGGTGGGGAACGAGCTGCTGGCGAGCAACCAGTACGTGGTGATCGCCGCGTATTTCGACGCCGAAGGCCTGCCGATGCTGGCCAAGCACTATTTCAACCAGGCCACCGAGGAGCGCGACCACGCGCTGCGCTTCGTGCGCCTGATCCTCGACGGCGGCGGGGACCTCAAGATCCCGGCGGTGCCGGCGCCCAAGACGGGCTTCAAGTCCTCGCTCGCGGCCGTCCAGCTCGCGCTCGAGTCCGAGATCAAGGTCACGAACCAGATCAACGACATCGTGGACCTGGCCATCAAGGAAAAGAACCACATCATGAAGAACGGGCTCGACTGGTTCGTGAACGAGCAGCGCGAGGAAGTGACCTCGGCCGACACGCTGGTGCGCATGGTGAAGCGCGCTGGCGAGGCCGGACTCTTCCACGTGGAAGCCTTCCTGCGCGACGGCGGACTCTCCGAGGAGGGGAACGACGCCGAGGGTGAGGCGAACTGACGCCGGGCGCGGCAACCCCGGAACAGGCGGCGCGCGCGGCGGAGCTGCGCGCGTCGCTCGTTCGTGCCCAGCACGAGTACTACGTCCTCGACCGGCCCACGCTCAGCGATGCCGAGTACGACCGGCTGTTCCGCGAGCTCCAGGCCCTCGAACGCGACCATCCGGACCTGCGCGACGAGGATTCCCCCACCACGCGCGTCGGCGCCGATGTGGGGGAGAGCCACCTCGCCAAGCACACCCACCTGGTGCCGATGGCCTCGCTCGACAACGCATTCGACGAAGCCGAGCTCGCCGAGTGGGACGTCCGCCTGCGGAAGCTGGTGGGCGATGCGGTGGATCGCGACGGCTATTGCTGTGAACTGAAGATTGACGGCGCCGCCGTCTCGCTGACGTATCGCGACGGCGTGCTCGCGATCGGCGCCACGCGCGGCAACGGGTCGGTGGGCGAGGATGTCACCGCCAACCTCCGCACCATCGCCGATGTGCCCCGCAAACTCAGCGGGGGCAATTGGCCGCCGCTGATCGAGATCCGGGGCGAGGTCTACATGGAGTTCGACGGCTTCGAGCGCATGAACGCCGAACGCGCCGCCGCCGGCGAGCCGGTGTTCGCCAACCCGCGCAACTCGGCGGCCGGTGCGCTGCGCCAGAAGGATCCGCGCGAGACGGCCCGCAAGCCGCTGCGCTTCCTCGGCTACGCGTTCGCGGTGCCAGGCAGCGGGGCGTTGCCATTCAGCACGCAATGGGAACTACTGGAGACGCTGGCCTCATGGGGCGTCCCCACGCCGCCGCACCGCCGCCAGTGCGCCACGCTCGAAGACGTGCACGCGTGGGCGCGCGAGCTTGAGTCCACGATCCGGGCGGACCTCCCCTTCGCCATCGACGGCGGCGTGGTAAAGGTGAATCGCCTCACGCTGCAGACCGAGCTCGGCATGATCGGCGGCCGTGTGCCGCGATGGGCCATCGCACGCAAGTTCGCCCCCGACATCGCCGAGACGCAGTTGCTCGACATCGAGGTCCAGGTCGGGCGCACGGGCGCACTGACGCCGCGGGCGGTGCTGGCGCCGGTCGAAGTGGGCGGCGCGACCATCACCTACGCCACGCTGCACAACTTCGAGCTCGTGGCCGAGAAGGACCTGCGCATCGGCGATACGGTGCAGGTGAAGCGTGCCGGCGAGGTGATTCCGCAGATCCTCGGGCCGGTGCCCGAGCGGCGCACCGGTGCCGAGCGCGCGGTGTCCGTGCCGACGCATTGCCCGGCCTGCGGCACGGCCGCCGTGCGCGACGAGGCGGAAGTCGCCAGCTACTGCCCCAACCTCGAGTGCCCCGGCCGCCGCCTCGAGGCGCTGGCGCATTTCGTCTCGCGCGCCGGGATGGACATCCGCGGGCTGAGCTACCAGCGGCTCGAGCAACTTATCGGCGCCGGACTGGTGCAGGACGCGGCCGACATCTACGCCATCAGCGCGGCCCAGCTCGTGCCCACCAAGGGCGCGAAGGGCGAGGAACCCAGCGGCGGCGTACCGGGATTTCAGGCGAAGAGCGCGACGGCGCTCGTCGAGGCCATCGAGGCGTCCAAGCAGCAGCCGCTCTCGCGCCTGATCAACGCGCTTGGCATCCGGCACGTGGGCGCCGAGTCGGCCAAGTTGCTGGCGCGCAGCTTTGGCTCGATGGAGGCCCTGCAGCGCGCCACCGTTGCGGACATCGAGGCCCTGCACGGCGTGGGCCACACCATGGCCGAGTCGGTGCGCGAATGGCTCGACGCGCCGGCGATGCAGTCGTTGGTTCAGCGCCTGGCCGCCGCGGGTGTGCGGATGGACGAACCCCGCGCCGCCTCCGCGGACGGTGCCTTCAAGGGGTTGAAGATCGTCCTCACAGGGACGTTGCCCACACTCTCGCGCCCCGAAGCCACGGAGCTGATCGAGAATGCCGGCGGCAAGGTGACCAGCTCGGTCTCCAAAGCCACCGACCTCGTGGTGGCCGGCGAGGAGGCCGGGAGCAAGCTGGAGAAGGCGAACGAGCTGGGCGTCACCGTGATTGACGAGGCAGAACTCTTGCGCCGACTGGGCCGCTGACCCTTCATTTCCCCGTACCCATGTCCCCTTTCACGCTCGGCGCCACGGCGCTCTCTGCCTTCCCCCGCGCGTCGCTCACGACGCTGCGGACGTCGCTCGTGCGCGACTTGGGCGATGGCTTCGCCACCGTGCTGCAGGAAGCCGGGTACGCCGGCGGCGAATCCGTGCTGGCGGCCATGCGTGGCTGGTGCGCGGCCAACGGGCTCGGCGCGCCGGAGACGCTGTCCTACGCGCAATTCCAGCAGGCCGCGGCGCGCTTCTTCGCCGAAACGGGATGGGGCGCGGTCACGCTCGAGCCGCTTGGCGATGCGGCGGTGGCGTTCGACAGCCCCGACTGGGCCGAGGCCGACCTCACGTCGACCATGCCCTACCCCAGCTGCTATTACACGGCCGGGATGCTCGCCGACTTGTTCGGCCGCGTGGCTGACGGGCAGATCGGGTGCCTCGAGGTGGAGTGCCGGTCGTCAGGCGCGGCCCGGTGCCGGTTCCTGCTCGCCAGCCCGCAGGTGATTGCCCACGTGTACCAGCGGCTCACCGAAGGCGTCGGGTACGCAGACGCGTTGCGGGAGCTCGCATAGCTCGCTGGCCGATACTTACGGCATGACGCTCATCCCCATCTCGTTCGAGTCGCCCGCCGAGCTGGCCTCGGCGCCGGGGCGGACCATCGTCTACAAGCACAGCTCCACCTGCTCGCTCTGCTGGTGGTCTGTCCGCGAGGTGCGACGTTTCGCCGATGCCGCGGGCGTGACGGTGCATCAGGTGGACGTGCGCGCCCAGCGTCCGCTCTCGCAGGCGATTGAGTCCCACTTCGGCGTGCGGCACGAGTCGCCGCAGGTGCTGATCATCGAGGATGGTCGCGTGATCTGGCACGGGTCGCATCGGGCCCTGCACGCTGAGCGCCTGGGTGCGGCGCTGGCGGGCGCCGATGCCGAGTCCGGCGCCCGCTTGTAGATCGGGGTCGCTACTCGACGGCGTCGTACTTGGGGTTCGGCACCAGCGTCCCATCCACGATCTGCTCGCGGTCCCACGGCAGCACGATCCGCGACTCGGTCTCCAGCCCGTGGAAGTGCGGGATGTACGACCCCGTCTTGAAGCTCACGGCCGTGCGCACCTCGCTGGCCCCCGCATTCACGATGGCCGCCACCGCCAACCGCAGCGTGTCGCCGTTGTTGCAGGTCTCATCCACGATCAGCACACGCCTGCCCATCACGTCCCCGGGCGCCGACGAGAGCACGGCCGGCGTCTCGCGCACCGCCGCCGAGCGGTAGCGCCGCGAGACGATGATCGAGTGGAAGGGACGGTCAAGCATCGCTGCCACCACCGCCCCCGGCACCACTCCGGCCGTGGCCACGCCGACCACAATCTCAGGGTCGAAGCTCTTGGACACCTTGAGCGCCAGGGCCCGCGAGAGCTCGCCAAAGAACGGCCACTCGACCACCATGGTCTCTCGGGGCGCAGGCACTACGTTCTTGGGGCGACGCGGGGGCATGGTCGGCTCGGATGGGGGCTCCCCACAAGCTATGAGCGGGACAGAGGGCCGGGAACTGGTTGCCGGGGGTATCACGCATCAATAGCTTGTGCGAGTCCCCTGCCCCGTACGCTATGTCCTTCTGGGACCGCCTCTTCGGCGGCCGTTCAGACCACGCACAGGACCGGCAGCGCCTCGATTATCTCAACGAGGCGTTGGTGCTGGAACGTCAGGGGGACTACGACGCCGCGGTGACGTCGTACCGGCTCGCGCTCCGCGAGCATCCCGACGACCTGAAAGTCCTGCAGAACCTCGCCATCGCGCTCAGCAAGATCGGACGCGTGGAGGAGGCCATTCGCGCCTACCGCAAGGCACTGGAGATCGACCCCACGCTCTCCGGCGCCCACTATGGCCTCGCCTTCCTGCTGATCAAGCGGGGCGATGGCACCTTCGCCGTGAAGCACCTCCGCGCCTTCCTTGCCCACGCGCCGTCCGGCCCCGACGCCGAACGCTGGGTTGGGCACGCGCAGGCCACGCTCGACCAACTGCTGGCGACGGATTCCGGCGCCAGCTCGCCACCTTCGGCCGGTACCTGACGTTGGGGAAGATCCTCGCAGTCGTGAGTCAAAAGGGGGGCGTGGGCAAGACGACCACTGCCGTGAACCTCGCCGCCGCGTTCGCGCGGCGCGGCCTGCGGACCTTCTTGGTGGACGTGGATCCCCAGGGCTCGGTGCGCTTCGGCGCCGGCTTGCGGAAGGGGCATCCCACCTACGGGTTCGCCGACCATCTCTCGGGAGAGCGCACGCTCCGCGACGTCCTGCTGCCGACCACGCTGCCCTGGCTGCGGGTGATGCTGGCGGGGAGCGTCACCGACATGGCGGACCACACGAACTACCAGGAACAGATCGCCTCGTCGGACCTGCTGCCGCGCATGCTGGCCTCCGCCGCCGAGCGCTGCGACATCGTGGTGGTGGACACGCCCCCCGGCCTCGGCCCCGTCACCCGGCGCACGCTGGCATCGGCCGACCGCGTGCTCATCCCATTGCAGGCCGAGCCGCTGGCGCTGCAGACCACGCCCCAGATCCTGCGGGGCATCCAAGACATCATCGCCACGCACGAATCGCTGGTGTTTGATGGCATCCTCCTCACGATGTACGAGGCCGGCAACCCGGCCTGCGAGAGCACCGTGCAGTACATCCGCGAGAAGGTGCCGCCGCACCTCATGCTCGACATCGTGATCCCGCGGAGCTCGGCGCTGGCCGAGGCGTTTGCGGCCGGTCAGCCGGCGGTGGTGCGCTCGCCGGCCGACGCGTCGAGCCAGGCGTACGTGAACCTCGCGACGCGCCTGGCGGAACGCGCGGCGCTATGAGCCGGGCGCGGCGCCTGCTCGCCCCGCTCGGCTTCGTGGTGGCGGGGATTCTCGGTTGCGAGGCGTTCACGACGCCAAGTGGCGTCGGTGCCCTCGATTTCACGGGCATCCCCTTTCCGGCGGTCGTCAGCGGCGACTCATTGCGTGATCCGGCCGGCGTCGCCACGCCACTGACGGCCACCGTGTACGACGGCAGTGGCGCCGTCATCGTGGACCCGGGGGTCACCTTCGTCTCGCTCGACACCGGCGTCGTGATTGATGCCGCCGGCTACCTACAGGCCACGCGGCGCTCCGGCAGCGTGCGCCTCGTGGCCTCGGCCGGCGGCCTGCAGTCGCAGCAGCGCGTGCTGCAGGTGGTCCGCGACCCCGACGAGATCGTCCCCCCGGCATCGTTCGACGCGGCCCTGCAGTACCGCGTGCCCGACAACTCCACCAACGTGAGCCCGGCGCTCTCGTTCACCCTGCGCACCACTGACGTACTCGGCGAGGAGACGCCCGCCGTGGCCGGCTGGCTCGTGCGCTGGCGCCTCATCCACGACGGTGATACGCTCTCGGTCACCGACACGACGAAGTTCGCACTGTGGGCGCCGGGTGGGTCGCGGCACACGCTGCGCGACACCACCAAAGCCGACGGCGTTTCCGCGCGGAGGCTGCGCGTCTATTCCAACGGACTGCCGTTGCAGCAGGACAGCATCATCGTGGTGGCGGAGATCTTCTCGCGCGGCGCGCACGTGCCGGGAAGCCCGCTCCGTTATGTCGTGACCATCACCCCGCCCAGCATCTGACCCCCGAGCCGAGACCCGACCGATGATCGCCAGTGGTGGCCCGCGCCCGACGCCGAGCACGCTCACGCAGATCTTCTTCAGCGTGGTGGAGCAGTACGAGAAGAGCCTGCCGCACGCCTACCAGTACAAGAAGGACGGCGCCTATCAGCCGCTCACCCACGCCGAGGTGCTGCGCCGCGTGCGGCACCTCGCGCTCGGGCTGGAGAGCATCGGGGTGAAGCGCGGGGACCGCGTGGGCATCATGTCGGAGAATCGCCCCGAGTGGGCGCTGGCCGACTGGGCCTGTCTCTGCGCCGGGCTCACCGACGTGCCGATCTATCCGACGCTGCCGGCCGAGCAGATCGTGCATCCGCTCAACGATTCCGGTGCGGTGGCGCTCTTCGTCTCCACGCCCGAGCAGGCGGCCAAGGCGCAGTCGGTCCGCGGCGATCTCAAGTCGGTGCAGAAGGTGATTTCCTTCGCCGAGCCGAAGCCCGCCGGCGCCGACCTCACCATCGGCGACCTCGAGCGTGCCGGTGCGGCGCTCGACAGCCCGGCCAAGGCGGCGGAGTTCAAGGCCGCCGCCCTCACTGTCAAGCCGGACGATCTCGCGACGCTGATCTACACCTCGGGCACCACCGGCCTCCCCAAGGGCGTGATGCTCACGCACGACAACATCGCGTCGAACGTCGCGGCCTCGAAGACCAAGGTGCCGGTGGTGGCGGGCGAGGTGGCGCTCAGCTTCCTGCCCCTCTCGCACATCTTCGAGCGGATGGGCGACTATCTCTTCTTCAGCTGCGGCGTGAGCATCGCCTACGCCGAGAGCATCGACACGGTGCCGGTGAATCTGGGCGAGGTGAAGCCGCACTTCTGCATGTCGGTGCCGCGGCTGTTTGAGAAGATGTATGCCCGCGTGCTGGAGAATGCGGTGTCGGGCGGGGCCGTGAAGGCCACGATCTTCCGCTGGGCGGTTGGCGTGGCCGACAAGTGGGCGGACGAGAAGCTGGCCGGGCGCGAACCTGGGGGCCTGCTGGCCTGGAAGTACGGCATCGCCCAGAAGCTGGTGTTCAGCAAGCTCAAGGAGCGCACGGGCGGACGTCTCCGATACTTCGTGTCCGGCGGCGCCCCGCTCACGCCGAGCATCAACAAGTTCTTCTATGCGGCGGGGCTGAAGATCCTCGAGGGCTACGGCCTCACCGAGACCTCCCCGGTAATCGCCGTGAACTCCGACGACGCCTTCCGCATCGGCACCGTCGGCAAGCCGGTGGCCGGCGTGGAAGTGAAGATCGCCGAGGATGGCGAGATTCTCACCCGCGGCCCGCACGTGATGAAGGGCTACTACAATCGCCCGGACGCCACCGCCGAGTGCATTGACGCCGACGGCTGGTTCCACACCGGCGACATCGGTGTGCTCGAGGACGGCTTCCTGCGCATCACCGACCGCAAGAAGGACATCATCGTGACCGCCGGCGGCAAGAACGTGGCGCCGCAGCCGATCGAGAACCGCATCAAAACGAACAAGTACGTGTCGCAGGCCGTGATGATAGGCGACAAGCGCAAGTACCCGGTGGTGCTCATCGTGCCGAACTGGGACAATCTCGAGAAGTGGGCGGCACTCAAGAAC
>JANJUF010000084.1 GCA_024710705.1 Gemmatimonadaceae bacterium | reverse complement strand
TCCAACAACATGTTCTCGGCCCCGGTCGTGGTGCGCACCACCTACGGCGGCTACATCCGCGGCGCCATCTACCACTCGCAGACGGGCGCGTCGCTGTTCACGCACTGCCCGGGGCTGCGCGTGGTCTGCCCGAGCAACGCGCTGGACGCCAATGGCCTGCTCCGCACCGCCATCCGCTCCGACGATCCGGTGATCTTCCTCGAGCACAAGCACCTCTACCGCCAGACCTACAACAAGGGCGCGTATCCGGGCCCGAACTTCATGATCCCCTTCGGCAAGGCGAAGGTCGTGAAGGAAGGCCGTGACGTGACCGTCGTGACCTACGGCGCCACCGTGCAGCGCGCTTTGGTGGCGGCCAAGCAGGTGGAGGACGAGAAGGGACTGAGCGTGGAGGTGATTGACCTGCGCACGCTGCAGCCCTGGGACCAGGAGGCGGTCTACGCCTCGGCCAAGAAGACGGGCCGGGTGATCGTGGCCTATGAGGATTCCATCTCCTGGGGTTACGGCGCGGAGATCGCGGCGCGGATCGCCGACGACTGCTTCGCCTGGCTCGACGCGCCGGTGAAGCGTGTGGCGTCCACCGACACCTTCGTGGGCTACGCGCCGAGCCTCGAGGATGCGATCCTGCCGCAGATCAGCACGTTCGTGGCGGCGTACGAGGAGATCGCGGCGTTCTGATCGCCTCGCTGGCCCGCCAGGTACCGGCAGGAGACAACGCCGCGTCGGGTTCCGACGCGGCGTTGCGCATAGGAGACTGTCTTCTTCCCGGACGCCCCATGCCCGACACCTTGCCCCGTTCACCTGTCGTCCCGTCACGCGTGACCCCCGTCCGCGTGCACGTTGAGTCCTCGCCCCTCGAGCTGGAGACCGGCGACGGGCTCCTGCTCGGGGCCACGCACTGGTGGCCGAACGGGCCGTCGCGCGGCGTGGTCCTGGTAGCGCCGGCAACTGGCGTCCCGCACCGGTTCTACCGGCACTTCGCCAGCCACATCGCCGGCCACGGCTTCGAGGTCGTGGCCTGGGACTGGCGCGGAATCGGCGCCTCACGCACGGCGCTTGGCCACCGCGACGCACGGCTCACGATGCGCGCCTGGGGCGAACGTGACCTCGAGGCGGCCATCGCGTGGGCGGACCGTCGGGCCCGCGGACAGCGCGTGGCGCTGGTGGGCCACTCGTTCGGCGGGTAGGCACTGGGGCTCGCCCCCAATGCCGCCCGCGTGGAACGCGCCGTGCTGATCGCTGCGCAGCACGGATACGTGGGCCTCTGGCCCTGGCGCCTGCGCATTCCCCTCACGCTGCTGTGGCGCGTGCTCATGCCAGGCTTCTCGGCGCTCCTCGGCCACTTTCCGTCGCGGCTCTTCAACTTCGGTGAGCCGTTGCCTCGGGGTGTCGCGATGGAGTGGGCCCAGTGGTGCGCCCGGCGCGAGCATCTCGCCACTTGGGAGGGGCACGCCAAGCTGACGCTGCCGCTGCTCTCGATCAGCTTCGACGACGATGGCTTCGCGCCGCGCCGGCCAGCGGCTGCGCTGCTCGAGCAGTACGCGAATGCGCCGGCGCGACACGAGCACTGGCCGGCGCGCGGGCTCGGACACTTCGGATTCTTCCGACGCGGTCAGGGCGACGCGGCGTGGGAGCAGGTCGCCGCCTTTCTCGCTGGAGGCGGGTGACGCGGCGTACGGCCTCAACGATTGGAGGGCGCCGATCATAATATTCGAGTGCCGCGGCGAGGTCGTCCGAGGCGCCTTTCCCTCCTCCCGCCTGCACGCATCGGCATGTCCAGTACGCACACCCTCCGGATCGTGTCCGTCACCGCCGCGCTGTTGGCCGGCGTCGGCGCGCCGCTTGGCGGACAGGCCACGCCCGATTCCACCGCGCGCCGCGACAGCACGCTCGGCCTCGAAGCGGTGCGCGTGCGTGCCGCCTACACGCCGCGCGTGGTCGGGAGCGCGTCCGTGGTCTCGGTCAGGCCGGACTCCCTGCCGCTGGGAATTGCCGCCCCGACGATGGGCGAGGTCATGCGGCGATTGCCCTTCCTGTACGTGCGACAGAACTCCCGCGGCGAGAGCGAGATCTCGATCCGCGGGTCGGAGTCGCGCCAAGCGGCGGTGCTCTTCGAGGGCGTGCCGCTGTCGCTCACTTGGGACGCGCGGGCCGACGTTTCGGCGGTGCCGATGGCAGCGGTGCGGCAGATCGACTACGTGCGTGGCCTGAGTTCCCTGCTCTCGGGGCCGAACGCCATCGGCGGCGTGGTGACGGCCACGCTGTGGGAGACGCACGACCCGTTGCGTGCCCCGGCGAGGCTGGTCCGTGGCGAGCTCGAGGCCGACCAGTTCGGCGGGACGCGCTCCTCGGCCAGTGTCGGCGGCGCGCTGCGGCACACGGGGGCCAGCTCGGTGCAGTTCCGCGTGGGCGCTGGGTTCCGTGCGCTCCCCGGCCTCGCCCGGCCGGGAGGCATCGATGAACCGGGGCCCGCCAGTCCGCTCCGCCTGAACACCGACGCACGCTCGGTGGATGCGTTCGCCGGGATCCGCTACGAGCACGCGCAGGGCCGGTACCTCTCCGGCTTCGCCACCATGGCCGACGGCGAACGTGGGGTTGCACCGGAGCTGCACCTCAGCGGACCGCGCCGCTGGCGGAACCCGGAGGTCCGTCGACGCATCGCCGGCATCTCGGCTGGAACGGGTGCACTCAAGAGCCGCCTCGGCATCGGCGACGTCGAGATCTCGCTCGGCGTGAACGACGGACTCGTGGACATCGAGAGCTTCTCCGACGACAGCTACTCCACCGTCACGGCCACCGAGCTTGGCGAGGATCGCACGAGCACCTTGCGCCTCACCTTCGACCAGCAGCTGGGCCAGCGCGTGGTGCTGCGCGGGGCGCTCACCGAATCGGCCGTGCGGTACCTCGAGACGATCAACACCGATCCCACGGCCCGGTACCGCCAGCGGCTCTCGAGCGCAGCCACTGAATTGGACATCAGCCCGTCGCGTTCCTTCACCATCACGACCGGTGTCTCGCACGACGCCTCGGTGACGGACGAGGCCGGCGGCCGGCCGCCCCTCGGTCGCAAGGACGGGCTCGGCTGGCGGACGGGATTGACGTGGGTGAAGGCCGAGCAGGGCCTGCGACTCCATGCCTCGGCCAGCGAGCGGAAGCGCTTCCCCGCCCTGCGCGAGCTCTATTCGGGTGCGCTGGATCGCTTCGAGCCGAATCCGGCGCTGCGACCGGAGACGGCGCGGAGCGCCGAGCTCGGCGCCAGCCTGATCCATGCGCGTTTCGACGCACACGCGGTGGTGTTCAACCAGCGCATCGACGATGCGGTGGTGCGCATCACGCTGCCGAGTACGCAGTTCCAGCGCGTGAATCGCGACCGCTTCACGAGCGCGGGCCTGGAGTTGACGGGCGGGACGATGCTGGGACGCGCCGCCCTGCGCGGCGACCTCACGCTGCAGCGCGCGCGCCTGGCCGACGCCACGATCGCGGATCCCGCCCTCCGTCGACCCGAGGACGTGCCGGCCGTGTACGGCTCGTTGCTCGCCATCGTGCCGCTGAGCCGCGAAGTCGAGGGGCAGGCGCGGTTCCGAGCGCTGGGCGAGACGCGCTGCACCAATCCGGACACGGGCACGCTCGACGCGCAGGCGGGTGCGCAGGCCCTCGACGTCGGCATCGCGCGCGGGTGGTCACTGGCGCGCACGGTCGCTCGCCTCTCGGCCGCGCTGCAAGTCGAGAACCTCTTCGACCGCGCGATCTACGATAAGTGCGGGCTGCCGCAGGCCGGACGGACGGTGCGGCTCTCGTTGCGACTCGGCTAGGGACGCGAAGCCCCTCAGGTCGGCGCCACAGGCCGCGCGAGATACTTCAGGAAGTCGTCCAGTTCCTCTTTCGCCTTCAGGACAAACGCCTTCTGCCCGAGTCGAATCAGGAATCCAAGCACCCCGCGCGTATTGCTGGCGAACTCAGCAGTGATCCGCGTGCCGCTACCCAGTGGCTCCAGGCGAAAGTCCCAATGGAACGAGCCACCCGGAGGTCCCTTGGGCGGCCCGTTCATGATCATCGTGAACCGGGCGGGACGGTCGGCCACGGTGCAGGTGAACTCGTTGGTCTCGTCGAGCCCGGCTTCACGATTGCGGCCGGTCTCAAGCCAGCGGCTGCCGACGCGCACCGGTCCGTCGTCG
>JANJUF010000058.1 GCA_024710705.1 Gemmatimonadaceae bacterium | reverse complement strand
GACGCGCCGCCGCTCGCGAAACGTGCAGAAGCTCGTCTCGCACGGCCCCTTCGCCTGGAGCCGCAACCCGCTCTACAACGGCAACTTCCTGCTGTGGATGGGCATCATCACCATCAGCGGCGTGCTCTGGTTCCTCCCCGTGGCGACGCTGATCTTCGCCATCGAGTACTACTACATCGTGCGCTACGAGGAGGGCGTGCTCGAAAGCATCTTCGGCCAGACCTACCTGGACTACAAGGCCCGCACGCCGCGCTGGTTCCCGCGCCCACCGGAAGGTGGTAGTGCAGGAGAGTTTTTCTGGGCGGAAGCGTGGAAGTCAGAGATTAGCACGTTTCTGCAATTTGCCGCGATTATTGGGCTGTTCGTGGCGAAGCAGAGATTCTTTTAGCGCTTGGGACGGAAGACGGAAGACGGAAGGAATGGGCAAGATCAACGGCGATGCGGAGTTCCGCATCGCCGTTGTCGTTGCTGGCACCTTCCGTCTTCCGTCTTCCGTCCCAAGTCCTTACCGAGTCGGCCGCCCCGGCTTCGGATCCTTATTGAAAGCATCCCGGTTGATCTGCACGTACTGCTTCAAGTTCGCCGGCACGTCCTCCTCCGGGAAGATCGCCGTCACTGGGCACTCCGGCTCGCAGGCGCCGCAATCAATGCACTCGTCAGGCTGGATGTACAGCATGTCCGGCCCTTCATAAATGCAATCCACCGGGCACACGTCCACGCAGGACTTGTCCTTGGTGTTGATGCAGGCTTCAGTGATCACATACGGCATGGAGGTCCTCAGTGGGGAGTGCTGTGGCGGTACACGACGCAATCTAGACAGCTCTGGGACGCTCCAACAGGCCGCCTCGCCACATAACGCGCTCGCTGGACAGCTCGTGCCCCGTCCTCTAAATCCCTGACGTGCAGATCACCTTGAATGGCCGGCCGGTGGCCGCTGATCCGGAGGGGCACGCCACCCTCCTTGACCTCCTGCGCGATGAGCTCGCCCTCACCGGCACCAAACGCGTCTGCGATCGGGGCTCCTGCGGCGCCTGCACCGTATTGCTGGACGGAGTCTCGGTCTATTCCTGCCTCACCCTGGCCCAGGGTTGCGATGGGCACGACGTCCGCACCATCGAGGGCCTCGGGAGCGCGGCCGAGCCGCATCCCCTCCAGCAGGCCTTCGCCCTCGAGGACGCCGCGCAGTGCGGGTTCTGCACCCCGGGGCAACTGATGGCCGCCGCCGCGTTGCTCGCCGCCAATGACGACCCCAGCGACGACGAGATCGTCGCCGCCATGAGCGGGAATCTCTGTCGCTGCGGCACCTATCCCAAGATCCTGCGCGCGGTTCGACGCGCCGCCGCCATGCTGCGCGAGACCGGCGCATGAGCAAGCCAGCGCGCTTCGTCACCACTACCGTCGAGGTCGAGGGCCGCACGGAGCAGCGCGTCGTCGAGATGCCGGCCTTCGATCTCGAGCCTTGGGGCGCCGACGCGGCGCTCACGCACGTGGGGGCACGGGCCCTTCGTGTGGACGCGGCGCTCAAGGCCACCGGCCGGCCGGGCTATACCACCGACATCCGTCGGCCGCACCAGGCATACGCCGCCATCGTCCGCTCCCGGATCGCACGTGGCAAGGTCACGCGCATCAACGTAGAGGCCGCGCGCGCGATACCCGGCGTACTCGACATCCTGCTCGTGGACGACGTCCCCGCGCGCACGCGGCTCTTCAACGCCGAGATCACCTACCACGGCCAGCCCCTGGCCGCCGTTTGCGCGGAGAACCAGGCAATCGCCGATCGCGCGGCACGGCTCATCACCGTGGAGTTCGAGAAGGGTCGGCACGCCGTCACCGTGGCGCAGGCCACCGCGGCGAACGCACAGCCGGTGCGCCCCGGACTTTCCAACAACCTGCTCTTCAAGGAACCCCGCACCACCGAGCGCGGCGACGTCATCGCCGGCTTCGCCGCCGCCGACGTCACCATCACGCGCGAGGTGCGCACGCCCTGCGCGCTGCACTCCGCGCTCGAGCCGCACGCCGCCGTCGCCGAGTGGGACGGCGACCGGCTCACCGTCTGGGAAAGCACGCAGGGCATCTTCCGCGTACGCGACAATCTCGCCAAGGCGCTGGACGTCCCCCTGACCAACGTTCGCGTGATCTGCGAAGCGATGGGCGGTGGGTTCGGCGCCAAGAACTACGCCGCCGCCCACACCTACATCGCCGCCCTCTTCGCGAGACGCCTCGAACGCCCCGTCGCCTGCTACGTGGATCGCGCCGGCGAGCAGGTGGACACCGGCAATCGCCCGTCGAGCGTGCAGCGCATCCGCATCGGCGCGATGAAGGACGGCACGCTCACCGCCATCGAGATGGTCGGCGAGATCCAGCTCGGCATCGGCGGCTGGGAAGGTGGACCCGGCGAGATCTACCACGAGCTCTACGCCTGCCCCAACGTGCGCACGCACGAGACCTTCGCCTTCGTGAACACCGCCGCCATGGCGGCCTTCCGTGCGCCGGGACACGCCGAGGGCGCGGTGGGGCTCGAGGCAGCGATGAACGCGCTGGCCAAGGAATTGGGGCTCGATCCCCTCGAGCTCCGCCGCCGCAACACCGCCACGCACGACCAGAAGAAGAGCCGCCCCTACACCGGTAACCGCCTCGCCGAGTGCTACGACGTGGGAGCGGAACGCTTCGGGTGGCGCGATTGGCACCGCATTCGCCGGCGCTCGAAGGACGCGCACACAGCCCCCGATCCACGCGTCGTGCCCGGCAAGCCCCACCTGCGTCGCGGCGTCGGCGTGGCGGCGCAGATCTGGTCTACCGGCGGCGGTCCGCCCAGCTACGCCACCGTGCGCATCAACACCGATGGCTCGGCTGATGTGCTCGCCGGCTCGCAGGATCTCGGCACCGGCACGCGCACCATCCTCGCGCAGGTGGCCGCCGAAGCGCTCGGGCACCGGCTCGACCAAGTCCGCGCCATCATCGGCGACACCGGAGCCACGCCCTACGCCGGTAACTCCTGGGGGTCGATGACCGTCGCCTCACTCACCCCGGCGGTGCGCATGGCCGCCGTGGATGCGCGGCGTGCGTTGGTCGAGGCCGCCTCAGGGCTGCTCGGCGCACCTAGCGATCAACTCGAGGTCTTCGAGGGACGCGTCGCCGTGCGCGGTAGCGAACGCGGGATGTCGTTCGGCGAGATCACGGCCAAGCTCGGCAACGTGATGATCCAGGGGCACGGGTCGCGTGGGCCGAACCCGCAGGACGCCGGCATCGTCACCACCGGCGCGCAGTTCGCCGAGGTTGAGGTGGACACTGCCACCGGCGTCGTGCGCGTGGTGCGCATCGTCGCCGTGCACGATGCCGGGCGGATCGTGAATCCCACGTTGGCCGAATCGCAGCTCGAGGGCGGGATCATCCAGGGGCTGGGCTTTGCGCTCTTCGAGGAGCGCGTGCTCGACACGCGCATGGGCCTGCCGCTCAATGTCGGACTGCACGATTACAAGATCCCGACCATGGCGGACATCCCGAGCATTGACGGCCACTTCCTCGATGGCGCCGATACCAAGGCGAATCATGTCGGGGCCCGCGGCATCGCCGAGCCGGCCATCGTGCCGACGGCGCCGGCGATTGCCGGCGCCGTCGCGGACGCGCTTGGCGTGGACGTGCTCGAACTGCCAATGACGCCCTGGCGCGTGCTGGCCGCGCTCGCGCGCTGACGCCCTAGACCCGCCACGGAGGCATCGCCCCCGGCTTCCGCTTCAGCTGCGGGTTCTTGCGGTAGAGCGACGCCGTCTTGCCGATGACTTGGATGACCTCGGCGCGCACCCGCTTGGCCAAGTCGGCGGCGGCCTCCCTGGCTGTGACGTCCACCGACTTGTTGAGCTGGACCTTCACCAGTTCGCGTGTGCGCAGCGCGTCGTTGAGGGCGTCAATCAGCGTCGGGGTGATGCCTTCCTGCCCGATGTGCACGGTGGGCTTCAGCCGATTGCACTCCGAGCGGAGGGCCGCCCGCTCCTTTCCCGTCATCGTCATCGCCTTTTGCCTCGTCTCGTGAGATACGGGAGGGGGTTCACCGGCTCGCCGGTCCACCACATTCGGGAGTCGGCATACCGGAGCAGTTGATAGTGCAGGTGCGGGGCGTTGCGCGGGGCGTTGCCGGTGGTGCCCACCGTCCCGATGAGATCGCCCCGCCGGACCGCTTGCCCCTCTCGCAGACCACGGGCGTACTCGTCCAGATGTGCATAGTAGTGGACAAACCGCTGCGCGTGGTCCACCACGTACACGGTACGCCCGCCGAGGGGGTTGGTGGAGATGCGGCGCACCACGCCATCGTCGGCCGAGACCACCGGGGTGCCCCGGCGCACCATCACATCGAGCGCGTTGTGGGTGCGGCCGCCGCTGCGCCTCGCGTTGTATGTGTCCTGCAGTTGGGACGGGCGCACGCCGTGCACCGGGACCATCATCTTCCGCGAGCGGAGGTACTCCCGCTCCGTCATCGGACGCGGAATTTCGCTGGCGGGTGGACCACCGGCGCAGGCGCTGCCGAGCACGAGCACGGCACCGAGGAGGGCAAGGGAGCGCATTACTGAGGAAACGAGTGCCGCGCATCCGAAGTCACGCGGCGCGGACGCTTCGCCGGAGCTGCCCACGCGCGTTGCCGACGCGCGCTGCGTCTCAGGTCACGGAGTCCCAGGTGGCCGCGTGGACGAACACGCGGTCGCGATCGCGCCCGGTGATTTCCCGCGCAAGCTTCAGGTGGACGAGTCGCTCGAGCGCGTCGCCGGCGGCCGGACGCGAGCATTCCAACCGTTCGGCCAATGAGGGCATCGAGATGGCGAGCGAGTCGCGCAGCACGGCGAGCGCGCGGCGGGCGGTGATGGCGGCGCGCCCAAGCGTGCCGAGTGACTCGTCCTCGAGCAGGAGCGTTTGCAGCAGCCGGCGGATCGCGAGACGCCGCGAACGCGCAGTGGTGGAGCAGGCACTCAGCAAGGCGTCCCGCAACGGGCTCAGGTCGCCCTCTCGCCACGCCACGAGCCCCTCGTCGCGCGAGGCCGGCTCAACGTCAGCAAACGGAAGGATCCACGGCCGGTCGAAGTGTCCGGTGGCGCAGAGCAGCAGGGCGGGCACGAGCTCGGCGAGCGGACCGCTGCCCACCGCCGCCGCCGCGCCCACCCCTCGCAGCAGCACCGAGCGCAGCTCGCCACTCGAGCGCAGTGCCTGTTCCAGCTCCTCGAGTGCGTGGATGTCGCCCACCCCAGAGAATCGCTTCGCTGCGAGCGGGACGCCGCTTCGCACACGCCGCACCTCTTCGTCCACGACCGCCGCCCAGGCGTTGAGCGAGGGCGCGAGCGCTGCCGCGTGCACCGGATCCACCCCCGCCGCGGTCAGCGCCACCAGCGCGTCGGGGCTAGCTTCCAGCTGGGCGAGCAGTGCTCCTCGAGCGGCGTGTGCGAAGGCAGGCGGCGCGAGTTGGGCGAGCGAATCGAGTCGGCCAAGCTCGTCGGCGGCCTCTTCAAGCAGACGCAGCGTTGGTCCGGCCAGTGATGATGACAAGAATAATTGTTTGATTAAATCTTCTTAACCGCGTCTCGGTGTTTCTCGGGCATCATGCACTGAGACCTCCACTGCACAACCCTAAGTAGGTTTAATGTCATATTCTTCTTTTAGAATTGCAACAGCGCTCAGCCTGCTTGCTGTGAGCCCAGCACCGGCCCGTGCCCAAGACTCGCTCACGGGCCCTCCGGTCGCCCCGCCGCCGCTGACCGCGCCAGCCGCCCCGGTACTCCTGCGCGTGGCCGTACCGACCTACACGCCACACCGCGTCTACGATACCAAACGCAAGCGCTTCACCGACCTCGAGACAATGATCGGCGCCATCGCCCGCGCCGACGTCGCCTTCCTTGGCGAGTTCCACAACGACCCCGGCACGCACGTCCTCCAGGCGGGAATCCTCGAGGGCGTGGCGCGCCGCCGTGACGACCGCGCCGTGCTCGCCCTCGAGATGTTCGAGCGCGACGTGCAGCCGCAGCTGGACGCCTATCTCGCCGATTCACTCGACGAGGCCGGCTTCCTCACCGCGAGCCGCCCCTGGCCCAACTATCCGACCGACTATCGCCCGATGCTCGAGTTCGCCAAGGCGCGCGGCTGGCCCGTCGTGGCCGGCAACGTGCCGCGGCGTCTCGCCTCGGTGGTGGCCCGTCGCGGACTCGCCGCGCTCGACTCGGTACCCGAGAGCGACCGGCCCTTCGTCGCCGCCGAGCACGCGTGCCCACGGGACGAGTACTTCCGACGCTTTCAGGACGTGATGGGCGATATGTCAGGCCACGGCATGCAACTCAGTCCCGAGCAGGTCGAAACGATGGTCTGGCGCACCTACGAGGCGCAGTGCGTGAAGGACGAGGCGATGGGCGAGTCCATCGCCCGTGCCCTGACGGCGCACAACACGCTGGTCGTGCACGCCAACGGCGCCTTCCACTCCGACTATCGCCTCGGCACCGTGGAGCGGGTGCGGCGGCGGATGCCTCGCGCCCGTCTCGTCGTCGTCAGCTTCGTGCCGGTCGCGGACCTCGACCGCGCCGATGGGCGCGACCGTCGCCGCGTCGGTGACTACATCGTCTTCACGCTGGCCCCTGCGCCCACCGCGCCCCAGCCCTAATGTTCGGCCCGTGAGCTTCACCTACCTGCACGCCACCACGCGCGACAAGGCCCTCGCCGCACTCGCCGAGCCGGGGAGCATTCCCGTGGGCGGCGGCACCGACCTGGTGCCGCTGCACGAAGAGGGCATCCTCACGCCCGTCCGCGTCGTGGATGCACGCGGCATCGCCGGCGCACGCGACATCACGCGCCACGCCGATGGATCCTGCACGATCGGCGCCGCGGTGACCGTCGCCGAGCTGGCGGCGCACGCGGCGATCCGCGCGCACTTTCCCGTGCTCGCCGCCGCCTGCGCCAGCGTCGGCACGCCCGCCCTGCGCAATGCCGGCACCATCGCCGGCAACCTCGCCCAGCGCCATCACTGTTGGTACTTCCGCCGCGACGTCGGCTGCTTCAAGCGCGGGGGCGCGCAGTGCGCGGCCGTGGACGGGGAGCATCGCTACCACGGCATCGTGGCGGCCGGCACCTGTCGCGCGGTGCATCCGTCGGACCCCGCCGTGGCCCTCGAGGCGCTCGAGGCGCAGGTCGAGATCGCCAGCGCCGCAGCGGGCCCGCGACGCGTCAGCATCTCCGAGCTCTACGCGGGCGCTGCCAACGACCCGCACAAGGAAGCGCAACTGGCGGCGGGAGAACTCATTGTCGCCGTGCACCTCCCAGCGGCCGCGGCCGGAGGCGCCCAGCACTGGGAGAAGGTGATGCAGCGCGCGGCCTGGGACTTCGCCCTCGTCTCCTGCGCCGGTGTGCGCCGCGCGGATGGCAGCGTGCGTCTCGTGCTCGGCGGCGTCGCGCTCGCCCCGTGGCGGGTCTCCGATTCGGTGGAGGAGGACGTCAGCGTCGGCGGCCTCGACGAGGACAGCATCGACGCCCTGGTGGAGCGGGCGATGTACGATGCGGAGCCCTTGGCCGCGAACGGCTACAAGGTCCAGCTCGCGCAGGCCGCGCTGAAGCGGACGATCCAAGCGCTCTAGGAGGGGCTCAAACCCTTCGGGGCCAGCGGCTGTCCCATCTCCGAAACGGACCGTCCGCTCGCCTCGTAGGCCGAACCAGAGCCACCTCCACCGGATCTCCGATGTCGCGATTCTCACGCGCCCTTCCCGTCGCCGCCCTCCTGCTCTCGGTCGCCGCGCCGGCGCTCGACGCCCAGGGCGGCGCTCCCGTTCGCCGGATCATCTCAATCGGGCATCACCCGCGGGTGGACGGCATCCGTCTCAACTTCCGCGACCGCGAGCTTGAGCTCGTGCGTGGCGCCAACATCACGGTCTGGACCCCCTACGACGGCTATATCGGCGGCCGGGTGGAGGGCGCGGCGATCGGCCTCCCGATCACCGTGGCCGAGGACATCGTCGGCGTCGGCGTCGGGATCCTCGGCGTGGGCGCGGAGTCGGAGTTCCGCGGCATCGGCATCGGTGGAGCAGGAGTGGGCGCTGGCGGGAGTGCCCGCGGACTGCTCGTGGGCGGGCTCGGGGTCGGCGCCGGCGGCGCCGTGCGCGGAATTGCGGCCGGCGGGCTCGGCGTCGGCGCGGGGGGAGACCTGCGCGGCGTGATGATCGGCGGCCTCGGCGCGGCATCGGGGGGAAGCCTGAGGGGCATCGTGGTCGGCGGCCTCGGCGCGGGCGCAGGCGGGAACGCGCGAGGCGTCATGGCAGGTGGTCTGGGCGTCGGGGCCGGCGGGAGTGTCCGCGGCCTGATGGTGGGTGGACTGGGGGCCGGAGCGGGCGGCGACGTCCGCGGAGCGCTCGTCGGTGGCATCGGCGCGGCGGCCGGTGGCTCCGTGCGCGGAGTGCAGGTTGGCGGGATCGGCGTCGGCGCCGGCGGGAGCATGAGCGGCATCCGCGTGGGCGGCGTTGGAGTCGGTGCTGGGGGATCCATCAGCGGAATCACCGTCGCGGGCGTCGGCGCGGGATCGGGCGGTTCGATGACCGGGATCCAGGTAGCCGGCGTCGGACTCGGCTCCGGCCGCACGTTGCGCTGGCTCAGTGTTGCAGGGCTCGGGGTGGGCGCCCCCCGCATCGAGGGCCTGGCATCGGCTCTCATCGTCGGGGCAGAGAGTACGCAGGGCGTGGTGATTGCGCCTGCCCTGTTCCGCACGGAAGTGGGCGGCCGGATGACCGGAGCCAGCCTCTCGGCGGTGAACGCCATCCGTGGGTATCAGAACGGCATCAGCATCGGGCTGGTGAACTACGCCGAACGGTTGCGCGGAGTGCAGCTCGGGGCCGTCAACATCGTGCGCGACAACCCGGCCCCGTTCCGCGTGCTGCCACTGATCAACTTCGGGAACAGCAGGTAGACGTCTCGACGCGCCGGCAACGAGCCCCGGAGCCCGCCCCCGCAACACTCGGGCGGGTTCTGGCGTTAGAGGGGATATCTCGTCCCTTTCCACGTGAGGACCGTATGCGTCGTCTCGTACTAGCATTCGCCGCGCTGGCCATGGCCGCGCCAGCCTCATCCGCCCAGACCGGCGAGCGCGTGCCCTCTGCCGACTGGGAAGTTCCCTTCGGCGGTCGCCCACGCGATCCATATGTGGCCCCCGACGGTTCCGTCTTCTTCGTCGGCCAGGCCGGCAACTACATCGGGCGGCTCGACCCCCGCGGCGGGACCTTCACCCGCTTCGAGATTGACAGCGGCACCAACCCGCACAACCTCATCATCGACCGCGACGGCAACGTGTACTACGCTGGCAACCGCAACGGGATGATCGGGAAGCTGGACCCGCGCACGCGCCAGATCACGCGGTACCCGATGCCCGACCCGTCGGTGCGCGACCCGCACACCCTGACCTTCGACGCGCAGGGGAACATCTGGTTCACGGCGCAGAACTCGAACGCCATCGGCCACCTCGACGTGCGTAGCGGCACCATCCGGCTCGTGAAGACCGGCGAGCGCACGCGCCCGTACGGCATCGAGCTCAACTCGCGCGGCATTCCCTTCGTGAATCTCTTCGGCACCAACAAGATCGCGAAGGTGGATCCGGCGACGATGGCGGTGACGACCTACGATCTCCCCCACGAGCGCGCCCGCAGCCGCCGCATCGCCATCACGCCCGATGATGTGGTCTGGTACACGGACTACACACGCGGCTTCCTCGGTCGGCTCGACCCGAACTCGGGGAGCGTCACCGAGATTCCCCTGCCCGGCGGCCCGGCGTCGCTCCCGTACGGCATGGGCCGCGACGACAAGGGGCGTGTGTGGGTGACCGAATCAGGCCCGCGTGGCGCGATCCTCCACGGCTATGACCCGGCCCAGCAGCGGTTCTTCAGCACCACGCTCATCGGGCGCGAGGCCAGCAACACGATTCGCCACATGTACTTCGATCCGCGCACCGGCCTGCTGTGGTACGGCACGGATCAGGGAACGATCGGGAGAGCCGCGGTTTCCACGCCGCGAACCGCAATGTGAGTTAGAGACTTAAGACGTGAGACGGAAGACGGAAAGAAGGGCGATGCGGTAGCTGTAAGCCTCCGCATCGCCCTTCCTTCCGTCTTCCGTCTTCCGTCTCAGCTCCTAGTACAGCCAGCCAAAGAATCCGCCCACCACGAGTCCGTACACCAGCGCGTCGGCGGCGTGCAGCCTGTAGCTCTTCCACGGCTTCGCGAACCAGATCGAGTCCGGAACCGTGCCGAACGCATAGGCCATGAAGGCCACCGTGCCCGTCACCCGGAACACCGCCAGGTACTCGGCGTCCCGCGCCAACGTCAGCGATGCGACGTAGGCCACGAAGAGCGACACGATGATGTTGTAGATCACGCTCTTGGCCATCATCGGGCCCATGGCCGGATTCCCGTTGGGGGCCACGGTGAGGTAGGCCACGGGTCCGCCGGCCAACTTGGCCTGCATCTCGGGCGTTCCCATCGCCTTGGCGTCGGCCGCGTGCGGCAGGGAGTAGAGGCCTGGGGCGGGACTGCTGGCGCGAAGGGCTGCCGCCACCGCGTCCTCGTTGGACAGCTTGTTCCACTCCTTGTTGTGGAACGGCAACAGCGTCCAGGACACCGCCGAGAGCGCGAAGACGGCGAGACCACTGAACAGGATTGGCTTCCACAGCTCAAGCACGAACTCCATTCCAGCCTCCGGGGGAAGGGGGCGCCACAGGGCACGGGAGGCGCCTAGGGCACCCATAGAGTCTGGTTGTCCAGCTTTCCGCGCAATACTCTTGGCGGATGCAGTTTCGAATCCCCGGCGACTCCCCGGCCCTCCGACAGGCGATTCGCGTCTCGCAGGCCGTCAACCGCGTCCAGCAGCTCCCCACCGTCTTCGTCGGCAATCCGCTGATCGCGAGCTTCCTCGCGGTGGTGTTCTGGGAACGCGTGGAGCCCACGCTCCTGGTGTTGTTCGTGGCTTCCATGGTGATCCTCTGGACGCCCGCATTCCTGAGTTGGCGCCGTCTCCGGCACCTGCCGCGACCGGACGATGTGAGCCCCGGAAACGAACGCCGGGCGATGATCTTCTCCGTCATCGCCGGGAGCCTCTGGGGCATGGCCGTGTGGGGGCTCTTCCCCGTCGCCTGGGCCGACGAACGGGCGCTGCTGATGTTGCTCGTCGCTGGGCTTACCGGTGGATCGGTGACCTTCTTCAGCTCGTCCCCGGTGGCGAGCCTGCTCTTCTTCATCCCGCTCACCGTGCCGTTGTTCGTCCAGACCGTGCGCCTCGGCGACCCGGAACATCCGATCCTTCCGGCCGGGCTCGGCGTCTTCATCCTCGTGGCGATCCTCTTCACCAAGACGAGCTGGCGGCAGTTCGTGGACAACGTGCGGGTGCTGGTGGAGCGCAACCAAGCCCTCGCGCAGGCAGGTGAGGGCCAGGCCCAGCTCGAGCGGGCCTTCTCGCGGATGCAGGATCTGGCGATGGTGGACGAGCTCACCGGCCTCAAGAACCGGCGCGCCTTCTTCGACGACGCTGAGCCGATGATCGCCGGTTCGCGACGCCGTGAGCAGCCGATAGCCGTCGCCGTCCTCGACCTCGACCACTTCAAGGAAGTGAACGACACCTACGGCCACGCGGTCGGCGACGTGGTGTTGAAGGCCGCGGCGACGCGGATTGTGGACAACTTCCGCGAGGAGCAGATCACGGGCCGCTTCGGCGGCGAGGAGTTCGTGGTGCTCCTGCCCTACACCTCCCCGGCGCAGGCCCTGGTGGCCCTCGAGCGCGTCCGAAAAGCCCTCTCCGCCACCCCCATCGAGGTCGCCGGGGGGCCGGCCGTGACCGTCACCCTCTCCGGCGGGATCGCCCCCCTCCTGGAAGGCATGGACATCGAAACGGCCATCGATCACGCCGACAAGGCGATGTACAGGGCCAAGGCGCTGGGGCGCGACCGAGTGGAGGTCTTTTTGGAGACGTGAGACGGAAGACGGAAGCGACAAGGGAGAGGCGATTCGGGGGCGAACAGGTCCCGCAGCGCCGTTACCTTGCAGCTTCCGTCTTCCGTCTCACATCCGCAACGCGTTGCCTGTCGCGCAATACCCGACTATTTTCATAGGCATTACCCGCAGGCCGTCCCAAGCTCCTCCAAATCATGTCGTCCTCGATCGAAGCACTGGTCAATAAGGAGTACGCGTACGGGTTCGTGACCGACGTTGAATCGGACACCATTCCGGTCGGTCTCACCGAAGACACCGTACGCCTGATCTCGGCCAAGAAGAACGAACCGCAGTGGCTGCTCGACTGGCGCCTCAAGGCCTTCCGGCGCTGGCAGTCCATGACCGAGCCGCACTGGTCGAACGTCAGCTATCCGCCCATCGACTACCAGGCGCAGACCTACTACTCCGCGCCCAAGTCGGTGAAGCCGCTGCAGTCGCTCGCCGACGTGGATCCCGAGCTGCTCAAGACCTACGAGAAGCTTGGCATCTCGCTCACCGAGCAGAAGCGCCTCAACGGCATCGCCGTGGACGCCATCTTCGACTCCGTCTCGGTCGGCACGACGATGAAGACGGAACTCGAGAAGGTCGGGGTGATTTTCTGCTCCTTCGGCGAGGCCGTGCAGCACCACCCCGAGCTGGTGCAGAAGTACCTCGGCTCGGTGGTGCCCTACTCCGACAACTTCTTCGCCGCGCTCAACTCGGCGGTGTTTTCCGACGGCTCGTTCGTCTATGTGCCGAAGGGCGTGAAGTGCCCGCTCGAGCTCAGCACCTACTTCCGCATCAACGCCGCCAACACCGGCCAGTTCGAGCGCACGCTGATCGTCGCCGATGAAGGCGCGTCGGTGAGCTATCTCGAGGGCTGCACCGCACCCAAGCGCGACGAGAACCAGCTGCACGCGGCGGTGGTGGAGATCATCGCGCTCGACCGCAGCAGCGTGAAGTACTCCACCGTTCAGAACTGGTACGCCGGCGACAAGAACGGCGTGGGCGGCATCTACAACTTCGTCACGAAGCGCGGCAAGGCGATGACCGACGCCAAGATCTCGTGGACGCAGGTGGAGACGGGCTCGGCGATCACCTGGAAGTATCCCAGCGTCATCCTGCAGGGCGACAACAGCGTCGGCGAGTTCTACTCGGTGGCGGTGGTGAACGGGATGCAGCAGGCCGACACCGGCACGAAGATGATCCACATCGGGCGCAACACGAAGTCCACGATCATCTCCAAGGGCATCAGCGCCGGGAAGGGGCAGAACTCCTATCGCGGCCAGGTGAAGGTGCTGCCGAAGGCCGAGGGCGCGCGTAACTACACGCAGTGCGACTCGATGCTCATCGGCAACGCCTGCGGCGCGCACACCTTCCCCTACATCGAGATCGCCAACAACACGGCGACCCTCGAGCACGAAGCCTCGACGTCGAAGATCGGTGAAGACCAGATCTTCTATTGCAAGGCGCGCGGCTTGAACGCCGAGCACGCCATCTCGTTGATCGTCGCGGGGTTCTGCAAGGAAGTGTTCAAGGAGCTGCCGATGGAGTTCGCGCTCGAAGCCCAGCAGCTGCTTGGGATTTCGCTTGAAGGTTCAGTTGGGTGATGTGACCGCGGGACGGAAGACGGAAGCCGCAAGGTACCTGCAACTGCGCTCCCCTTCGTCCCGCTCGTAGTGTCTACTGCAGTTCCTTCCGTCTTCCGTCTTCCGTCATATGTTGACCATTACAAACCTGCACGCGAGTGCCGGCTCCAAAGAAATCCTGAAGGGAATCTCCTTGACCGTGAAGGCCGGTGAAGTCCACGCCATCATGGGCCCCAACGGCTCCGGCAAGTCCACGCTCGCGCAGGTCATCGCCGGCCACCCCGGTTACGACGTGACCAGCGGCAGCATCGAGTACGAGGGGCAGGACCTCCTCGAGCTCGACGCCGAGGAGCGCGCGCAGCAGGGCGTCTTCCTCGCCTTCCAGTATCCGGTCGAGATCCCGGGCGTGACCAACGCCTACTTCCTGCGCGCCGCCTATAACGAGATCCGCAAGGCACACGGCGAGGAGGAGGCCGATCCCATCGAGTTCCTCGACATCATGGAGGAGAAGCTCAAGCTCGTCGAGATGGATGCCTCGATGATGCAGCGCTCCGTGAACGCCGGCTTCTCCGGCGGCGAGAAGAAGCGCAACGAGATCCTCCAGATGGCCGTGCTGGCACCGAAGCTCGCCGTGCTCGACGAGACCGACTCCGGGCTCGACATCGACGCGCTGCGCATCGTGGCCGAGGGCGTGAACAAGCTCAAGCGCCCCACCAACGCCACCATCGTCGTCACGCACTACCAGCGCCTGCTCAACTACATCATCCCCGACCACGTGCACGTGCTGGCCGGCGGGAAGATCGTGAAGTCCGGCGGCAAGGAGCTCGCCCACGAGCTCGAGGCCAAGGGCTACGACTGGCTGCTCGAGCCCGCAGGGGTCTGACGTGACCACGCCGTACACCGAACAGTTCGAGGCCTTCTCCGCCAACGGCGGGGGCGAGGGACCATCGTGGCTCCCCGCCCTCCGCAAGAAGGCGTTTGAGCGCTTCCACGCCCTCGGCTTCCCGACCACGCGCGACGAGGACTGGCACTTCACCTCCGTCACGCCGATCGCCGAGAAGACTTTCAAGTCGCTCAAGCCGGCCGCGACCACGCTGACGCTCAGCGACCTCGAGCCCCATCTCGTGGACGCCGAGTGGAATCGCCTCGTCTTCGTGAACGGCCGGCTCGAGCCCGCGCTGTCGCAGTACGGGAGCCTCCCGGCCGACGTGCAGCTGGCGCCGCTGTCCGAGCTGCTCCGCGAGGAGCCGGCCTGGGTGGAGACGCACCTCGGCTCGCTGGCAGGTTTCGACAAGGCCGCCTTCACCGCGATGAACACCGCCTTCATGCAGGATGGCGTGGTGCTTCGCGTGCCGACGGGTGAGGTCGTGGACGTGCCGATCCACATCCTGCACGTCACGGATGAGAAGGCCCAAGGCGGCGCCATCCACCCGCGCCTGCTCATTGTCGCCGAGGCGCTCGCCCAGGTGATGCTCGTGGAGAGCTTCGTCGGCCTCGACAGCGCCTCGTACCTGGTGAATGCGGTGGCCGAAGTCGTGGTGGGCAACGGCGCCCGCGTGGACCACTACAAGGTCCAGCGCGAGAGCCGCGATGCCTACCACGTGGGCACCACCCAGGTCGTGCAGGGCCGCGACAGCATCTACCACTCGTTCTCGTACGCGGCCGGTGGCTCCCTCTCGCGCACCAATGTCTACACCAAGCTCGCCGGCACCGGGGGCGAGGCGCGGTTGAACGGGCTCTACGTGCTCGATGGCGCGCAGCACGCCGACCACCAGACCTTCGTGGAACACATCGCCGAATCCTGCGCCAGCCGCGAGCTGTACTGCGGCGTGCTCGACGGCCAGAGCCACGGCGTGTTCAACGGCAAGGTCTTCGTGGATCCGCAGGCGCAGAAGACCGACGGCAAGCAGACCAACAAGGCGCTGCTGCTCTCGCCGCAGGCGCGGGTGGACACCAAGCCCCAGCTCGAGATCTTCGCCGACGACGTGAAGTGCACCCACGGGGCCACCGTGGGCCGCATCGACGAGATGGCGCTGTTCTATCTCAAGAGCCGCGGCATCGGTGCCGAGTCGGCGCGTGCGCTGCTCACCTACGCCTTCGCCGCCGAGGCGCTGGAGACGATCGAGATCGACGCGCTGCGGCTGGATCTGGAGCGGCAGGTGTTCGAGCGCTTCACGCACTCGCAGCTGGTCTGACCGGGCCCCATGGCTGACGCCGCACTCGACGCGCTGTACCAGGAAGTGATCCTGGACCACAACCGGCGCCCTCGGAACTTCCATCCGATGGAGCACGCGTCGTGCAGCGCTGATGGCCGGAATCCGAACTGCGGCGACCAGCTTACCGTCTGGCTGCGCGTGGACGATGACGTCGTCTCCGACGTGTCGTTCCAGGGGCAGGGCTGCGCCATCTCCAAGGCGTCGGCGTCCATGATGACCGACGCCATCAAGGGGAAGTCGCGCGGCGACGTGGTGCAGCTGTACGAGAAGGTGCACAAGCTGGTCACCGGCGAGGATCCCGCGTTGGCCAAGGACAAGGAGCTGGGTTCGCTGCGGGCGCTGAGTGGCGTGTCCAAGTTCCCGATGCGAGTGAAGTGCGCCTCGCTGAGTTGGCACGCGATGAAGGCGGCGCTCGATGGTGCGTCCGTGGTGACCACCGAGGGGCCAGAGGACGCCCGGAGCGCGTCGTGAGCACCTCGACCGACGGCCTCGTGAGACTCGAGGGGCTGTCGGCTGGAACCGTGGCCGACGGACAGCTCTACCAAGCCGCATTACCGAACGGGACCAAGATCTGCGTGGGCCGGCAGGAGGGAACGTTCTTCGCGGTGAAGGATTCCTGTCCTCACGCGGAGTTCCCGCTCTCGGAAGGCACGCTCTATCCGAATGGCGAACTGGAGTGCTGTTGGCACGGGGCGCGGTTCAACTGCCTCACCGGGGCCGTGCTGCGCGGACCCGCTGAGGACCCGTTGGTGCGGTTTGACGTCGAGGAGCGCGACGGCGCGCTCTGGGTGAAGCGAAGCGCAGGAGGTGCGCGATGAGGGCAAGTTCTCCGGTGTCGTTGGCCAAGCGCGCGGACTTTCCGTTGCTGGCGGCCCAGCCCAAGCTCGTGTACCTGGACTCGGCGGCGACGGCGCAGAAGCCGGCCTCCGTGCTCACGGCACTCGAGACCTACTACTCCACCGTGAACGCCAATCCGCACCGTGGCGCCTACGCGCTCTCGGCGGCCGCGACCGAGGCCTATCACGACGCGCGGGTGCGGGTGGCGCGCTTCATCGGCGTGGCCGATGCCGACACGCTGATCTTCGTGCGCGGGGCCACCGAGGGCATGAACCTCGTGGCCACGGCGTGGGGCCGCGCCAACGTGCAGCGCGGCGACAACATCGTCGTCACGCGGATGGAGCATCACGCGAACTTCGTGCCGTGGCAGCAGTTGGCACTGGCAGCGGGCGCCGAGTTCCGGATCGTCGAGCTCGATGCGTCGGGTTCCGTGGATCTGGCGATGATGAAGCGGCTGGTGGACTCGCGCACGAAAGTCGTCGCCTTCGGGCATGTGTCGAACGCACTTGGCACGATTCATCCCGTCGCCGAGATCGTCTCGATCATCCGTACCGGCGCGCCCCAGGCGCTGGCCGTGTGCGACGGGGCGCAGGCGGTCCCGCACCTTGCCGTGTCGGTGGATGGGCTGGGCGTGGACGTGTACGCCTTCAGCGGACACAAGATCGGCGGGCCGATGGGCATCGGGGCGGTGATCGTGCGACGCGCCATCCTCGAGCGGATGCCGCCCTATCAGTTCGGCGGCGACATGATCGAGTGGGTGAACGACTACGAAACCACGTGGAACGTGCTCCCGCACAAGTTCGAGGCGGGGACGCCGAACGTCTCGGGCGCCGTGGGGCTCGCGGCGGCCTGCGACTATCTGGATGCGCTCGGCATGGAGATGGTGCGCGAGCACGAGGTGTTGCTCACCACGGCGGCGATGCGGGCCTTGGCCGAGCTGCCGGGTGTGACGGTGCATGGCACCGCGACGGCGGAGGGTCGGTCAGGGGTGGTGTCGTTCTCGATTGCCGATGTGCATCCGCACGATGTGGCGACGTCGCTCGACGCTGCGGGCGTCTGCGTGCGTGCGGGGCATCATTGTGCGCAGCCGCTGATGCGGGCGATGAAGCTGCCGGCGACGACGCGGGCGAGCTTCTGGGTATACAACACGCTCGAGGATGTGGCGGCGCTGACGAGGGCGGTGCGGGCGACGCAGGAGCGGTTTGCGGGGGTGTGAGCGAGCTCAGTGGGTGCTCACCCCGAGCTCCCGCCAGCCCACCCCGTGCAACCACGGCCACCCGCGATAGCCTGCCCGGAGGGCCTCCTCGAGTTGCGCTTGCATCCTGGCGCTGTCCCCGCGCGCGCCCGCCAGCCGCGCCTCCATCACCAGACGGCTCGCGCGATCGTGGGCAGGCGGGTGCGGGACCCGCGCCAAGACACCGCGCTCTCCCGCGAGCTCGGCCGCCAACGCCAGCTGCTGGCGATAGGACAGCCGATCCGGCACCAGTTCCACCAGCTGCCGCAGGACTTCCCGCTCCTCGGCGTGCCGCGCCTGCGAGTGTAAGGCCGACGCCAGCCACTCCAGATGATCCGGCGCCTCGGGACGGCTCTCGAGGCGACCACGCAACCAGCGCTCCGCCTGGCGTGCGTAGGTCACCGCCCGCAGCGAGTCGCCGTGGCCGCCGAACTCCTCGGCCGCCACGATGAACATCGCCCCCTGCGACCAGTACGTCTCGGGATCGAGCGGGGCCGCGGCCCGGAGAAGTGAGTCGAGCGCGAGGGTGTCGCGCAACGCAGCCAGCGCCCGCGCCTCAAGCACCCAGGCCACGCGGAGTGTGGGATGCCGCCGCTTCATCTCCCTGGCCGCCAGCAGTTCGCCGCGGTGATCCCCCGTGAGATGCCGCGCGTGCGCAAGGTTGGTCCAGTACGACGGCCATCCGCGCATCGCGCCGCGCTCCGGACTCAATCGTTCGAAGCGCAGCAACGCCGAGTCGGCGTGCCCAAGCCGCAACGCCATGATTCCGGCGTCGTATGAGGCGCGGGAGTCCGGGGCCAGTGCCGCCGCGCGGGCCGCCGCGTCGTAGGCAGCCTGTCCATCGCCTGCCAGTTGGGCCCGCAGGAAGAGCCGCAACTGCTCGTGGTAGTCCGAGAGCTCGCCTCGCCGATCCTCGAGCGTCCGCAGCAGGCTGTCGAGCAGCACCAACTGCTCGGTGTTCCACGCCGCTTGGCCGGCAAACACCAACGAGGACACGAACGTGCTGTCGAGGGCGTACGCGGCGCGAAAGCCGAGCAGCGCGTCGCGATACTGCTGTCGGTTGAACTGCGTCAGTGCGCGATCGAAGGCCCGGTACGCCTCGAAGGTGGGCGGCCGCTCGAGCATGGCGCTGACATCGGCGAAGCGGGCATCCCGGTGCGCCGCCAGCGCCCCCATCACCCGCTCGCGTACAAGCCGGATCGCCAGCGAGGTCGAATCGCGCGGGACGCTCACGGGTTCGAGGCTCGCCAGCAGCTGCCCGCGTCGCGTCTCACGGAGCTCGGCGTGGAGCGTGAGGGCGTCCGGCGTCTCGTAAAACACACCCGTCACGAGCGTGCCGACGTTGGTGCGCGAACGGAGTGCCCGCTCGCTGTCCTCCTCGCCCTGCACCGCCTGCAGGACATCCGACCACGGCATCACCTGGAAGAGTCCCGTCTCGTGCAGTCCCTGCGTGATCCATGCGCCGGCGAGTCGCCCGCGCACGTTGGCGGAGTCGGTGCCGCCTTCGTCACGGAAGGGCGCCACCGCAATCGGCATCGGCACGCTCCCCTCGTCCACGACGCGCGGCGGCCGTACGGTGAGCCAGGCGAGCCACGCCACCGCCGCCACCCCCGCCCCACCGAGGATCGAGGGCCAGCGCCGGCGATGCACGACCACGGGACGGGCGGACGGTTCACCCTGCGTCTCGCCACTGAGAATGGACTCCAGGGCCGCCACCAGGGTGCCAGCACTCATCGGTCGGCGTGCGGGGTCAGGTGCCAGGCACCGGTAGACCAAGGTCGAGAGCGCCTCAGGCAGGTCGGTGCGGGCAGTGGCGAGATCGAGTCCGCTGTGGCGCGGACCGAGCAGCATCTCGCTGGCCACCAACCCCCAGGCATAGAGATCGGCGCGGTGGTCCACCACGCGTCCCGCCGCCTGTTCGGGTGCCATGTAACGCGGCGTTCCCACGGCATTCCCTTCGCGCGTGAGGCGATCATCCTCCACGCCCGCTTCGTTCGTGTATTGCGCGATGCCGAAGTCCAGCAGGAAGGCGTGGTCGCCGCTGCACAGCACGTTCTCGGGCTTCAGGTCGCGGTGCACCACCCCGTTCTGATGCGCATGGTGCAGTGCGTCGGCGATGTCGCGCAGCAGTTTCACCGCGTCGAACACCGGTAGCGCCCCGAGGCGATCGATGCGTTCGCGGAGCGACTCGCCCGGGAGCCGCGGCATCACGAAGTAGAGGAGACCGCCGGCATCACCCGAATCGAGCAGCGGGATGATGTGCGGATGCGCGAGCTGGGCGGCGATGCGCACCTCGCTTTCGAAACGCACGCGCCCCAACGAGACGCCGACTTCGGGGCGCAGGACCTTGAGGATGACGTCGCGCTTGTGCTTCAGCTCGTGGGCACGGTAGATCGCGCCCATCCCGCCTTGCGCGATCTCCTCGATCAGTCGGTAGCGGCCGGCCAGCGCCGCGCCCAGCCGCTCGGTGATGGGCGCGCCGGCGCTGGGCAGCGGGTGCGGCGGCGCGTCGAGCGGGCCGGTGACGTCGGCCGCGTCGAGCATCTTCGTGAGCTCGTCGAGCATCGCCGCGTCGTCCGCGCAGCGCTCGGCCAGCCAGAGACGGCGTTCGGCGCGCGGCACCGACTCGGCCTCGTCGTACAGGGCCGAGAGCCGGAGCCATCGCTCGTGGGCGCCGCTGCTGCGTCGCTCCACGTCGCTACCCGGATTCCGAGATGCGCGCATGCAGCCACGCGCGGGCCTTGGACCAGTCGCGCTGTACCGTGCGCGACGTGACCCCGAGCGTGGTGGCGACCTGCTCCTCGGTCAGCCCGCCGAAGAACCGCAGCTCAACGACCTTGGCGAGTCGTGCATCCAGCGAACCCAGCTCCACCAGCGCTTCCTCGAGTGCAATCAGGGTGTCGGCATCCTGTGCCGGCTCGGCGGCGTGATCGCCGAGCGTGACAAACGCTTCTCCCTTCCCACGCTTCGCCGCCTTCCGGCGCCGGGCGTGGTCCACGAGGATCTGTCGCATGGCCCGCGCCGCGATGCCCAGAAAGTGCGCACGGCTGCTGGCGTCCGGTGCGCCCCCGCGAACCAGCTTGAGGTAGACCTCGTGCACCAGGGCCGTGGGCTGCAAGGTGTTCTGCGCAAACTCGCGGTTGAGCAAGACATCGGCGGCCCGGCGCAGCTCACCGTAGACTAGGGGAAAGAGCTGGTCGTACGCCGCGTCGTCGCCGGCGCGGAGGGTGGCGAGGACGCGCGTCACTTCGCCTGCGGGATCCGCTACGGGAGATTCGGGCATCGGCCGAATATATGAGTGTCCGAGCGGGGGCAGGATGCCGCAGCAGGCGTCTAATCTCAGTAATGTCTGAAATGCCAATTTATCCGAGCACGACCTGTATCTAAGATTGATAATATTAGTAACATTAATAACTATACTAACTTATCGAAATCTCCGTTGAACCGAGGTGCCCCGACCAGTGGACCCCGTCAAAAATCCCTTCGCGCCCGGAGCCGGCGCACCTCCTCCTGAGCTGGCCGGCCGCGAACAGATCGTTCGAGCGGCTGACGTTGCGCTGCGCCGAATCCGGGACGGCCGCGCCGAGAAGGGGCAACTGCTCCTCGGGCTCCGTGGCGTGGGCAAGACCGTGCTGCTCTCGCACATCGCGACGATGGCCGAGGCGCTGGACTACGAGGTCATCCAGCTCGAGTCCCCGGAAGGCATGCGCCTCGCGACCTACCTGACGCCGGCGCTTCGGGCCACCCTCCTGAGACTCAGCCGGTTGGAGCGCGCACGTGTCCAAGCCAAGCGTGCGCTGGCGCTGCTCCGGAGCTTCGCCAGCGCCTTTCGCGTGAAGATCGGCGACATCGAAGTTGCGGTCAGCGACGCCCCCATTGCGAGCAGCGGCACGTTGGAGCTGGATCTTCCGGACCTTCTCGTCGCCGTCGCGCAGGCGGCCGCGGCCGCCGAGTCCAGCCTCGCGATCTGCATCGACGAAGTGCAGTACCTGGGTGAGGAGGACCTCCGCGCGCTCATCGTCGCGCTGCATCGCGTGGCGCAGCGCAATCTGCCGCTGGTGCTGTTTGGCGCCGGGCTACCCCAAGTGGCCGCGCTGGCCGGCGATGCGCGTTCCTACGCCGAGCGGCTCTTCGACTTTCCCGGGGTCGGCCCGCTCGGGCCGGAGGCGGCGCGACGCGCCATCGCCGGCCCCCTCGCGCACGAAGGTGTCCGCATCGCCGATGCCGCGCTCGATCGCATCGTCACCGTGACCGAGGGTTATCCGTACTTCCTGCAGGAATGGGGCAAGCACACCTGGAACGCCGCGGCACGCTCGCCGATCACGAGCGCCGACGTTGAGGCGGCGCACCAGCACGCCACCGATGCGCTGGACCAGAGTTTCTTCCGCGTGCGCTTCGACCGGCTCACGCCGCGCGAGCAGGATTACCTGCGCGCCATGGCGGAACTCGGGCCCGGCCCGCATCGCTCCGGCGCCATCAGCGAAGTGCTTGGCGTTTCGGTGGCCAGCGTGGCGCCCCTGCGCGCCGCGCTCATCCGCAAGGGCATGCTCTGGAGCCCCGCCCACGGCGACACGGCCTTCACCGTCCCGATGTTCGACGCCTTCATGCGGCGGGCGATTCCCAGCTAGCGCGGCGCGGGACGCGTCGGCCTCGGGGTGGTAGCTTCCACTGCCATGGCCCAGCCCCGGTCATCCCGTGCGCGCTTCCGCGAGTTCCTCCGCGACTACCTCGCGGGGAAGATCACGGTGGACAGCCCGGAGGAGGGGGACGGCGCGCCCGATGCGCCGAAGCGGCCCCGCCGCGAGTACCTCGGCGACTACCTGCGTTGGCTGATGCCGCATCGCGCGGCCATCGCGGGCTTCTTCGTGATCGCCATGGCGGCGGCCGCGCTCGACATGATCGAGCCCCTGTTCATGCGCTTCATCATCGATCGCGTGCTGCTCGACGAGACGCTCGATCGCGCCGGACGGATTCGCCTGCTGCACATGGCCGGTGGACTCTTCCTCACCGTGGTGATCGCCGAGCAGCTGCTCGGCATGCTGAAGGAGTACCGCCAGCGCGTGGTGGACGCGCGGGTGATGCTCGGCCTGCGCCGTGCACTCTTCGAGCGCTTCCTGCATCTCCCGCTGCCGCAGCTCTGGGAGATGAAGACCGGCGGCATCCTCTCACGCCTCACCGGCGACGTGGATACCACCACCGGACTGCTGCAGATGGCGATCGTCTCGCCGTCCATCTCGGTGATGCGGCTGTTGATCGCGATCGGCATCCTGCTCTCGCTCAACTGGCGGCTGGCCCTGGCGGCCCTGGCGGTGATTCCCGGCGCCATGCTGATGAGCTTCGTGTTCGCGCGGCGCATCCGGCCGATCTACCGTTCGGTGCGGCAGGACGTGGAAGCGGTGGACGGCCGCGTCGGGGAGACCTTCTCGGGCATCCGCGTGGTGCGGGGGTTCGGCCAGGAGACGCTCGAGCTGCTGGCGTTCCTGCGCGGGCGCCACACGGTGGTGCGCAAGGAGATCTTCGCCCGGCGCCGCGAGCTGGTGCTGTGGACCTCGTGGGGCCTGCTAGTGGGCTGCGTGAACGTCGTGATCGTCTGGTTCGGCGGCTGGCTCAGCGTGCAGGGCCAGGCGTCTGTCGGCGACATCATGGCCTTCCAGTGGTACAGCTTCACGTTGCTGGGGCCGGTGTGGAACCTGGTGAACTCGTTCTCCGAGTTGCAGCGCTCCATGGCCGCCACCGAGCGTGTGTTCTCGGTGCTGGCCATGGAGGAGGACAAGCCCGACCGGCCCGGCGCGGTGGAGGCGCCGGCCGAGGTGCGCGAGATCCGCTTCGACCACGTGGGCTTCGAGTACCGCGCCGGGACGCCGGTGCTGCGGGACATCGACGTGACCGTGCCCGGCGGCAGCGTGGTGGCGCTGGTCGGTCGCAGCGGGGCCGGCAAGACCACGATGACCGATCTCGTGGCCCGCTTCCATGATCCCACGAGCGGCGGGATCCTGCTCAACGGCACCGACCTCCGCGACTTTACGCTGCGCTCGTATCGCTCGCGCCTCGGCATCGTGCAGCAGGACGTCTTCCTCTTCGATGGCTCCGTGCGCGACAACATCGCCTACGGTCGGCTCGCCGCCACCGACGCCGAGGTGGAGGACGCGGCCCGTCGCGCCAATGCCCATGAGTTCATCGTCCGCCTCGTGAACGGCTACGAGACGACGATCGGCGAGCGCGGCGTGAAGCTCAGCGGCGGGCAGCAGCAGCGGCTGGCCATCGCGCGGGCGATCCTCGCCGACCCCCGCATCCTCATCCTCGACGAGGCGACGAGCAACCTCGACACCGAGAGCGAGCAGCTCATCCAGGCCTCGATGGCCGAACTGCTCGCGCATCGCACCACTTTCGTGATCGCGCATCGGCTCTCGACCATCCGTCGGGCGGACCTGATCCTGCTCCTCGAGGAGGGACGGATCATCGAGCGGGGCACGCACGATTCGCTGATGCGCGCCGACGGCGCATACGCCGCCATGGTGCGGCGCCAAGCCGCGCAGGCCGAGGCGGACATGCTTCCCGGCGCCGTGCTGTAAGGCGCGGGGCTATCCTGCCCCGGGCAGCGCCGATACACTACGAGGGTCCGCGCTGCAGTCGTCACCCGCTCGCCACGAACCATGCGCCCCTCCCGCCTCTCGCTCGCCGCGCTTCCGCTGCTGCTGCCCGCACTCGCCGCGGCGCAACGCACCGAGCGTCCGCCCCTGCACGGCCAGCATTGGGTAGCCGTCACCGGCAAGCCCCTCGCCGCCACCGCCGGCGCCATGATCTTCCAGCAGGGCGGCAACGCAGTGGACGCCGCCGTCGCGATGCTGGCGGCGACCTGCACCATGTGGGACACCCTCGGCTGCGGCGGCGAGACCCAGGCGCTGATCTACCACCCCGGCCTCAAGCGCGTCATCGGCATCAACGCCCTGGGCGTGGCGCCCACCGACGCCACGCCGGAGTTCTTCCACGCGCGCGACATGCTGCATCCGCCGGAGTTCGGTCCGCTCGCCGCCACCACGCCGGGCACCCCCGGTGGCATGATGGTGATGCTCGCCGAGTATGGCACGATGTCGCTGGCTCAGGTGTTGGCACCGGCGCTGCAGATGGCGGAGGAGGGGTATCCGATCGAAGCGCAGCTGGCGAACGGGATCCACAACAATCGCGCGCGCATCAAGGAGTGGCGCTACTCGCCCGGCGTGTTCCTCACGCATCCCGGCGCGGAACGCGAGGCCCCGGTGGCCGGCGAGCTCTTCAAGCAACCTGACCTGGCCGCGACCTTCCGGAAGTTGATCGAGGCCGAGGCGCGCGCCTTGCGGCAGCGTCGCTCGCGGAAAGATGCCATCATGGCCGCCTACGACCGCTTCTATAAGGGTGACATCGCGCAGGAGATCGTGCGCGCGGTGCAGGAGGAAGGCGGGCTCTTCACGATGGAGGACCTCGCCAACTGGCGCGTGAAGATCGAGGAACCGCTCTCCACGACCTATCGCGGCGTTCAGGTCTTCAAGCTCCCCGTCTGGCAGCAGGGGCCGGTGCTGCTGCAGGCGCTGAACATCCTCGAGAACGGCGACCTGCGGGCGATGGGCTACAACAGCGCCCAGTACATCCACACCCTGTACCAGGCGATGAACCTCGCCTACGCCGATCGCGATTTTTACTACGGCGATCCGGCCTTCCCGCCCGAGGAGCCGGTGGCGGGCCTGATGAGCAAGGAGTACGCGCGGGCGCGGTACGCGCAGCTGAACCACGCGCGCAACGACGCGGCGGTGCGCCCGGGCGATCCGTATCCGTTCCAGGGGGGCACCAACCCCTTCACCGAACTGTTGGCGCTGTGGTCCACCACCGGGCCGCGCCCGCTCATGCTCGCCGACAGCGGAAGCCGCAGCGACGATGCCGCCTTCGACGAGGCCTTCACCCGCGGGACCACGTCCATCCAGGCCGCCGACAAGAGTGGTTGGATGGTCTCCATCACCCCGTCCGGCGGGTGGGTCCCGGCGGTGATTGCGGGTCGGACCGGCATCGGCCTGTCACAACGTATGCAGAGCTTTGTGACCCGGGCCGAGGATGGACCGTTCAATGTCATAGAGCCGGGCAAGCGGCCGCGTGTGACGCTCACCCCGACCATCGCCCTCAAGGACGGTGAGCCGTGGATGGCCTTCTCGGTGCAGGGCGGCGACACGCAGGACCAGGACCTGCTCCAGTTCTTCCTGGCGATGGTGGAGTTCGGGCAGACGCCGCAGGTGGCGGCGGAGCATCCGGGCTTCCATTCGTACCAGATGCGGTCAAGTTTCGGGGCGCACGAGGCTCGGCCTGGGCGCCTGCAATTGAACGAGCGCATCCCCGACTGGGTGCGCGACGAGCTGCGGAGCAAGGGGTACTCGCTGGAGTTCGCCCGATACACCTCGGGCCCGATCACGGCGATCATGTGGGATCGGGTGCACCGGACCTTCTGGGGCGCCGCAAGCAACTTTGGTGAGGACTACGGAATCGCATGGTGATGCCACCGGAAGTGACGTACGCGTACTTGGACCCGATTTCGGGGTCAGTGATCCTGCAGGCACTCATCGCGGGCGCGCTGGGCGCGATCCTGTCGATCAAGAAGGTGAGCTGGGCGATCCGCGGCTACTTCTCGCGACTGTTCAAGCGCGACAAGCAGTGAGCGACGCGCGGATCGGCAGTTCGTTCCGCGACCCGAGCGGTTTTCTTTTCACGCGCGACGGCGTCCTCCTGCGCCAGGTGCAGGAGCGGTATCGCCGACACTACGAGCGCCTCAAGGCGAGCGGGTTGTACGAGACGCTGGTGCACGGTGGGCTCCTCGTGCCGCACGAGGAGCGGCCGCTCAGCGACGCGGCGGAGGAAGGCGCCGCCTTCGTGCTGCGCCCGGAGCGCATCCCCTTCATCTCGCTTCCCTACGAGTGGAGCTTCAGCCAGCGACGCGCCGCGGCGGTGCTGACGCTGCGCATCCAGCAGTTCGCGCTCCAGCACGGCATGACGCTCAAGGACGCCAGCGCGTTCAACATCCAGTTCCACGGCGTGCGTCCGGTGCTGATCGACACGCTCTCGTTCGAGGTGCGCGAACCCGGCGCCCCGTGGATCGCCTACCGCCAGTTCTGCCAGCACTTTCTCGCGCCGCTGGCCTTGCAGGCGCGCGTGGACGTGCGCCTCGGCCAGCTGCTGCGCCAGTATCTCGACGGCATTCCGCTCGACCTCGCGGCGAAGCTGCTCCCCGGCGGCCTCAAGCTCACGCTGTGGCAGTTGTTGCACATCAATCTGCATGCGCGGAGCATCGCCAAGCACGCCGCCACCAAGGCCCGCGCCAAAGCCGCGAAACCGCGCGCCGTGTCCGATCGCGGCATCGAGGGGCTGGTGTCGAACCTCCTCGATGCCGTCGCCGGACTGGAATGGAAGCCTGAGGGCACGGAGTGGGGCGCCTACGAGGAGACGCTCGGCTACGATCGCGCCGACCGCGAGGCCAAGCACTCCGTGGTGGGGAGCTTTGTGCGCGAGAGCGGGGCGCGCACCGTGCTCGACCTCGGCGCGAACGCCGGCGAGTACAGCCGCGTGGCACGGGCCGCCGGCGCCCAGTATGTCGTGGCCGCCGACGGCGACGAGATGGCGGTGGAGCGTGGATTCCGACGGCTGACGGCCGAGGGGGACACGGGCATCCATCCCCTGTGGATGGACCTCTCGAATCCGAGCCCGTCGCAGGGCTGGGCGCACGGGGAGTGGCCCTCGCTGGTGCAGCGGGGGCCCTTCGACGTGGTGATGGCGTTGGCGCTGGTGCACCATCTCGCCATCGGCAACAACGTGCCGCTCGCGTCGGTGGCGTCCTATCTCGCCCAGCTTGGCCGGCAGGTCATCATCGAGTGGGTGCCGAAGTCCGATCCGCAGGTGCAGCGCCTGTTGACGGCGCGCGAGGACATTTTCGATCGGTACACCGAAGAGGACCTGCGGATGGCATTCGCCGAGGCCGGGCTGGATGCCCTGCAGGTGAAGCCTGTGGGGAGCAGTGGGCGCATGCTGTACAGGTTCGGGGACTGATCCACGGAATGCAGCAGCGCCGCCTGCCACCGAGTTTTCCACTGTCAATCACGACGTATCTGGTGGTCGTGCTTGCGGTGCAGCGGAGCGGCGATGCGGTGTCGCGATGGGGATTGCTTCGTGACCTGTTCACATCCTGTCTTGCCGCACTGGTTGTCGCGGCGGTCGGCTGGGCAGTGGCGTCAGTGGTGTCAACGGACCAAACCCGTCGCGGACTGGTGGCGCTCCTTACGGCGCTTTGGAGCCTGCTGTACGGATCCTACGCGATCTTTGCGCAGACCGCGTTCGGCACCGGGGGCGTAGCGTTCGCCATCTGGTCCGCGCTGGCGATCCTGTTGGCGGCGACGGTCCTCCTGTCCGTGCGGCCGCTCGACGGCGTGCGCCGCGCACTCAACATCGCAGGGGCCGTGCTGCTCCTCCTCCAGCTCCCGACGCTGGCGCGGCTGACGTTCGCCGCGGATGCGGGCAATCCCGCCTGGAACGGAACGCGCGACGACACGCGTCCCGACATCTACATCGTCATCCTCGACAAGTACTCGCGCGGAGATCATCTCGCGGCGAACTACGGACTCGACCACAGGCCGTTCGAGGACTCGCTTCGCGCACTCGGGTTCGCCGTGCCGCAGGAGGCACGGGCGAACTATGCGCTGACGAAACTCGCTCTCACGGCATTCCTCGAGGGCCGTTACCCGACCGTGCCGGGCGAAGGTGGAACGCGCAGCGAGTATGAGGCGCTCTCGTCCCGGATCCAGTCCGCGGCCTTGTGGGAGGAGCTGCGGCAGCGCGGCTACCGGGTCGTGTTCTTCCCCAGCACCTTCAACGCGACCGCGATCACCGCACCGCCGGCCCTGGTGCTTCGCGCCCCCAGATCGTCCGCCAGCCTGTGGGCAGAGACCTGGATCGTGAACTCGCCGTTCGCCGGGGTCTCGTGGGTGCGCTGCGGATTCGGAGGATGCCCGGAGGAACCGAGCGCCACCCCATACCCAGTCGAGGACCTGGCATCGGTCGACTGGAAGCTCCGCATGCTCGCGACGCTGCCGGACAGTGCCGGTCCAATCGCAGCGTTCCTGCACCTGCTGGTGCCGCACGAGCCCTATCTCTTCGATGACGGGTGTGCGCAACGTGATCCCTGGTGGCCGCTCAACGACCTCGACGGTGACCCGGCGGTACTGCGGCAAGCCTATGCATCACAAGTGCGCTGCCTCGATGCACGGCTGCTCCGCACGGTCAGCGACCTGCTCGCGCGCTCGCGCACGCCGCCGGTGATCCTCCTCCAAGGCGACCACGGCCACGGGTTCATCTCCGTGGACGTGTTGCGCGGCGTCACGCTGGAACGCGACGCGATGTCGCCTGGGCAGATGGAAGAGCGGATGAGCACTTTCGCCGCGTACCGGATGCCCCGAGCGGCCGGCGTGGTCTGGGACTCGATCTCGCCGGTGAACGTGGTTCCGCTGCTGCGCCATGCGGTGTTCGGCGATTCGCTGGTGCGGCTGCCTGACCGCTCGTACTGGTCGCCGTATCAACGTCCGTTCGACCTGGTGGACGTCACGGCCGGCCGGCTCAAGGCGGGTGCGGGATCTCGCTGAGGGTCATCGTGAGTTCGTCCAACAGATAGGGACGCCGACCCTCGGCCGCGGCAATCAACTCGGCGTTCCGGGAATCCCCCAGGTCACGCACGATCCAGATCGGCGTCGTCGCCGGTGGGCCAAGGATGTCCCAAACCGTGAAATGCGTGCTCATCGGACGTGTCCGCCGCACGAACACGACGACGCGATCCTCGGGGAGCTCGGCAATGAGGGCGCGCGCCAACTGTTGGCGCGCGCTCCGGAGCGCATGCTGATGCTTCTTCTCTGGCCACTGTTGCGTGCCCGCGACCAACAGGAGCGCCAGCGTCACCGCGGCAACCAGTGGAGCCGTCGGTACCAGTCGCGGGCCGGTCCCGCGCTTCGCCAACCACGCCCGCAGGCGGTCGAGTCCGCCCACCAGCGCAGCGGCGACGAAGAACGGGGTGATCGCGAACACCTCGAGTGAATAGATCGTCCAGCCCTGTGGCTGCGGCATGACGAGGTAGGCGGCGATCAACAGTACGAACGATGCGGCCGCAAACAGCGAGGGACCCGCGCCGACCAACACCGCGCCCACCGGGACAAGCACGAGCAGTGGGGAAAGCACACCCAGCGGATGGGTCAGGGCGAACTTCATCCGGCTGGCGAACGCGTGGGGCACGAGGTCCGGTGTGTGGTCCTCATAGAGCATCCGCAGGCTCTCTCCCAGCGCGGACAGGTCGGAGGGGAGTTGGCGGGCCGGAGGCGTGGTGTCGCGCACGAAGCCCGGAAAGTCGAACGGGAAGTACAGCCGCGAGTACTCGCTGTAGGGGATGGTCGACGGGTTGCCCATCGTGGTCCACGACCAGTAGGGCACGAGCGCGCACACGAGGAGTCCCAGCACGGCGCTCCGCTTCCAGCCTGCGAGCGCGCGGCGCTGCAGCGCTGTGCCCAGGACCACGACGGCAATCGGGATGGCCAGGGCGATGCCGGTGACGGGTCGCGTTATGCCCATCCACGCGACGGAGACGACGATCACCGCGAGGAGCCAGGGCCGCTCTCGTTGGCGCCACGAGAGCAGCGCGGCGACCGCCAGGAGCCACAGCGGCGTGGTCGTGACTTGGGAGAAGTAGCTGGCGTGCCACACGAGCGTCTGCGGTGCGGCCGTCCAGATGCCCCAGGTTAGGACGGCGACCCAGGGCCCCGCCAGCCTCCGCGCCAGCCAGAAGATCAGCCCGGCCGACAGCGCCGCCAACAGGACTGGCACCAGCCCTTCCAGTCCCAGCCACACCCCCGGCACCAACAACGGGGCGTGTCCCGGCGGATACTTGGCGAAGAGCGCCGGTTCGACGAAGACGTGCGCCATCTCCCAGAACAGCGGGATCGGCGGCGTTGGCGCCGTCCAGCTGAAGTGCGCGAGCAGTCGCGCCTGCACGAGGTAGGCCCGCTCGTCGTGTATCGCGCCCGGCACGTTGAGTCCGCCCCAGAACCACGCCAGGAGCAGCGCCGTGAGCACGCCGGCGGCAATCGGGGCCCACCGTGACCCGAGGGCGCGCTCGACCCTCACCGCTCCCTCCTCGCGAGCACCTGGTACTGCCCGCCGATCGGAAGACGCGACAGCAGTCGTTCGACGCGCCTGAGCACCGCCAACCCACCGGGGAAGATGAAGTGGTGATCCGTACGGAGCGGACGCAGGCCATTGGCACGGAGCAGCCGCCGTGTCTCCGGCGGGCTGAGCATGATTGCATCTCGGTCGAAGCGGACGCGGCTCATCACATACCGGGTCCCGGGATTCCAGGGATGGTTCTCCCAGAGCCCAAAGACCCCACCAATCCGCAGCGCGTCATGCACGCGGCGGACCGCCGCCGCGCGCTCGGCGACGGCTATGTGATGGAACACGCCGTTGCAGTACGCGACGTCGAACGCCCCCAGCGTCGGCAAGGCATCCACGAGCTCGAACCGCGCCCACGGATGGCGTGCCCGGGCCCGCGCCAGCATCGCGGGCGACACCTCGACGCCGACGACCTCACGGGCGCCGAGCACTGAACGCAGCATCGGCGCGGCGTCGCCATCGCCGCAGCCGAAATCCAGCACCCGATCGACCCGCGAAACGCCGGCGGACGCGGCGCTCTCCCGCAGCCACGTGATCCGCTCGCGCGCATAGTATGCCTTGTCGGCCCCGGTGACCCGCAGTCCCTCGGCGAGCGACGCATCATACTCCGCGGCGTACGCGTCGAACTCCGGCTCCCCTCGCTCAGTCATCGTGCCGGCCGAGCCCTTCCGACGAGACGATCGCCGAACCGGCCGCCACACGCTTCTGCATGCCGAGGATGCCGAGGAAGAATGAACCGAAGAATGCCTGTGCGCCGAGCAGGACGAACAGCGCCCCCGGAATCACCAGCCGCAGGATCTCCGCCGCTTCGAGTGGGCCGAATCCGACCGCGCGCCAGTCGAGGATGGCCCGCAGCAGGATGAGTTTGCCGACGCCAGCGGCCACAGCGCCGGCGATGAGCCCGCGCTCAATCCCGTGGGAACCCAGCATGCGGAGGAGTCGCGGGTCTGCCGGCAACAGGTCCTCGTTGATGGCGAAGACTTTCGTGTAGACGGCGAGGAGCGCGAGCTGGAACCCGAGCGAGAGGAACAGCACGCCGAACAGCATCGTGCTGACGTCGAATCGGGCCGGTCCGACGGCGACGTTGAAGAACCCGGCGGCAAAACTGGCGACACCGAGCACCATGAGGGCGAGCCCAGGCCACAGGAAGAGCCACCGCGGGGACAGGAGCAGGTAGAACCGCAGCGTCCGCCACCCGTCGCGCCACGTCCGCAGGTGCGGCGGGTGCGTCGTCCGTCCGTCCACGTGCAGCGTGATGGGCACCTCCCCGATGCGCGCACCCGCCAGCGACATCTTGATGACCATCTCGTTGGCGAACTCCATGCCCGTACAGCGCTGGCGGAGACGCGAGTGGAATGCCCGCGAGAACCCGCGCAGTCCGCAGTTCACGTCGTGGATCGGCGCGCGGAACCACTGGCGCGCCATGGCCGAGAACATCGGGTTCCCCCACCAGCGGTGCAGGAAGGGCATCGCCCCGGGCTTGATGGTCCCTCCGCCACTCGGCAGCCGACAGCCCTGCACAAGCTCGAACCCCTCGCGCAACTTCGCCACGAAACTCGGGATCTCGCGAAAGTCATACGAATCGTCGGCGTCGCCCATGATCACATACGTCCCGCGCGCCGCGGCGATGCCCGCCATCAGCGCCGCCCCATAACCGCGCTCCGGCGCCTCCACCACGCGCGCACCGGCCTGTCGCGCCAGCTCCCGCGACCCATCGCTGCTCCCGTTGTCGGCCACGATCACCTCGCCGACCGCGTGCGCAAGGGCGATGCCTTCGAGGGCCTTGCGCACGCAGGTCGCGACCGTCTCTGCCTCGTTGAGGCAGGGAAGCACGACGGAGACTTCGATGTCCGAATCCCTCAGCACAGATGGACCGCCATGGCCTTAAACGTAGCCACCACGGCCAACCCCGGCTCCAGCCGCAGCTCATGCACCGAGCGCGTGGTGAGCGCGGCCACCAGCGAAACGCCTCGCACTTCGACGGTGACACGGGCGAGCGCGCCGAGTGTGCTGATCTCGACGATGCGGCCGGCGAACCGGTTGCGCGCCGAGTCGAAGCTTTGGTCCCTCGACAGCGTGATCTCCTCGGCGCGAATGACCGCGTGCCCCGCCCCGGCGGCGAAGTCGCCCACCGCGTACAGCGTGAGTCCCTCGGCCTCGAAGGCGAAGGCGCGGTGTCCGTGCGCATAGACGCTCGGCTCGCCTTCCACCCAGTCGGGCGATGCCTCGCCCAAGTCGCGAGCGACTCCGGCGAACACATTCTCGGCGCCGAGGAACTCCGCCACATACGGGGACGCCGGGCGACGGAAGACCTCGGCCGGCGTCCCCGACTGCAGCACCCGCCCGGCATCGAGCAGCACGGCCCGATCGCCCAGCATCCCGGCCTCGGCGAAGTCGTGCGTGACCTGCAGCGTGGTGAGCCCCCAGGCCCGATGCAGCGCGCGCACCTCGCGACGGACCACCGTGCGACGGCGGGGATCGAGTGCCGAGAACGGCTCGTCAAGCAACAACAGCTTCGGGCGACGCGCCAACGCGCGTGCCAGCGCCACCAGCTGGCGCTCTCCTCCGGACAATCCCGCGACTTCGCGCGCGTACAGCGGCACCACATCCAGCCGCTCGGCAGCCTCGTTCATCGTGGCTTCGTCGGCGGCCCCGTAGGCGACGTTCTCCCGCACGGTGAGGTGCGGAAAGAGAAACGCGTGCTGGTACACCAGCCCGATGCCTCGCGCCTCCGGCGGGCGCCCCTTGGCGTCGCTGCCGTCGAGCGACACGCGTCCCGAGACGGGCGCGAGCAATCCGGCGATCACCTCGAGCAAGGTGGTCTTGCCCGAGCCGGCCGGTCCGATGACCACGCCGTACTCACCACGCGCCAGCGCGAACGAGATGCCGTCGAGGGCAAATCGACCCTTGCGCGCGGTCACCTGCTCGAGCGCGATCATGGGCGGCGCTCCTGCCGCAGCGCCCGCAACGCCGTCAGTGGGATCAGCGCCAGGAGCGCGAGCACCGCCGCGACCGGCAGCGCCTCGTCGAGACCGAAACTGGTGAACCGGTCGTAGCTGAGGACGCTCGCTACCTTGGGATTGTAGGTGAGGATCACGATGGCACCGAACTCGCTCACGGCCCGCGCCCACATCACGACGGCACTGGCCAGAAGCCCACGCCCGGCCAATGGAAGCGTCACGCGGTGGAAGGCGCGCCACGGCCGATCGCCGAGCGTCCGCGCGACCCCTTCGTACCGCGCGTCCACCTTGGCGAAGGCCTCACGGGCCCCGCTCACGAATAGCGGCGCGGACACGAAGAGCATCGCCGCGACGATACCCAGCGGCGTGCCGACGATCCGCAGGCCGAGTTCCAGTGCGGCGCCACCGACTGCGCTTTCGCGACCTAGCAGCAGGAGGAGCGCGATGCCGGCGACCGGGTGCGGGATCAACAACGGCAGGTCGAGCAGCGCCGAGAGCATCGCCCGCCCCGGGAACTCACGACGTGCCAGCAACCACGCGAGCGGCGTCCCACCGAGCACCCCGAGTAGCGTCGCGACGGTGGCGGTGAGCCCCGTGAGCATCAGCGAGCGACGCAGCTCACCGTCCGTGGCGAGCTTGGCGATTCCCTCCCCGCCCGACTCCGTGACAAGGCGCAGGATCGGCGCCGCAAGAAAGAGAAGCAGCAGCGACGCGAACAGCGCCGCAATCACGCTGAGCACCGCGTGTGACGCGCCGCGCGACCGGCCGTCGCCCGCACCTCCCGCGACACTCATGGCGTATCCTCCGGCGGGTCGAGGGTCTCGAGACCCTCCCGCTCGAGGATCGCCCGGCCCTCCGGCGAGAGCAGGAACTCCGCGAAGCGCAGGCCCAGCGCCCGATGCGGCGCGGCAAGCGGCACGGCGAAGGCATAGATGATGGGCTCCCCGCGGAAGATGATCTGGGAACCCTCGGTGGCACCACGCACGGAGACCTCGGCCTGCGCGTAATGATCGGCGAGTGCGGCATTCGAGAGATCCACGGAGTCGCCGAGCAGCACCCAGCGTAGGCCGGTGGCCTTCGCCATGGATTCGTACGACCAGATGTAGTCGAACTCGCCGGCCTGCAGGAGTCCCACCAGGTCGGCTTCCTTCGAGCGCACGTTCCGCGGCGGGGCTCGCGCCGCGAGTCGCGCCACAAGTCCCGGTTCGGCCCGCGAGCGCTCCGCGAGCTGCCACACCATCAGCGTGCGATACCCATTCGGGTCCAACTCGGGATCGGAGCGGCCGACGTCCACGTCGGGACGGGAAAGGATGTCCGGCCAGTTGGCCGTCGTGATCTCCTCAGCGTGTGCCGAACGGCCGGTGAAGGCCACGACCATCCGATTGCGCGCAAAGCGGACTACGCTGTCCACCTGCGCAGGCATCAGGTAGCGAGGAAACACCTCGGCGTCGGCCAGCGCGATGAGATCGGGAATCTTGCCGAGCTCGGTGAGCTTGCGCGCCGACTCCAACGAGCCGGCGCTCTCCTGCTCGACGATCACGCCCTCACGGGCGGCGAATGCATCGAGCGCAGCCTTGAGCGGGCGTGCCAGCGAGCCGGCATTGAAGACGATGAGCCGGCCCTCCTCGGTCGACCGCGGGCCGCAGGCGGCGAGCTGGCCGAGGAGCGCGAGGGCACAGAAGATTGGGAAGGCGGCGGGGGCACGCACGCGTGAAGTGTCGCGAGTTCGTACAGCACGCACAACTGGCGTGGCCGTGGAGCGGAGATGCAGAGTCCGTACGCTCGTCACCTTCCCCGTCCGTATATTGCGTGGACCCTTCCCCGGACCGCCGATGACCGAGTTGGCCCTCGAGATCCGTGACGTCTCCAAGCGCTACGCCGAGCACGTCGCGGTCAAACAGCTCTCCCTCGCCGTCCCTCGCGGCACCGTGTACGGGCTGCTCGGCCCCAACGGTGCCGGCAAGACGACCACCATTCGCATGGTCCTCAACGTGATCGGGCCCGACACGGGCTCGATCACGGTCTTCGGGCAATCGCACAAGGACCCGACGGTGCTCGACCGCCTCGGCTATCTCCCCGAGGAGCGCGGCCTCTACAAGAAGATGTCCGTGCGCGACGTGCTGCGCTTCCTCGCCGAGCTGAAGGGCGTGGACCGCAAGCGGGCCGACCGCGGCATCGACGAGTGGCTCGAGCGGCTCTCGCTGCGCACGCCCGAGAAGGATTGGGGCAAGGCCAAGGTGGACGAGCTGTCGCGCGGCATGCAGCAGAAGGTGCAGTTCATCGGCACCCTGCTGCACGATCCCGAACTCGTGATCCTCGACGAGCCCTTCAGCGGGCTCGATCCCATCAACGCGCAGGCGCTCAAGGACACCGTGGTCGAGCTGCGGCGGCGCGGCAAGACGGTGATCTTCTCCACGCACCTGATGGACAACGCCGAGCGCCTCTGCGACTCCGTGTGCATCATCGCGCGGGGCGAGAAGGTGCTCGACGGTTCGCTCGCCGCGGTGAAGGCGGAGAACGCGGGCCGGACGGTGGCGGTGGCGCTGGATGGGGGCGCCTCCGCTGCGGTGCAGGAGGTCTTGCAGGACCGGGCGCTGGTGCTCCGCGCCGATGACCACTCGCGGTACTTCGAGGTGGAGTTGACGGCAAGCGGCGATCCCCAGGTGCTGCTCACGCGTCTCATCGCGGCCGGGGCGGTGCTCCAACGATTCGAGCGGGTGCAGCCGTCGCTGCACCAGATCTTCCTGCAGCGCGTCGGCGCGGCCGGCGTGGAAGAGGGGATGAGCGGACATGGCTAAGCTCTGGACGGTGGTCAAGCGCGAGTATCTCGAGCGCGTCCGCACGAAGTGGTTCATCATCGTGACGCTGTTCGGGCCGATCTTCTTCGCGATGATCATGGTGCTCCCCGGCTACCTCTCGGTGAAGGGGATGCGCGAGGCGCGCGTGACGAACCTGCGCATCGTGGACGCGACCGGCCTCGGCATCGGCGAACGGGTCTCGCAGCGGCTGGCGGCGCCGCAGATCTCCGCCGGCATGGCGCCGTCCATGGCGCGGGTGGACACGGTCACGCAGGAGGGCGTCGCGGACGTGGAGGAAGCGCTGCTCGCGCGGGTGGTGTCCCGCGAGGAGAACGGCGTGCTCATCCTCGACTCGGCGACGGTCGCCAGCGGGCGGGCCCGCTATCTCGGCCGCGACGCCGGCTCGGTGGGCCAGGTGGACGCGCTCGAAGGCGCGGTGCGCACGGCGCTCATCGGCGCGCGGCTCGAGGCGCTGGGGCTGGATGCCCCGACCGCCGACGCCATCACGCGCTTGCGGGTGCGCATCGACGCCGAGAAGGTCACCGACCAAGGCAAGGGCGGGTCGGGACTTGCCGGAACCGTGTTCGGGTTCGGCGTGGCCTTCCTCCTCTACATGAGCATCATCCTGTACGGGCAGAACATCCTGCGCGGCGTGCTGGAAGAGAAGACGACGCGCGTCGCCGAGGTGGTGGTCTCAAGCGTGAGCCCCGACGTGCTCCTCGCCGGTAAGGTCATCGGCGTGGGCGCCGTCGGGCTCACGCAGATGCTCGTCTGGGTGGCCAGCGGCGTGCTGTTCTGGGAGCAGCGCTCGAGGGTCTTCTCGGCGATGGGCATCCAGAACATGCCGCAGATCTCCTTCCCCACGATCGATCCGCTGGTCCTCGTCGCGCTGGTTCTGTACTTCATCCTGGGCTACACCTTCTACGCCTCGCTGTTCGCGGCCGTGGGCGCGATGGTCGGGTCGCAGGAAGAAGCCCAGCAGGCCTCGCAGCCGGTCCTGATGCTGCTGGTGTTCAGCATCATCTTCGTGCAACCGGTGATGACCAACCCGACCGGCCAACTGGCGCTCGTGATGAGCTGGCTGCCGTTCTCGGCGCCCATCATCATGCCGATGCGCATGACCGCCACGCCGGTACCACCGCTGGAGATCGCCGGATCCCTGTTCGGTTTGGCACTCGCCTGCGCGGCGGCCATCTGGCTTTCGGCACGCATCTACCGCGTCGGACTCCTGATGTACGGCAAACGCCCGTCAATGCGGGAACTGCTGCGATGGATTCGTCAGTCGTGACGAACTAGCGCTGCTCACCCGCACCGGCCAGCGCCGACGCGAGCTCCGCCGCCGTGTGCGCGCGGGGCACGTGCCAGGGACCGTCTCGCGTTGTGGGGACGGAGACGTTCGACGGCGTACCATCGGCGCCGAGTACGACCAATGCCGAGGCGCCCACGCTGTCCCCCTCGCGCAGCTGGATGCTCAGCACCCACTTGCCCTCGGTGGGCCACTGCCGCGTGAGGGCGTGGGAGCCGCGGCGCCCGGTAGCGCCGAAGCGGAGCGGAATGCTGCGACGCTCCCCACGCACGACGCCCTCGGCGCTTCCCTGCAGCGCCATCGCGGCCGGATCGCCATGGTGGTACGTGTTGACCACGAGGAAGGCGCCGCGGGTGGTCGTGTCGTGCGGGTTGGCCGGATACTCGATGCTCATCCATGGCGGACCGGCAAAGGCGGCGAATGCACCGACGGCAATGGCGGCGACGGCAAGCGAACGGACGAAGCGCAACATGGGAACTCCTGGCCCCGCGAGGGGCGGCAGATCGGCGCGGCCAACCGGACCGCGCAGCGGTGTGGGGGTCAGCCTTCGTGCACGCGCACGGTGCCGCGGAAGGAGCGTACGTGCACGCGGGGAATGTTCGACTTCGGCACGCGGGCATCGACATTCCCGCTGTGCGTCTCGATGGTGACGTCGCCATCGGTCTGCAACGCGGCCTCGAGGTCCACGTCGCCGGCGACGCTCTCGATACGTACGCGCCCGAGCGGACCGGCACGCACTTCCACACGGCCGCTCACCGTACCGAGCACCGCCTCGGCGGCGGCGCCATCGAACGTCAGCGACCCGGTGGCGGTCTTCGCGCGGAGCACGGTCGGTGCGCCACGAACGAGCAGCGCGCCATTCATGGTTTCCACGATCGCCGAGCGCGGCGAGCCCCGGAGCGTCAGACGTCCCGAGACCGTGCCGACATCCACGCTGCCGACCAGTCCCTCGATCTCGATATCGGTGGCGGCGCCTCGCACCCAGACGTTCGCGCCCACGGGGACGCGCACGAGGAGCACCGCCGAGTCCGCCGCACCGCGCTGTCCACCCTCGGCGCCCAGCTTCACGGCGGCGCGACTGCCGCCGCCGAAGATGCGGACCCCGGGCGCGACGCTGCCCGTCACCACCACCGAGTCGCGGTCCCAGCCCACGACCCGAACGCGCCCGACGTAGTTGTAGATCTTCACCGCGCCGTCGGAGTCGAGCGCCCAGCGCTGGTCCACGGCGCGCTGCGCGCCGAGCGCGGGGACGACCAGCGCCACTGCCAGCACGATCATCAGTAGGCGTCGCATCGTCAGAGCACCCAGGTGGCAGCGACGTCGTTGGCGCGCCGCAGGAAGTCCAGCTTCTGCCGCCACGCGGCCTCCACGAACGCCCGCATCTCAGCGCTGGCCGGTTCGCGTGCCAGGGCGGCACGGGCCTCGGCAAGCGCCTCTTCAATCGTGCGCAGCGAGCGCTCGAGCACCTCGCGCGTCGCCGGGTCGAGCTTGGCGCTGCGTTGGGCCAGGAGCGTCGAGAGCTCCTCGGCCGACCGCTCGTAGGACGCGAAGGAATAGGTCGCGGTCGCCATCGAGTCAGTCACCACCGGAAAGCCCGTGGGCCGAGACCACCAGGTCAGCGTGGCCGTCCCCGCCACGAGCACAATCGCCGCCGCGGCTGCGAACCGGAGCGGGATCATTCGCCTGCCGCGGCGCGCGCCCCCAGCCACCGGCAACTCCTGCACGCGCTCGGCCTCCACACGCGCGTGGATCTCCGGCCACAGGTCGCGCGCCGGTTCCTGCGCATCAGGAAGCCGCGCCAGGAGTTCGCGCAGGCGGGGATCGTCGTCGGGGATTCGTGGGTCAGTCATCGATCGAGAACCTCCATGAGGCGGCGGCGCGCACGATGCAGCTGCACGCGGACGGTGCTGGCGGTCACGCCGGAAAGCGAGGCGATCTCCTCGTGGGTGTAGCCGTGGATGTCGTGCAGGACGAAGGCGACGCGGGCGCCCTCGGGAAGCGCCGCAATGGCGCGTTCCAGGTCCATGCGGTCGTCGAGGTCGAGTGACTCCGCTCGCCGCGCCCCAGCGAGCTGCTCGAGCGAGTTGTCCACCACTTCGCGCCCGGCCGTGCGGCGCGCGCCGCGGTCATCGAGCAGGAAGACGTTGACGGTCAGGCGATGCAGCCAAGTGCCGAGTGCACTCTCGCCACGGAAGGTGCCGAGCTTCCGCCACGCCCGCACGAAGGCGTCCTGGGTGAGCGCCTCGGCCTTCACGGGATCGCCCGTCAGGCGCAGCGCGAGGAGATGCACGCGTCCTACCTGCGAGCGGTAGATCCGTTCGAACGCCTCGGCGTCGCCGCGCTGGGCAGCGCGAAGGTCGTCGGTCGACGCAGCGGGATCAGGGACGAGGGCGGGCATCGGCATCGCGAATATGATGCCGGAAGGGGGGTCCGCGTTTACAAGGCCGCCACACTTCCGTTGCCACAGAGGCACAGAGGCACAAAGCCAGACAGCAAAGGGCCCAGCATCCGCCGGGCCCATGCATGAGCAGCTACAACATCAATGAGGAGGTCCTCCGTGCCTCTGTGGCAAGGCAGCTCAGCCGTTCACACCGTCGCCGGCGCGCAGTGCCTGTCGAACGCGAGCTTGAGCTCCTCGGCGATCGCCTCGGCCGAGCGCCCCTCGATCTGGAAACGCTCCACCATGTGCACCAACTTGCCGTCCTTCAACAGCGCGATGGACGGCGAGCTCGGGGCATAGCCCGTGAAGTACGTGCGCGCCTGGCGCGTCGCGTCGGCATCGTTGCCGGCGAAGACCGTGAACTTGTGGTCGGGCGTCAGGCTGTGCTGCAGCGCAATCGCCACCGCCGGACGCATGTTGCGCGCCGCGCAACCGCACATCGAGTTCACCACCATCAGCTGGGTGCCCTTGGTGCCCTTGAGGGCGTCGTCCACCGCCTGGGCCGACTTCAGCTCCGCGACGCCGAGCTGGGCAATCTCCTGGCGCATGGGACCAATGAACCGTTCGTCGTACATCATCTGCGTCTCTCCGTATGGGTCTGGTGAGGCCTATTCGCGGCTCAGGGCCAGCAACGCCGCCTGAGGCACCACGAGGTAGCGCTCGTTCTCGAACGTGATTTCTACGGCCGCCTTGCGAAAGAACAGGGCATAGTCGCCGACCTGCGCCTGCATCGGGATGTGCCGCGTTTCCTTCTGGCCGGTGATGCGCCAGGGCTCATCCAGGTGATCGGTCACTTCCGGCAGCGGCGTCCCGGGGCCCGTGGCGACGATGCGCCCGCCCTGCACCGCCTGGCTGTCCACGGCCGTGGCCGGCAGGTACAGCCCCACCTTCGAGCGCTCCTCGCCCTCCTCGATCCGGATGAGGACGCGGTCCCCGACGACGATCAGCTCTTTCTTGCCTTTGCGCATACGAGCCACAAACTCACTTCACGAGGAAAAGGTTCGACTGCCGCCGCAGGGCCCAGCGGGTACGGCCATCGGGGCCGATGATCGCGTCTTCCTCCTGCGCCATCCGCACCGGCTGATTGCCCCACTCGGGCACCGGCGTGGTCACCTGCAGCTCGATCGAGTACCACATGTTCGGGATCACCAGCGGCTCGCCCTGCGGCCCGGTGCCCTCCTGCGCGTCCCAGCGGCCGATGAGCGCGCCCGCGCCGTGGCCGTGCATGCCGATGGGATGCGAGTACAGGGTGCCGTTCAGGCCCTCGGCGCGCATGCGCGCCAGCGACGCGGCGAGGATCGCGTTGCCGCTGCGCCCGGGGCGCAGCTCCTCCATCGTGATGTCCTGCAGGCGATTCGCATTGCGCAGCGCGCGCTGCAAGCCGGCCGGCGGTTCGCTCTCGCCCGGCATCAGCACATAGGCGTTGTGCTGCGTGTCCGTGTTGAGCCCCAACGCCGTGATGCCCACGTCGCAGTGCAGCACGTCGCCGCGCTGGATGATCGGATTCTCGCCCAGCTGCGCCGCGCTCACGCCGCGCCGCTGCACGCTGATGCTGGGCTGGAACCAGGTGCCCAGTCCGAGGTCGTTCACCTGCTGGCGCCACCACCACACGAGGTCACTCGTGCGCGTCACGCCCGGCGTGATGGCCTC
>JANJUF010000033.1 GCA_024710705.1 Gemmatimonadaceae bacterium | reverse complement strand
CAACACCGGGGCGAGGTGTGGGCGCGCGGCGCCCCGCGCGCGGCGGCCGCCGGGGGTACGGCCGCGGTGCCCGGACGCGTTGGTGTCCGGGCACCGCGCGCGTTTACCACGCAGTCACGTACTTGTAGAGGAGCCGGTTCGGCGTGCCCGACGGGTTGCCGGAGATCAGCCCGGTGGTGGCGGCGCCATTGATGTAGCTCGTCACGGAACTTGACGAGATGTTGCCGTAGCGATGCTTGATCAGGGCCGCGACGCCGGCCACGTGTGGGGAGGCCATCGACGTGCCGCTGATCGTGCGCGTCTCGGTGGTGCCGCTGCCGATCCACGCCGAGGTGATGCTCGAGCCCGGCGCATAGCCATCTACGCAGCTGCCGTAGTTGGAGAAGGAGGACTTGGCATCCGAGCTGGTGGACGACGCCGTGGTGTACGCCGCCGAGGCGCTGGCGGGCGAGTAGTTGCAGGCGTTGGCGTTGCTGTTGCCCGCCGCCACCGCCACGAACACCCCGGCGTTGGAGAGGTTATTCACTGCCGAGTTCAGCGTGGACGAGTACCCGCCGCCAAGGGACATGTTCGCGATGGCCGGTGCGATGCGGTTGATGCGCACCCAGTCCACCGCGGCGATGATGCCCGAGGTCGAGCCGGAGCCGTCGCAGCCCAATACCTTCACGCCGCGCAGCAAGGCTTGCTTCGCCACCCCGTAGAGCCGGCCGCCGACCGTTCCCGCCACGTGCGTCCCGTGCCCGTTGCAGTCATTGCCGTTGCCGCCGAACGCGTCGTACACGTTCTGCGCCCGCCCCTCGAACTCCGCGTGCCCCACATCCAGGCCGGTGTCAATGACGTACACGCGCACGCCGCTACCCGTGTAGGTGTAGGAATAGACGCCGTCGAGCGGCAGGTAGCGCTGGTTGATGCGGTCCAGGCCCCAGGTGGCGTTCGACTGGTTGACGCTCGCCATCATCACCTGGTCTTCCTCGACGTAGGCCACGCGAGGGTTCCGCGCGAGCGCGTCGGCGGCCTGCGCACTCATCGTCGCCGCGAAGCCCTTCACCGCCGCCGTGTACACGTACCGAGGCGCTGTGCCTGCCTGTCGACTCAACGCCTCGGCGAGTCCGGAAACGTCGGACTCGTCGTCGTGGAACACGACGATGTACTGGTCACGGATGCCTGAACCGGCTGGTGCCCGCACGACGCCCTGCGGGGACTCGGCGATCGACGCCGTTTCGGATGGAGCCGTCACCACATCCGGGGCGCACGCGACCAACGTCAACATCACTGCTGCCAACGCCACTCTGTGCCTCAGCATGACACCTGCCTCCAACGTGGGGGTGGAATCGCTCTGTCCGGCAACCAGGATGCATCGCCGGCCAGTGCGCCCAACGGTTGGATACGCGCCGAACCCGTGCAATACGCACCTTTCGGACACTGGATATTTCTCAGACGACCTGCACCACAATTGGGCGTGGAATTACTTCGCGGTGCGCAGATACTCGACCGCAAGATTAGCCATCGCCCGCACGCCGGTCTCGAGCGCGCCCTCATCGGCGAAGAAGTGGGGCGAGTGGTTCGCCGGCGCCGTCGCCGGATCACGGTCCATCGGCGTGACGCCGAGGAAGAAGTACAGGCCCGGGATCTCGCGCGTGAACTCCGGGAAGTCCTCGGAGGCCATGATGGGATTGATCAGCGTGAAACCACCCTGCCCCGCGCTGCGCTGCAACACCGGAATCATCCGGGTGGTGAGCGTCGTGTCGTTGGCGAGCACCAGTCCGGCGGGATCGACGGTCACGATGGCGGTCGCGCCGGAGGCGCTGGCGATGTCCGTCGCCGTGCGCTCGATGCGCCGGGCGATGTCGGCCCGCATCGCGTCGTCGAAGGTGCGCAGCGTGCCCACCATCACGACCGAGTCGGGGATGATGTTGCTGCGGTTGCCGCCTTGGATCTGACCGACCGAGAGCACCGCCGGCAGCACGGAAATGTTCGTCTGCCGGCTGACGATGGTCTGCAGGCCGAGGACGATCTGCGACGAGACGACGATGGGATCCACACCCGACCAGGGCTGCGAGCCGTGCGTCTGCACGCCCTTCACGATGATCGTGAAGTTGCCGGCCGCCGCCATCTCCGGGCCGGCGCGCACGCCGATGTTGCCGACGCGCGTGGGCCAGACGTGCAGGCCGAACCAGGCATCGGGACGCGGATTCTCGTTCACGCCATCGGCGATCATGGCGCGGGCGCCGCCAAGTGCCTCCTCGGCCGGCTGGAAGACGAACTTGATGGTGCCGGGCAGCTGGGCGCGCATACCCGCCAGTACTTCGGCGGCGCCCATCAGGATCGCCACGTGGTTGTCGTGGCCGCAAGCATGCATCACACCCACCTCCTGGCCCTGCCATTGCGCCCGCGCGCGGCTACGGAACGGGAGGTCCACCTGTTCGGTGACCGGGAGTCCGTCCATGTCGGCGCGCAGCGCGACTACGGGGCCGGGTCGTCCGCCTCGGAGGATCCCCACGACGCCGGTGCGGCCGACTTCGGTTTGCACCTCGAGTCCAAGCGCGCGCAGGTGTGCGGCCACCAGCGCCGCGGTGCGGCGTTCCTCGAAGCCGAGCTCGGGATGTGCGTGGATGTCGCGCCGCCAGGCCACCACCTTCGGCATCACGGCTGGCAGGCGCTGCTCGACGAGGCGCATCAGGTCGGCGGCTGGTGCGGTACGCTGGGCGAGCGCGGCTGGCGCGAGGAGTGAGAAGGCGATCAGGACCTGCAGGACGCGACGCCGCATCAGGAGACTCCGGTATTGAACGGGGTGGGAACCACGACCCGGTGAAGTTGCACCTCGTCGGCGGATCGCGTCAGGGACTCCTTGCTCGCGGGACACGCCTCCAACCGGAACGATTGCCCCGGTGACAGTCCCCGACCGCCTCGCGCATGGCCACGGTCTGCCTCTACTACCCGATGCCCTTCATCGAGGGCGAGACGTTCATGCAAGTCGGTCACGCGGGAAGGGTTCCGGTCGGGTGCCATCACTGCTCGCCGAGGCGTATGGCGGCCCCCGCCGCCGAGCCGTACATTCTGCCGGTGTCCACCCCACTCGAGCGGCTCCACGCCGCATTCTCCGGTCAGTACGAGATCACCGGGGAGGTGGGCTCTGGCGGGATGGCCACCGTCTATCTCGCCAAGGACCTGAAGCACGATCGTCAGGTCGCCATCAAGGTGCTGCGCCCCGAGTTGGCGGCTGCCCTGGGCCCGGATCGCTTCCCGCGCGAGATCCGCATCGTCGCCCAGTTGCAGCATCCGCACGTGCTGCCGCTGCACGACTCCGGTGAGACTGCAGGCTTCCTGTACTACGTGATGCCTTTCGTGGAAGGCGAGTCGCTGCGTGCCAAGGTGGAGCGCGAGGGCCAGCTCCCGGTGCACGACGCGGTGCGCATCCTGAAGGAAGTCGCGGATGCCTTGGCCTACGCCCACGGCCGCGGCGTGATGCATCGCGACATCAAGCCCGACAATGTCATGATCTCCGGGCGCCACGCACTGGTGATGGATTTCGGCGTGGCCAAGGCCGTGAGCAACGCCGGCGGCAACAAGCTCACCACGGTGGGCGTGGCCGTCGGCACGCCGAGTTATATGTCGCCGGAGCAAGCCACCGGCGAGGAGCACATTGACCAGCGCTCCGACATCTACGCGCTCGGCATACTCGGCTACGAGCTGCTGGCCGGTGGGACGCCCTTCACCGGCAAGACCGCGCAGGCCATTCTCTCGGCGCACGTGCTGGAGAAGCCGAAGGAACTGTCGGAGGTCCGCACGGCCGTCTCGCCGGCGCTCTCGGCGCTCATCATGCGTTGCCTCGAGAAGAATCCGGCCGATCGCCCGCAATCCGCGGACGAGGTGCTGTTGGAGCTGGAGGCGCTGGCGACGCCGAGCGGTGGCATCACGCCCACCAACACGCGGCCGCTGCGGGTGCTCAAGCCCGGCGCCAAGTCCGGCGACGCGGCGTCTCCGCAGGGTCGGCGCGCGCTGCTCGCGGGCGCGGCGATGGTGGCGGCGCTCGCGGTGGTCGGGTTCGGCGCGAAGGCGCTTCTCGCCGACGGCGCCCCGGGCCCCGAGCGGCTCGCCGTGCTGCCGCTCACCGATGTGTCGGGCCAGGACGCCGACGTCGTCACCGTGCTCGTCAACCAACTCGGCGTGGCGCTCGGTCAGGTGCCGGGCGTGACCGTGGCGCCGCCGTCGCTGGTGGATCCGTACAAGACGCAGCCCAAGCCCTTCGGCGTAATGGCGCGCGAACTCAACGTCGGCGCGCTGCTCGAGGGAAATGTCTTTCGCTCCGGGCAGCGGCTCCGCGTGACGCTGCAGCTCACCAACCCGCACTCCATCGGCCAGTTCTGGACCGGCAGTTATGACCTCGATCTGAGCGGCGATGTCCTCGAAGCGGTTGATCGCGTGATCCCGCAGATCGTCGAGAGCCTTCGGACGCAACTGTTCCACCCCCCACCGTCATGAGATTCCACCTGATGTCACGCCATTCTGCCCTGCTGCTCGCGCTGGCCCTGACCGCCTGCACCGGCGACGATCGCGCGCGCGTGCCAGTTCAGACGGTGCTGCTCGGCGAAGCGGCGGGCCTCCCCGCCACCCCGGCACTGTCACCGGATGGCAGCCGCTTGGCGTGGTCCCAACCGGTGGAAGGCCAATCCCGCATCTTCGTGGGCGGCTCCGATGCCAGCAACCCGGTGCGCCTGAGCACGGGCACATGGGATACTGGACCCGTCTGGTCGCCCGACGGTCGCTGGATCGCCTACGCCGGTGAGTCGCCCGAGTTCGATCTGTGGGTGGTGTCCGTGGACGGAGGCGAGCCACGCCAGCTGACGTCGGGACCGGCTCGCGACCAGCCCACGGGCTGGCTGCCCGATGCATCGGGCATCGTCTTCCGACGGCTGGGCGCTGGCGAGGCTCGCACCTTGGTCGCCCCCTTGGAGGGCGGTGCCGCGCGGCCGTTGGTCGCGCCACTCGGTGGCAACCAGTTCGTCGCGCTCTCGCCCGATGGCACGCGAGCCGCCATCGAACTGGGCCGGGGCAGCAACTCCACCATCTGGCTGCAGGACATGGCCGGAGGTCCGGCACGCCAACTGACCACCGAGGGCTTCGAGGAGGGAAGTCCGTTGCGGTCCTCGTGGTCACCCGACGGCCGCTTCCTGGTGTTCACCTCACGGCGGACCGGGACCACCGATCTCTGGACGGCGAACGTGGAGACTGGTGAACTGCGGCAACTCACCAGCGACGTGCGCAACGACCGGGATCACCTGTGGTCGCCCGACGGGAAGTGGATTGCCTTCACGTCGGATCGCGGCGGGCAGCCCGACGTGTGGATCGTCGCCGCGGAGGGTGGCGAGGCGATCCGTGTGACCGACGACCTCGCGCTCGAGACGGACTTGAACTGGCACCCAGACGGCAGCGCGCTCCATTTCTTCCGCGGGGAAACAGACGCGCGAGTTGGCGTGACGGTGCCTGGCGGAGACCCGCGGATCCTGGTGGAGTGGGCCGGCTATCAGGTCCTGCAGCCGTCCGCCACGCTGTCGCCCGACGAACGCACACTGCTGTTCGTGGGGAATCGCAGTGGCAACTTCGACATCTGGTCGGTACCGCTGGCCGGCGGAGACGCCGTGCCGTTCGTCGCCAGTCCGCTCAACGATGGATGGCCGCAGTACTCCCCTGATGGAAGCCAGGTGATGTTCAGCTCGAACCGAGCCGGGTCGTCCGACCTGTGGGTGGTTCCGGCCACTGGCGGTGAGCCACGCCGACTGACCGAGTGGACGAGCAATGAGGGACTGGGGCGCTGGTCGCCCGACGGGACCCAGATCGCGTTCCTCTCCGACCGCGAGACCACGCAGAGCGAGGTGTGGGTGATACCGGCAACGGGCGGTACGGCACGTCGCGTCACGAGTTTCAACGAGACCGTCAGTGCGCCACCCGAGTGGAGTCCGGACGGACGCAGTCTGTACGTGGCGCTGCAAGGGGAACGGGGCGCGCGGCTCTTCCGCGTTCCCGTCAATGGTGGACGGCCGCAGGCGCTTCGGCTGTCGTCCACGACCACGGTCAATGGCTCGGGCCACTCACTCTCGCCCGACGGCGCGTGGTACGCCTACTCGGCCGTGGCCGGTGGCTGGTCCTTCGTGGAGATCACGCCGACCGCCGGCGGCCCGCCGCGCCGCATCACACGGCGCACCGAGCGGGTATGGCAACCGAGCAGCGTCTGGTCGCCCGACGGAAGCAGACTCGCGGTGCCCGACTGGCAGTTCGGCAATGACGCGACGACCAACGTGCTGGAGCTCTCGGTCGGCGACACCACGACGCGCCTGATCACGACCCGCCCGCGGAGCTTTGAATCGCCGGAGCTGTACACGAGCGACGGTCGGATCGTGTTCAGTGCCGTGGGGGCGGCATCGCAGATCGTGCGCGTGTCGGTGGCGGACCTGCTGGGGGGGCGGCGCTAGGCGCCGCCACCTCCGCAACCATCGCCCAAAGGGCTAGTCCGGCGCTCGCACCGCCCCCAAGTACTTGTCCAGCCACGCCAGTGATTCCTGGATCAGCACCGTCCGTGGCACATCGTGCCCCCCCTCCTGCAGGCTCCACCGCTTGTCTGCGGCGGGGGTCCCGAGGTTCTCGAAGAACGGACGTTGGGCCGTCTCGCTCGGGAAGAAGAAGTCGTATTTCCCGTTGAGCATCAGCACCGGGCTGGTGACGCGGGGGAGGAAGTTGATCGGCTCCACCTCCGGCCGCCCGCGCTCCATGGTCAACCCGGCCACGTACAGCACGGACGCCTTGATGCGCGGCTCGATGGCCGGAATGATTCCGCCCATGTAGCCACCCCAACTGAAGCCGAAGTATGCGAACCTCGTGGTATCGATGTCCGCGCGCGTGCTGAGATAGTCGAGCGTGCGCCGGAAATCCTTGGCCCACATCACCACGTGGTCGCGCCAGAAGATCGACTCGTCGGCGATGTCGCTGCGCAGGCTGTCCGAGCGCTCGTGCGTGCTCTTATAGATCGGGTACACGGCCACGCGCCCGGAGGGCGCGATGAATCCCATGATCGCCGGCAGATTCCCCGTGTAGGGACTCGCGCCGATGGCACCGGAACCCGGGAAGATCACCACGGTTTGGTACGGGGGTCGCACATTGCGCGGGATATAGAGCCAGGCCGACATCCGTTCGCGCCCGTATGCCGTCGTGAAACTGACCTTCTCCCGAGTGAACTCTGCAGCCGAGGAGTCCACGGCCTCGACGCGAGCGTCCAGCGCCAGCGGATCGTAATCGTAGATGCGCGCCAGCCCGGAATACACGGCGTCCGACACCGGCCGCACCTTCGTGTAGTCCGTGAACGCGCGCAGGATCGGCAGCGACGCGCGTGCGACACTCGTGTCGGATGGCTCGTACAATGCCAGCCGGATGCCGTTGATCACCGAACGGTCCATCGGCAGTTGGGCGTAGGCATCCACGAAGGCATACCGGGGATCGCTGAAGCCGCCGCCCAGGATGTAGCGCAGGCCGCGCCCGGCATCGTTGAGGCACCACTCGCGCACGTTGCCGGCCATGTCCGACAGCCCGCTGATGCTGATGCCGCGTGGCACACCGGTGGGCAACGTGGCGCTGCCTTCGAGATTGCTGTGTGGCACCACGTACTTCGAGTTCCACGCGCCGGCGGCCCGAGCCCAGTGATAGGTCGTCGGGAGACTCTTGCCCGCGAACTTCGCGAAGGCCGCCGCTTCGTACCAGCTCACGCCTGCCACCGGATGGTCGGCCTGGCCCGCGGGATACGTCCCGCCCTCCCAGGTGGACGGCCCTGGACGACCGGTGCGATCCACGAACCGCGCCATCGCGTCCGAGAACGACATCGTCCGGCCGTCCTCGGCCACGAAGGCGTGCTCCCAGAGGTCACGATTGGCGTAGCCGCCGGCGTCCACGAACGCCTTGTAGCGACTGTTGCTCACCTCGAAGCGCTCCAGGCGGAAGTCGCCGAGCGTGAGCGGCGTGGCCGCATCGCTCCCGACCAGGAACGCCCGCGAGTGTCCGCCGGGGATCCACACCATCTCCGGGTGCGGCGCGTCGAGCGGATCGAGTCGCACGCGCATCGGCGGCAGATAGCCGAAGTCGATGATGCCCTGATTCGTGTGGAGGATGCCGGTGACCGACCGGTAGCCCTCCTTCTCGACGCGATACAGGCCCGCATTGAGCGGAAGCGGCGCCGAGTCGGTCGGGGTCGTCCCCACGGGATACCAGATGGACGTGTCGCTGAGCGACGCACGGTGTACCGTGGCCCCCGCCGGCTCCGACTCCACGGACGTGAATCGTGCAAAGCGTCCGTACAGTTCCTCCAGCGTGGAATCCCCTGGGGCCACGCGCTCGATTGCCAGCGCGAGCGCGAACGCGCTGTCCACCTCGGCGGCCTCGACCAGGCGCCGCAGCTCGGGCAACGCCGTCTGGTGCACCCATCGCTCGCGCCGGACGCCGGCCGTGGCCACCGTGACCGCCGCCACCACGGCGAGCAGCACGGCGCCGCCGACGAGCACACGGGTGCGCCGCTGGCGACGCACATCCACCGGTGCGATGTAGGCTCCCGTCGGGGTCGTCAACGCCTCGATCGCGACGAGCAGATCATCGGCAGTCTGCCAGCGCTTGGCCGGATCCTTCTCCAGGCACTTCATCACGATCTGCGCGATCGCCGGCGGTACGTGTGGAGCACGGTCGAGCAGCGGCGGCGGCGGGTCGGCGATGTGCGCCACGAGCACCGACTGTGGTTTGCCCTCGAATGGTGGGCTCCCGGCGAGCAGCTCATACGCCATGACGCCCACGGAGTAGAGGTCGGCCCGATGGTCCACCTCCCCGTCCGCAGCCGCCTGTTCCGGTGCCATGTACGTCGGAGTGCCGAGCGAGACGCCGACACTGGTGAGGCCAGACCCGCCCAGCGCATCCTTCATCGCCTTGGCCACCCCGAAGTCCATGATCACCGCGTGGCGATCCACGATCATCACGTTGTCGGGCTTGATGTCGCGGTGCACGACCTGTTGGCGGTGCGCATGGGCCAGTCCATCCACGACGTCGCGCAGGAGCCGCATGGCCTCGGACGGCGCGAGCTTCCCCGCCTGCACAAGGCGCGCCCGGAGCGAGTCGCCCTGGACGTACGGCATCACGTAGTAGAGGAGACCATCGGCCTCCCCCGAGTCGAGGAGGGGGAGGATGTGCGGCGAGTTGAGTTGCGCGGCGATGTTGATTTCGCGCAGGAAGCGGTCGGCGCCCACCGACAGGTCGGGGCGCAGCACCTTGATGGCGACGGCACGTCCGTGACGGAGGTCGCGGGCGAGATGCACGGTGGCCATTCCCCCGTGGCCGAGTTCGCGCTCGACGGCATAGCGGTCGGTGAGCGCGCGGGCGAGGCGCTCCTGAATTCCCGTCATGGACGGGCATCCATCAGGCGCACGCAATCCTTCAGCTTGCTGTAGCCAACGATGGGGTTTCCGTCGAGGAACCAGACGGGGTGTGCGTGCCAGACCCTGTTCTCCGCTTCCGGCACTGCGGCATCGATCAGCGTCGCCAGCCGCTGGCAGATGGCGCGGTCCGCGGCAGTCAGCGCCGCGTTGTACTTCCTGGTGTCCGCGTGCATCTACTTCAGCGCCTCCGCTTCGGTCGCGTGCACCGCCAGGATCGTCGAGAACCCGGAGATGTCGAACACCTCCCGCACCGTCTGATTCAGCCCGAAGGTCTTCAGCGCCCCGCCCTTCGCCATCAGCTGCTTGGCCGTGCCCAACATCACGCGCAGGCCGGCGCTGCTGATGTAGTCGAGCGTCGTGAAGTCCACGGCCACCTTCGTGGCGCCACCCGCCACCACCCCGTCGAGCGCTTGCTGCGCCTGGGGCGACGTCATGCTATCCAGATTCCCCGCAATGGCCACGATGGTGTAGTCGCCCTGCGTGCGCGTCGTGATCTCCATCAACCGTCCTCCGGAATGGTGCTCGTGCGTGCCGTCGGCCAAGTGCTTGGTGAGGACCACCACATTCTGGTCCCCGTCGCGGATGTAACTGACATGGTCCACCAACTGCCGGACTAAATGAATGCCGAGCCCTCCGATCGGGCGGTCCTCCACGGAGAGCGTGGTGTCGGGGGCGGCCCGGCCGAACGGGTCGAAGGGCGCCCCATCGTCAGTGAGGGTGACCACGAGCCGGTCGCCGTCGAGCTGGACCTCCATCGTCACCCTGCCCCCGGCGCGGCCGGCCAGGCCATGCGAGAGGGTGTTGGCCAGCAACTCGTCGAGCACCACATTCATGCTCCGGCGCACCCCCGCCGGCAACGCCTGCGCCGCGGCGAAGTCCGCCCACGCCGCACTGGCCCGGGCCACCTCCCCGCTCTCGGCGCCCATCGTCATCCGGAAGCCCTGCGGCATCTCCCCCCCGGGGTTGCGCTAAGAACGCCCCGCCGAGCGCCCCCTGTCAACTCCTTGGGCGCTCGGCATTTGCCCTCCGCTCCGGACGGGTGCACGTTTGCGCCCCGGGACCTCCGCCCTTCGGACCGCCGACCTCCCTGGAATCGGCCTTCCAACCTTTGCCCCCTGGATTTGTACTTTGGACAGAGCCGCTGCCGACGCACTGGATCGAGAGCTTGTCCGACGTTGCCTCGGCGACGATCCGGCGGCTGCCAGCGAACTCGTGGACCGCTACCAGCGGTGCCTGTTCAACGTGGCGCTCCGGATGCTGGGCAACGTGCAGGACGCGGAGGACGTGACGCAGACGGTGTTCGGGAATGCCTTCGATTCCCTGAAGGGATACGACCCGCAGTACCGCTTCTTCAGCTGGATCTACCGCATGGCGGTGAACGAGTCGCTCAACGCGCTCAAGCGCCGCAAGCAGCTGGTGACGATTGACGACGGATTCGACCTCCCCTCCGCCGGCGATGCCGCTGACGATTCACTCGAAGTGGACGACCGCGTGGAGCGGGCCCTGATGTTGCTCAAGCCGGATGACCGGGCGGTGGTGGTCCTCAAGCATTTCGTCTCCTTCTCCTACGAGGAGATTGCCGATGTGCTCGAGGTGCCGGTCAAGACGGTCAAGTCCCGCCTCTTCACCGCACGCGAACGTCTGCGCCTGGTCCTTCTCGCCAAAGGCTCATAAGCATGCTGACCCCAGAACAGGTCGCACTCATCCACGCCGAGGTTGACGGCGCCAACTCGCCCGAGGCGAGCGCCGCGCTCCGTGCCTTGGTGGAGCGGGACGGTGACGCCCGCGCCCTGTTCGAGGACCTGCAGACGCTCTCCGCCCTGATCGGTCGGGTCCACGAGCGGGCCCCGCCCCCGCAGCTGAAGCAGGCGATCCTCGAGGCACAGTCTCCGCAGTCACCCCCGCAGTCTCTCGTACGCTGGCTGGTTTCCCCGTTTCACGCCGCCGCAAGGCGAATGGAGGAGGCACTGATGTCCAAGAAGGCAATCATCATCGGCACCACCGCAGTCGCGATCATCGCCGTGGTCGGCGGGATCGTGGTCGGGTATCCGCCCTCGGGCAGCGAGTCGGGCACCATCGGTGGCGTGCAGCAGGCGGCGCGGTATCGTGGGCGGGCCATGACCGAGCGCGACGTGACGGTCGGCAACCCCCAGATCGCCGAGCTCTTCCAGAACCAGGATGTGCTCACGCTCGTGAAGAGCGAAGTGTTCCGCGAGGCCATGCAGAACGAGGCCTTCCGGTCGCTGCAGTCCAACGAGGCCTTCCGCGAGCTGATGAACAGCGAGGCCTACCGCCAGCTGGTGTCCAGCGAGGCCTATCGTGAGCTGATGTCAAGCGAGGCGTATCGCGAACTGATGGCCAGCGAGGCCTATCGCGAGATGGTGGCCAGCGAAGCCTACCGCGAGATGGTGGCCAGCGACGCCTACCGCGCGATCCAGAACAACGAGGCCTATCGCGAGCTGATGAACAGCGAAGCCTCCCGCGCCCTGATGGTCAGCGAGGCCTATCGCGAGCTGGCCAACAACGAGGCCTATCGCGCACTGGCCAGCAACGAGGCTTTCCGCGCCCTCCAGAACAACGAGGCGTACCGCGCGCTGCAATCCAACGACGCGTATCGCGCGGCGATGGCCAACGACGCGTATCGCGCGGCGATGTCGAGCGATGTCTACCGCGAAGCCATGGCCAACGAGGCCTTCCGTGCCGTGATGGGCACCGAGGCCTACCGTGCGGCGATGGCCAGCGACGTCTTCCGTGCGGCCATGGCCAACGAGGCCTTCCGCTCGGTGATGGCCAACGATGCGTACCGGCAGCTGCAGGCCAACGAGGCCTTCCGCTCGCTGTCGCGCAGCCCGCAGTTGGCTGAGGCCTTCCTGCGCGAAGCCAGCCGGGCCGTCGTGCCCGAGTAGAGCACCGCCGCACTCAGTCCCGCGTGGGCCTCGGCTCCCTCTTACGGGAGCCGGGGCCCACGTGTATTATCGCCCGGTGACTCCCTCCCGGTCGCTCCGCGCCCTCGTGCTCTGCCTCGGGTTGGCCGCCCCGGGCGTCCTCGATGCGCAGTTCCAGACGCTCGAGACGCTCACGATGCGGCTGATGTATACCTCGCCGCTGCAGTCCTACCTCGTGCCGCAGGTGGTGGCCAGCTTCGAGAACGCGCTGCGCTTCCATCGCCGGATCTTCGACTACGATCCCGGTGGCCCCATCAACGTGCTGATGCACGACCTCTGGCACTACGGCAACGCTGGCGCGCGCCCCGTACCGGAGAACCACGTCACCATCGGCATCGCCCCCTACGGACACGAGTACGAGTCGGCGCCGGCCCCCGAGCGCATGGCCAGCTCCATGAACCACGAGCTGGCGCACATCGTCACGTCCGACAAAGCCACCGCCGCCGACCGCCGTTGGCGCGCCCTCTTCTTCGGCAAGGTCACGCCCAGCGCCGAAGTCCCGCTCTCCATGCTCTACAGCTACCTCACCACGCCGCGCTGGTACACGCCGCGCTGGTACCTCGAGGGCATCGCCACATACATGGAGACGTGGATGAACGGCGGACTCGGCCGCGCCCTCGGTCCGTACGATGAAATGGTCTTCCGCACCCTCGTGCGCGACAGCCTCGAGATCTATGACGTGGTCGGCCTCGAATCAGAGGGCACGTCCATCGATTTCCAGACCGGCGCCAACTCCTATCTCTACGGTACGCGCTTCGTCTCGTACCTGGCGCTGACGTTCGGCAACGACTCCTTGCTCTCCTGGTTCAATCGCACCGAGGGCAGCCGACGCTACTTCGCCACCGACTTCGAGCGCGCCTTCGGCCGCTCGCTCGAGGAGGAATGGGCACGGTGGATCGCCTGGGAGCGCGAGTGGCAGCACGACAATCTCGCCGCCATCCGCCGCCACCCCACCACCGTCGCGCGCCCGCTCACCAGCCGCATCCTCGGCTCGGCCTCGCGCGCCTTCCACGACAGCACCAACCACAGCGTCCTCGTCGCCGTACGCTATCCGGGGCAGGAAGCGCACATCGCCAGCATCGACATCGCCACCGGGCGCTTCACCCGCGTCCGCGACCTGGTCGGCGCCAGCGGGCTGTCCGTCACCTCGCTGGCCTTCGACCCCGCGTCGCGCACGCTGTTCTACACGACCAACAACAACGAGTGGCCGCACATCGTCGCCCTCGACCTCGCCAGCGGCCGTACCCGCACCCTGTTGCAGGAAGCCCGCGTCGCCGACCTCGCCTTCAACGCCGCCGACCGTTCCCTCTGGGGCGTGCGCCACGACAACGGCTTCTCCACCCTCGTGCGAATCGAGCATCCATATACCGAGTGGAAGCAGGTCTACACCGTCCCCTACGGCCACGACCTCTTCGACCTCGACCTCTCGCCTGACGGCCGCTTCCTCATCGGCTCCTTCTCGGAGATCAGCGGCAACCAGAAGCTCGTGCGCTACGAGGTCGCTTCGCTCCTGAGGGGCAACACGACCCCCGAAGTGCTCTACGAGTTCGGCGATTGGTCGCCCTCAACCTTCGTCCACTCGCGCGACGGCCGCTTCCTCTTCGGCTCCTCGTACTTCTCCGGCGTGTCCAACGTGTTTCGCTACGACATCGCCACCAAGGCCATGGACGCGCTGAGCAACGCCGAGACGGGATTCTTCAAGCCGCTGCCGATCTCGGCGGACTCGGTCGTGGTGCTCGAGTACTCCGGCACCGGCTTCGTGCCCTCGATGATTCCCAACGCCGTCCCCGATAGCGTCAGCGCCATCAACTTCCTTGGCAACGTCATCGCCGAGGAGCGCCCGGACGTGCAGGACTGGATGCCGCCTCCGGCCAGCGAGGTGAATCCCGACTCGCTCACCACCGCCACCGGCATCTACCGCGCCCGCGACAACTTCAAGCTCGACAACGCCTATCCTGTGATTGAGGGCTACCAGGACGCCGCGGGCGTGGACGCCATCGCGGTGGGCATGCGCCTCAACTTCTCCGATCGTGTCGGCGCCACCGGGCTCGAGTTCACCACCTCGTACTCGCCCGACGAGCGGCTCGACTCCTACGAGCGCCTGCACGCCCGCGCCGTGTTCCGCCACTGGAACTGGAAGCTTTCCGCCGCCTTCAATCGCGCCGATTTCTACGACCTCTTCGGCCCCACCAAGATGAGCCGCCGCGGCTATGCGCTGGCGCTCCAGTACACCGGCAACCTCTACCTCGACGGCCCCACCAGCCTCGGCTACACGCTGCAGGCGGCGAACTACGGCGATCTCGCCATCCTCCCCGAGTTCCAGGACGTCGCGGCCTCGTTCGACAAACTCTCGGCGTTCGGCGCGGACCTCAAGTACGAGTCGGTGCGCAGCTCCCTCGGCGCCGTCGGCGCCGAGTTCGGGACCATCTGGAACGCCGCCGCGCGCGGCAACTATGTGAACGAGACGCTGTATCCGCGCCTGAGTAGCGACCTGGCCAAGGGCTTCCTCCTGCCGATCGACCACTCGTCCATCTGGTTGAAGGCCAGCGCCGGCTCGGCCCTCGGCCCCGACCGCGACGATCCCTTCGCCCTGTTCTACTTCGGTGGCTTCGCCAACAACTGGGTGGACTACCGCAGCTTCAAGCAGTACCGCAACACCGAGAGCTTCCCGGGCCTCGAGATCAACCAGGTGGGCGGCGCCACTTTCGGGAAGGCGCAAGTGGAATGGGTCTCGCCGCCGCTGCGTTTCCGCAGCCTGGGATCGCCGAGCGCCTACCTGCGCTGGGCCGGGCTGTCCCTCTTCGCGTCCGGCCTCGTGACGGACTTCGACGACTCCGCCCTGCGCGCCACGTACACGAGCGTGGGCGCGCAGGTGGACATCCGCCTCGTCACCCTCTCGAACCTCAACTCCACCTTCTCGTTCGGCTACGCCGTGGCGCAGGGCGACGGGATCCCGCGCCGTTCCGCGGCGATGGCGTCGTTCAAGATCATGTGACCTCCGTCGTCCCGGTCGCCATCAGCCTCGTCTCGATCTTCCTGTTCCTCGGGGCGCTGGTCGTCATCGACAGCTACAAGCTCGTCGCGCTGCGCGCGGTGCTGCTCGCGGTCGCGGCGGGCGTCGCCGCCGGCGCCGCGAGCTGGGGCGTGAACGTGTGGCTGCAGCCCGTGCTCGC
>JANJUF010000029.1 GCA_024710705.1 Gemmatimonadaceae bacterium | reverse complement strand
TGCTGCTGCCGGATCTTCTCCATGTACTTCCGGAAGAAGTGCTTCTGGATGTCGTTCATGTCGATCTCGCGGCCCTGGATGTAGGCCTGCTCGATGTTCGACGTCATGTCCAGCGGCGTGCCGGTCGTGATGAGCAGCGTCGCCTGCTTGCCGACTTCCAGCGAGCCCACGCGATCGCTCACGCCCAGCATCTCGGCGGCGTTGATCGTCACCGCCTTCAGGGCTTCCTCTTCCGGCAAGCCGAAAGCCACCGCTACGCCGGCATCCCAGGGCAGACGGTTGCTGTAGAGCGCCCCGCCGTCACCGGCGATCGCGAACTTCACGCCCGCCGCGTGCAACTGCGCCGGCGTGCTGTACGCACCGTCGTAGCCCTCGTGGTCACGACCCGGCGCGGCCATCGTCGACGTGAGGATCACCGACACGTTCTCCGCCTTCAGGCGATCGGCCACATGGATGGCATCGCGGCCACCGCGGATCACGATGCGCACGTTCTCTTCCTTCGCCCAGGTGATGGCATCGTTGATCTGCGCCACCCCGTCCGCCGAGACGATGACCGGAATCTCGCGGTTGAGCACCGGAATCATCGCCGCGTACTTCGAGTTGCTGCGCGGCTGCTGGTTCGCGGCCACGGCATCGCGATACGCGCGCGCTTCGGCGAAGAAGTCCTTGAGCTCCTGCACTTGTTCGGCGTAGGTCTTCGGCGCCGGACGCGCACCGGCGTTCGGGCCGCCCGGCGGGCCGCCGAAGCGACGCGGACGGGCGTTCGGGTCGGGCCAGTTCACGTTCATCGCGGCTGCACCCTTCATCGACATCTCTTCCCAGGTCCACCCTTCGAGCGACATCGCTGAGGAGAGACCGGAGACCACGCCGCCGCCCGGCGTGGAGAACGCGACCAGCACGCCCGCGGAGCGCGTCGTGCCGATGTGCCGGCTCTCGGCGTTCACCGCGACTTCGGCGCGCACGTTCGGATTGAAGTCGCCGATCTCCTGGATGTCATTCGACACGTCCACCGCGCCGATCTCGCTGATGCCGACCGTGCTATAGGCGTCGATGAGCCCGGGGTAGATGTGCTTGCCGCTCACATCGACGATGCGCGCGCCGCGCGGAATCTCGACGGTCTGGCCGATGGCGATGATCTTGCCCCCGTCCATGACGATGCTGCCGTTCGTGATGGTGCCGTTCGTGACCGTGTGGATCGTCGCACCGCGCAGCACGACCGGCTGCGACTGCGGGGCCACCGTCATGCGCACCTGCGCGCTGGCGACCGTCGCGCTCGCTGCGAGCAGCGCGACGATGCCGAAGATGCTCTTGTGCATCGGCTTCATGTTACGGGCGCTCCTGACCGGCACCGCGAGCGGCCGGACGATTGGGGGTAGCTTCCGGCGCGCCAGCGGCGAGCACGGCTTGGATCAACAGATTGCGCTGACGATCGACTTCGGCGCGCAGCTGTCGATCTTCTTCCAGCGAGAAGTAGCGACGGCCGTCCACCCAGGTCTGCTCGGCGCGGGTGAACTGCGAGAGCGGGTTGCCGTTCCAGATCACGAAGTCGGCATCCTTGCCGGCTTCGAGCGAGCCGACCCGGTCGTGGATGTTGATGGCGCGCGCCGCTTGGTTGGTCACGGTGGAGAGCGCCTGGACCTCCTCGACGCCGGAACGCAGCAGCTTGCCTGCCTCCCAGTTCATGCGGGTGGAGATCTCGGCGTCGTCCGAGTGCAGCGACGTCACCACGCCGGCCTCCATGAGCAGGCGGGCGTTGTACGACGTGGCGTCATACGACTCGAGCTTGAACGCGCCCCAGTCGCTCCACACCACGGCGGCCACGTTCGAGTTCGCCAGTTCGGTGGCGATCTTGTACGCCTCCACGCCGTGCTGCAGCGTCTGGATGCGGAAGCCGAACTCCTCGGCCAGGCGCACCAGCGCCAGGAACTCGTCGGCACGATAGCCGTGCGACGAGACGAGCAGTTCTTGGTTCAGGATGTCCACGATCGCTTCCATCCGCAGGTCGCGGCGTGGCGGGATGCCCGTCTTGGCCCGGTCCGCCTCCCAGCGATCCCACTCCGCCTTGTACTCGCGGGCCGCGAGGAAGTGGTCGCGGATGATCTCCTGCACACCCATGCGCGTGTTGGGATAGCGGTTGGGGCTGCGCTTGGGGTTCTCCCCCAGCGCGAACTTCACCGTGCGCGGGGCGTTCTCGAGCTTGAGCTGGTCGGGCAGGGACCCCCACCGGTTCTTCACGAACACGTTCTCGCCGCCAATCGGGTTGGCCGAGCCGTGCTTGACCATCTGCATGGTGAGTCCGCCGGCGAGCTGGCGGTACATCCAGATGTTGTTGTGCGTGAGCACGTCGCCCATGTTGACCTCGGGGACGATCGCGAACCCACTCTCGTTCACCGAGCTGACGCCGGCGTGCGTGTGGGGGTCAATGAGGCCAGGCGTGACGTGCTTGCCGGCGGCGTCAATCTCGACGGCGCCGCGCGGCGCGCTGAGCCGCTGTCCGACCTGCACCACCTTCCCGGCACGCACCAACAGGTCGGCGTTCTCCATCCGGCCCTGCGGGCCCTGCGTCCACACGGTGGCGTTGCGCACCACCAGGACCGCCGGCTGCTCCGGTGGCGCGGCACGTCCGAACTCCATGGACGGCCGCAGCCACGGGAGATCAATGGCGGGCACCTTCGCTGCGACCGTGCCGCGCGCCGCATCCTCGACCGTCTCGGTGCGCGTCCCACGGTAGGCCGGGTCGGCGCCGTTGGGCAGCGACATCCATCCGAAGAACTCCTCGCCACGTACCGAGCCGGAGAGGAGAATGGTGCCCTGGTAGCCCAGCGGCTCGCCGTTGAAGGTGACTTCGAGGCGACCCGTCTCCGTGACGACACGCGCCGTCGCGAGGTTCACCGGACGCCGGTTGGCGAGTTCGATCGTGCCGCGCACGCGGTTGATGGGACCTTCGATGCGGAGCGTGGCCGGGAAGCCCGCGGCGTCATCGGTGACGATGTTCCAGGTGCCGCGCGGGTCAATCTGCGGCGGACGCGTCACGCCGTAGCGCGTGCCCTGCACCCACACGTCGCGCACGCTGGCGTCTTCGGTGAACAGGTCACCATCCGCGACGACAAGATTGGCCACCTTGCCGGCCGCGATGGTGCCGTGGGTGCGCTCGATGCCCAGCCAGGCGGCCGGCACCGTCGTCAGGGCCGCGAGGGCCTTGTCGGCCGCGAGCCCGCGTGCCACCGCGATGCGCAGGTTCGGCAGGAACTGCGTCAGGGATGAGAGGCCGTCGGTGGTGATGGCAAAGGGCACGTTGGCGGCTGCCAGTTGCGCTGCGTTGGTCGGCGCGAGATACCAGTGCCGGAGCTGGCCGAGCGTGACGTTCAACGCCGCTTCCGGGTTCGAGACCTCAGGCGCGTCCGGGAAGTTGAGCGGAATGATCAGCGGCTGCGTGCGGCCGCGCAGGACGTCCGCGAGGCGATACTCCTCGCCGCTCCCGCGGAACCACGGCGTGAGCTTGAACTCGGTGGCGATGGCGTGTGCGCGGAGGTACTCCTCCTCGCTGGCGGCCTGGAAGAGCACCGGCTGGCGGCCCTGCACCGCGCCACCGAGCGCGGCGAGCGCTTCGCTGGTCTCGGGCGGCAGGATCGAGCGCCCGCTGCGCTCGTAGGCGGCCCAGGCGCGGATGTACCACTCCGCGTCCATGAACGTCTGCTTCATCAAGGCGATGGTGCCCATCGCCGAGTTGGGATAGCCACCACCCAACGTGAAGGAGCGCTGGAAGCCCACGGCCTGCACGAGGTCCGGGCGCAACACGCGCTCTCGGACACCCGCGTCGCTGAGGTTCACGACCGACGCCTTGCCGCGGAAGATGCCCTGCTTGGGCACGGCGAGGGCGGTGCCGAACCCGAGCGAGCGGAGGCTACGGCGGCGCGTGCTGTCATCGCGGAAGCTGGACGTGGTGCTGAACCAGGCCCGCACCTGCGGATTCCAGTGCGTGGGACCGACGTCGCCGCCCTGGGGCACCTCGTCCATGCCGAGATCGGCGTGCGCGTCAATGAAGCCCGGATACACCGTCTGGCCCTTCAGATCCCAGACGCGGGCGCCGGCCGGCGCCTGCTGGCCGCGCCCGACGGAGACGATCAACCCGTTGCGGATTACGATGGTGGCATCCTCGAGCACCTGCCCCGGGCCCGTGACCACGCGGGCGCCCACCAGGGCGTGGAACCCCGAGCTGTTGTCACGCAGTGCCGTGACCGGCTCGGTGCGGGAGGATTGTTGGGCGTCGAGGGCGCTGGCCACCAGAAGGCCTAGCCCCAAGAGGGAGCGGATCACTTTCACGTCGAACTCCGGTGATGACCGCCGCGGGGGCGGGAGGGTCGGGAACGGTGAGGAGCCCTGCTACATCAGAAGGTATACGCCGGGCGGGTGGGCGGGTGTTGAACGGCCGCGTTGGCACCGACGGGCCCCCTCGCCAGATTCCGGGCATGCCACTCCTCCGCCGCCTCGCCATGCTCGCCGCGACCATCGCCGCCCCCTTGGTCGCGCAGGAGCGCTATCCCACCGCCTGGGACCCCGCCCACCTCAACCGCCCGGACGTCCGCGCCGCACTCGCGCACATCGAGGCCGGGCTGCCGGCGCAGGTGGACGAGTGGATCCGCATCGCGCAGATGCCCGGCCAGCCTGGCCACGAGCAGGTCCGCGGCGCCTACGTCAAGGCTGAGATGGAGAAGCTCGGCCTACGGGTGAGCGTTGACTCCATCGGCAACGTGACGGGCCGGCGAGCGGGCACGGGCGGCGGACCAACCATCGTCTTCGCCGCACACCTGGACATCGTCTTTCCCACCGAGACCAACACGACGGTCCGACGCAATGGCGACACGCTGCACGCGCCCGGGATCTTCGACAACTCCGCGTCCGTCGCGAACATGCTCGCGACCATCCGCGCCCTCAACGCCGCACGCATCGTCACCAAGGGTGATCTGGTGTTCGTCGGGACCGTGCAGGAGGAGGTCGGCCTCCGCGGGATGGACTACTGGCTCAAGCACAATGCGCGCCCGGACCTGCTGATCGCGATGGACGGTGGGCTCGGACCGGTCAACTACGGCGCGCTTGGCATCTATTGGACGCGCTACCGATACAAGGCGGCCGGCTCGCACACCCTGTACTCCCGCGGTCGTCCCACGCCGGTGCGCGCGCTCGCCGATGCCATCCAGCGCATCTACGCCCTGCAACCGCCACCGCTGCCGAGTGGCGCGGTGATCAACATCGGCCAGGTGCATGGCGGCGTCATCTTCAATGGCATCCCGCAGGACCTGTACTTCACCGTGGACCTCCGCTCACCGGATCCGGCGCTGCTCGATTCTCTCGATCGCGCCATCACGCGCGTGGCGCAGGAGTCCGCCGAGCGCGAGGGGGTGGAGCTGGTGGTGGAAGTGGAGCAGAAGAACGGCGCCGGCGGAACTGAGGCGATGCTCGCCGGGGCGCGGCGTCATCCCCTGGTGCAAACGGCAATCGACATCCAGAGGCAGCTCGGCGTCCGCATGGGCATGCCGGGGGCGTCGGAAGCCCTCGCGACGGGCAGCACCGATGCCAATGTGGGCGTCGTGATGGGAATCCCCAGCATTTCCATCGGGCGCTCCTATGGGGCCAACCAGCACACGCTCACCGAGTGGGCGCACTGGCCAAGTGCGGCGGAGGGGACGAAGCTCACGTTGTTGCTCGCGACGACGTTCGGGGATGGCATCCGCGTGCTGCCGCCGCGCGTGACGCCTTGAGTCACGGGATGGCCGCGTCGGCGCGACCATGGTACGATTCGTGGGTGGCCTCTCGTCGCGCACTGACCATCGCCGCGTCCCTCCTCGCGCTCTCCTCCGGACTGTCGGCGCAGCCGGCTCGACTGGTGCCCGACTCCGCGTCCCGTGTCCGAATCGGGAGCGCCGACGGCGACGAAGTCACGCTGTTCAACCGGATTTCGGGGGCCGTGCGGCTCTCCAATGGCGAGATCGTCGTCGCCAACCAGGGCAGCAACGAACTCCGCTGGTTCAGCGCCACGGGGTCGTGGCTGCGCACGGTCGGTCGTGAAGGCTCCGGACCAGGGGAGTTTCGCGGGCTCCGGCGCGTGCTCCTCCTCTCCGGCGATTCACTGCTCGTCGAGGATGGCCTTGCCGCCCGGATGACGCTGTACGACCGGCACGGAACGCTGGTGCGCTCGTGGCCGATCTCGCCGGCTGGCACATTCGTCACGCCGCCGCCGCTGGGTCGCCTTGCCGACGGCAGCTTCGTCGCCGTGACGGAACGCGAGCTCACGCCGCCGCCGGGACACACGCAGTATCGCGCCGTCCTCCTGCGGTATCGCGACGGAACGATCCTCGACACGCTGGCGACGACCGCGGGTGGCGAGGCATACAGCGTGCCCTGCGGCACGGCGACGTCGCCCGGGATCTGCGGCATGGGCGTGCCCTACGGCCTGCGCACGCAGGCGGCAGTGGCCGGGGGCCGGGTGTTCATCGGCAACGGCGAGCGCTATGAACTGCTGCGCATCGATGCGCAGGCCGGGCGCGAGGATACGCTGCGGCGCAACGTGCCGGCCATTCCGCTCGATGCCACACGCCGCGCGTACTTCGTGGACAGCATCGTGGAGGGGCTCCCGCCGCCGCGGCAGGCGTTGGTGCGCGAGCGCTTCGCCGGCGCGCCGGTGCGCCGCACGATGCCCGCCTTCGACGCGCTCATCGGTGATGATGCCGGACGGCTCTGGGTGGCGCGCCCGCAGGCCCGCGGCGCGGCGACGCGCACCTGGGACGTGCTCGACGCCGACGGTGCGTTGATTGGGTCCGCCCAGGTGCCGAGCGGTCTCCGCGTGACCCACATCGCGCATGGGCATGTCGTGGGTGTCGTTCGCGATGCCGACGGCGTGGAGTATGTGGACGTGTACCGGCTGCGCTGACTAGCGCACGATGGCCGCGTACGTCAGCGTATTGAACCGCCCGGCGAGGTCCCGCGCCGCCGGATTCACCATGTTCGTGTAGATCTGCGCGATGAGCTCGTCGCGCGGATCGGCCCAATAGGTCGTGGCGAAGGCACCTCCCCAGCTGAACGCGCCGATGCTGCGCGGCGAGCGGAAGTCGTTCGCCTCCGTCTCGAGGCCGAATCCCAGCCCCACCTTGTTGGTCATCGTCGGCAACTGATCGGTGAGCATCATCTCCACCGTCCGCGGCCCGAGCAGGCGCACGCCGCCGAGCTCGCCCTTGTTCAGGAAGAGCTGCAGGAAGCGCGCGTAGTCCTCCGTGGTGGACGACAGTCCGGCGCCGCCGGAGAAGTACGTGCCCGCGAGTCGCGGATAGTTGGGATTGGCGCCGTCGAAGGCCGTGCCGCGCAACGGGACGGCCCGCCCCGACTCGCCATCATGCAGCGTGACCAACCGCTCGTGGCGGTCCGGGGGCAGGTAGAACCAGGTATCGCGCATGCCGAGCGGCTCGAAGATCCGCGTGCGCAGGAACTGGTCGAAGGGCATGCCCGAGACGACCTCGACCAGATAGCCCAGCACATCGAACGCCAGCGAGTAGGTGTAGCGCTCGCCGGGACGGGCCCGCAGCGGGAGGCGCCCGAGGATCCGCATCTGCTCGCCGATGGTGGACCGGTCGTTGCCGATGCCGCTTGGCACCCCGTGCTTGGCGTACAGCGCGCGGAAGTCGGCGCTGCCGATGCCGGCGTAGTCGAGGCCGGAGGTATGCGTGAGCAGTTGGCGGACCGTGATCTCGCGGTTCGCCGGCTCCGACTCCGCGGTGGAATCGGCGCCGTTGAATGCCGTCAGGACGCGCGGCCTCGCGAACTCCGGGAGCAGTCGCGAAATCGGCTCGTCGAGCGTGAAGTGTCCTTCCTCCCAGAGCATCATCACGGCCAGGGCGGTGATGGCCTTGGACTGCGACGCGATGCGGAAGATGTCGTCGCGGCGCATCGGCACCTTGGTCTCGGTGTCGCGGACGCCGTAGGCACGGTGCAGCACCACGCGGCCGCGGCGCACGATGTGGACCACCGCACCGTTGATCTCGCCGCGCTCGACGGCGCCGAGCACGAGGGAGTCGATGCGGGAGAGGCGGGCGGGGGAGAAGCCGGCCGCTTCGGCGTTGGGGGCGGGACGGAACACCGGGCGGACCTGCGCGAGGGCGCCGCTGGCGCCAAGTCCGGAGAGGAAGAGCGCGGCGAGCAGGCGTGGATGCAGTATTGGCATCGGCAGAAGGTACGGCGGCCGGTGGGTGGTGGACAGGGAAGGGGATCGGGTGGCATACTCGGGCGTCAACAACCCCGCGAGGTCTCGGAATGCGCGTGTTCATTGGGCGACGCCTGGCGGTCGCAAGCCTGTTGGCGGCCTCCCTCGCCTGCGGGGGGGAAGAGGTGACGACGCCCACCTGGTCGTTGCGTGAGACCCTGCGCATCGGGTCCGGGGACGAAGGGCCCACCTCCTTCTCGTGGGTCAAGGGCATCGCGGTGGACTCCATCGGCCGCATCTTCATCTACGAGCACAGCACGCAGGACATCCGCGTATTCGGACCCGATGGCGCGTTTCTCAAGACGGTCGGCCGCAGGGGTGCCGGACCCGGCGAATTGGGCAACGCCGAAGGCATCGTCTTCGCCGATAACGGCGAGCTGTGGGTCCGCGATGCGGCCAATGGACGCTTCGCCGTCTTCAACGCCGACGGAGACTTCCGGCACGCCTGGCCGGCCTCGTTCTGTTGGTCGCAGGGGACGTGGATGCCGAAGGTGGCGCCGGGTCGCCTGGTGGATTTCGATTGCGTGGTGCGTCCTGGCGCCGCCGGTGCCGAGCGACAGACGGTGCTGGTGGGATATCGGACCGATCGCTCCGGCGTGGACACGATCCGCACGCGGCCGGAGTGCGACGTGGAGAATCTCGCGGAGGCGGCCACCTGGATCACGCGCTCGGCGAACAGCACGTCGTATCGCCGCATCCCCTACGCGCCGCGTGCCGAGAGTGCGTATGGCCCATCGGGGGAGGAGTGGTGCGCCTCGAACTCCACGCGCTACGATATCGTGCGACTCGGCCTCAACGGCGACACCGTGCGCGTGACCCGATCCCTGCCGCCCATTCCCGTCACCGCCGGCGAGCGCGATTCGCTCATCGCCGACATTGACTCGCGCGGGCCCACCGGCGTGGACTTCTCGCGCATCCCGCAGGTCAAGCCGGCCATCGAGCGGCTGGTGGTGGATGACGAAGGCCGACTCTGGGTGCGTCGCTCGGATCCGTCGGTGGGTCTGGTGTTCGACCTCATCGCGCCGGACGGCGAGATGCTGGCCACCGTCACGCTTGGTCGCATCCGAACCAACGTCTGGTCGCCCTTCGTGGTGAGGGGCGACGACGTGTATCTCGTGGTGCTCGACGAGGACGATGTGCCCCAGGTGGGTCGATTCACCCTGCAGCGCTGAGGAGGAGACGCCGACCATGCGACGTCTTCTGCTGTGTGCCCTGCTCGCGCTCGTGCCGTTCCCGATCTCGGCGCTGTTGCTGCCGCCGTCGCACGTATCGGGCGTACGCCGCTGGGACGCCATCAGTCACCGCGCGATGGCGGCACTCGCGTACGACCGGCTGCGCCCCGCGACCCGCTCGCGCGTGGATGCGCTCCTCCGCCAGCATCCGGATCTGGCGGCGTTGGGCCTGGATCTCGACGTGAGCACCGCCGACGGAATCCGCGAGGTGTTCCTGCGCGCGTCCGTGTGGCCCGACCGCATCCGCAACGATTCGCGTTTCTACCGCGAGGCCGACCGCGACGCCGCGCCCACGCCGCTGCTGCCCGGCTTCCCGACCATGGCGCGGCGTGACGGCTGGCACTACCTCGCGCGGTCCTTCTCCACCGACGGCACGCCGACCATCGCGCTGGAGGAGCCGAACATCGCCAGCATCTTGCCGTCGCTCGCCGATGCGCTGGCTGACGGCGCCGTACCGGCGAGCGTACGCGCCTACAACCTCGCCTGGATCATCCACGTGGTGGCCGATCTGCACCAACCGATGCACGGCACCTCACGCTCGGTTTCGGCGACGCCGGAGGGCGACGCTGGCGGCAATCGCGTCTGGGTGCAGTTGCGCGGGGACGAACGCGATTCCATCAACTTGCACGCCGTGTGGGATGGATGGGTGGGGCGTCCGTCGCGAGCGCTTCCGATCGACGAGGTCGCGCGCGGGTTGGCCGCTGCCCTGCCGCCGTCGGACGGGGACCTGCGGATTCCTGACGGCGCAGCGCTCGCGAAAACCGTGCTCGGCTGGGCCGACGAGAGCGCGACGCTCGCGCGGTACGTGGCCTATGATCTCCCGCCGCGCCAGGGAGCGACGCCCGCCGTGCTCCCCGACGACTATCTGCGCCGCGGCGAGCTCATCGCCCGCCAACGGCTGGCCCTGGCAGGCTACCGCCTGGCTGCGTTGCTGGAGGCACGCCTCGGCAACTGAGCCAGGCGGCCTCGCTCAGGCGAGGTCGAAGCGGTCCAGCTGCATGACCTTGCCGAAGGCCTTCGCGAAGTCCTTCACGAACTTCTCCTTCGCATCATCCTGCGCATAGACCTCGGCCAGTGCGCGCAGCTGCGAGTGCGAACCGAACACCAGGTCCACGCGCGTGGCAGTCCACTTCACATCCCCCGTCACGCGATCGCGCCCTTCGAAGGTGTCCTGCGTGTGCGAGGTGGACTTCCACTCGGTGCCCATATCGAGGAGGTTCACGAAGAAATCATTCGTGAGCGTCTCTGGGCGGTCGGTGAACACGCCATGCCTGGACTGGCCGTGGTTCGCATTCAGCACCCGCAGTCCGCCGACGAGCACGGTCATCTCCGGTGCGGTCAGCGTGAGGAGCTGCGCCTTGTCCACGAGGAGTTCCTCGGCCGAGGCGGAGTACGTCCCCTTCACATAGTTGCGGAACCCGTCGGCGATGGGCTCGAGCACACTGAACGAGTCGGCGTCGGTCTGCTCCTGCGAGGCATCGCTGCGCCCGGGGGTGAAGGGAACGGCCACGTCCACGCCGCCCTTCTTGGCCGCGGCTTCCACCGCCGCGCAGCCGCCGAGTACGATGAGATCGGCGAGCGAGACTTTTTTGCCACCGGTCGCCGCGGCGTTGAACTCCTTCTGGATGGTCTCGTAGATCTCCAGCGTGCGCGCCAGCTTGGCCGGCTGGTTCACTTCCCAGGTTCGCTGCGGGGCGAGACGGATCCGCGCGCCGTTCGCGCCTCCGCGCTTGTCGGAGCCGCGGAAGGTGGACGCCGAGGCCCATGCGGTGGCGACGAGCTGCCCGATGCCCAACCCGCTGGCGAGAATCCTCGCCTTGAGCGCGGCGATGTCCTTGGCGTCAATGAGCGGATGCGTGACGGCCGGCACCGGATCCTGCCAGATCAAATCTTCCTTCGGCACCAGCGCACCGAGGTAGCGGCTACGCGGTCCCATGTCGCGGTGCGTGAGCTTGAACCAGGCGCGCGCGAAGGCGTCGGCCAGCTGCTCCGGATTCTTGTGGAAGCGCTTGGAAATCTCGAGGTAGACAGGGTCCGTGCGCATCGCGATGTCGGCGGTGGAAATCGCCGGCAGCACCTTCTTGCCCTTCACGTGGGCATCGGGCACCGTGGCCGCCTTCACCTTGTCCTTCGGCTCCCAGATCCAGGCGCCGGCCGGACTCTTCACGCACTCCCACTCCCACCCGAAGAGCGTGTCGAAGTACCCGTTGTCCCACTGCGTGGGCGTCGGCGTCCACGCGCCTTCGAGTCCGGAGGTGGTCGTGTGCTCGCCCTTGCCGGTGCCGAGGGCATTCTTCCACCCCAGGCCCTGCTGCTCGATGGGTGCGCCCTCCGGCTCCGGCCCCACGAGGGCCGGGTCGCCGGCGCCGTGCATCTTGCCGAAGGTGTGTCCGCCGGCGACGAGCGCCACCGTCTCCTCGTCGTTCATCGCCATGCGCGCGAAGGTCTCGCGGATGTCGCGCGCCGAGGCGAGCGGATCTGGCTTGCCGTTGGGGCCCTCGGGATTCACGTAGATGAGGCCCATTTGCACGGCCGCGAGCGGATTCTCGAGTTCGCGATCGCCCGTGTAGCGCTGGTCGCCGAGCCACTCGGCCTCGGGGCCCCAGTAGATGTCCTGCTCGGGCTCCCACACATCCTCGCGGCCGCCGCCGAACCCGAAGGGCTTGAGGCCCATGGATTCGATGGCACAGTTGCCGGCGAAGATCATGAGGTCGGCCCACGAGAGCTTGTTGCCGTACTTCTGCTTGATGGGCCAGAGCAGGCGACGGGCCTTGTCGAGGTTGCCGTTGTCAGGCCAGCTGTTGAGCGGGGCGAAGCGCTGCGTGCCGGATGACGCGCCGCCGCGGCCGTCGGCCGTGCGGTAGGTGCCGGCGCTGTGCCAGGCCATGCGGATGAACAGCGGGCCGTAGTGGCCGTAGTCCGCCGGCCACCAGTCCTGCGATGTCGTCATCAGCGTGAAGAGGTCCTGCTTGAGGGCCTCGAGGTCCAGCGTCTTGAACGCCTCGGAGTACTTGAATCCCGTACCGAGCGGATCGCCGGCGGCGGGATTCTGGTGCAGCATCCCGATGTTCAGCTGGTTGGGCCACCAGTCTCTGTTTGAGCGGCCGCCGGTGGCGGTGGGCTTGGATGCACCGTGCATGACCGGGCACTTGGCGCCGGTCTTGGGAGTCGAGTCGTCCATGGGAGCTCCGAACTGGTGAAGAGAGGGCGTGCGCGAAAGTTAAGCGAGTGCGCGTCGATCCCGTGGGCACGAGACTCGGCACTCGTGTGAGGGCCCCCCTGACGGGTGCGACCGGCTCGCTGCACTTTCCATTGCTTGGTCCCGCCGACCGACTAACGCACAGGATCTCGGGAGGGTTCGTGCACCGACGCGATGCCGCCGTTCTCGTCTTCGTCTGGGTTGCCGTGCAGGCTGGCCTCGGGGCCGTCCTCAGCATCCCGTCGCTCTTCTTCCTGCTGGACGGGGGCAGCGTCACGCTCTTCGGACGCGCGCTTGCACTGCTCCCGACGCTGTTCCTCGCCTGGGCCTGCTATCGGCTGTTGCGCGATCGGCGCTCGCTCGCCGAGGCCGTATTTCCCGAGCCAGGCGAATCGACGCCACCTGCAGGGCCGCGCGACTGGCAGCTGCTCGGCGTGACGATGCTCGGCCTCTACATGCTCGTGAGCGCGGCGCCGGAGTTCCTCGTCTGGGTCTTCGAGGTGCCGGGCGCGCTGCGCCCCGGGCAGGCCGAAGAGGGCGGGCCGTTGACGGCGCCTCGCGCCATCTCCGCGACGGTGGACGCCGCGGCCGGGGCCCTGCTGCTGTATCATCGCAAGGCCGCTGCGGAGCGTTTGTTCGCCTGACCCGTTCTCGAGGAGAACCGAGTGTCGAATCGCCCTCCGGATGCAGGGGATCCCAAGGTCCCGGCGAAGCTGGATGCCGGGCTCTCGCCGCAGCAGATCGACGCGATGCTCGCGCAGATGCGCAGCGCGCGTACCGGCCGCGCGGACGGCCTGGTCACCTTGCCCTCGCTCCTGGGGCGCTGGCGTGTGGTCGGGTTGCTCGCGTTCGTCGTGGCCTGCGCTGCGATGGTCCTGTTGCAGCGTGAGTCCAACCGCGTGGCCGTCTCGGCAATCTCGGCACGGACGGTAGAGGAGTCGGTGCTCCTGCAATGCCTCACGCCGGAGGAGGCGGCGGAGATCGTGCGTCCGCTGCTCGCGCATGAATGGAACGCCGTGGTGGTCAATCCGGAGAGTTCGCCGGGCCGGGTGCGGCTGCGGGGACGTACCTTCGAGCTCAGCCGCGCCAAGGCGGAGCTCGCGAAGTTCGAAGGGGACGGTGGCGCGGATTGCCCCGTCGCACCGGTGTCGCGATGACGCAGCCGACGGCGCGCCTGATCTCGATTGACATCGCCCGGGGCGTGGTGATGGCGCTCATGGCGCTGGACCACGTGCGGGTGTACGCGGGTGTTCCCGCCGGGGGACCGGACCCCGCCGTGTTCTTCACGCGCTGGGTGACGCACTTCTGTGCGCCGGCGTTCTTCTTCCTCGCCGGGACCAGCGCCTTCCTCAATGGACAGCGCCTGGCCTCGCCGGCCGCGCTCAGCCGGCATCTGCTCACGCGTGGCCTCGCGCTCGTGCTCCTCGAGCTGACCGTCCTGCGCTTCGCGTGGACGTTCAACTTCGACTATCCCGGCATGACGCTGCTCGGTGTGATCTGGGCGCTCGGTGTCGCGATGATCGTGATGGCCGCGGTGGTGCGGCTGCCGCTGGTGGCCATCGCGGCGCTCGGCCTCGCGATTATCGCCGTGCACAACGCCGTGGGCGGGGCGCTGTTCGCGATCGAGGATCCTCCAGCGTGGCTGCACGTCCTCTACCTTGGCTGGAGCTTCACGATCGGCGACAGTGGGTGGACCTTCGTCGCGCTCTACACCGTGGTGTCTTGGGTCGGCGTGATGGCGGCCGGCTACGCCTTCGGCCAGCTCATGGTGCTGCCGCCGGACGCACGACGGCGTGCCTGCCTGCGCTTGGGAGCTGGGGCGATTGCGCTCTTCGTCGTCCTGCGGGCGACGGGCGTCTATGGCGATCCCTGGCCGTTCCGGGCGCAAGAGGAGTATGCGCCCTTGCTCGCCTTCCTCAACACGGCGAAGTACCCGGCGTCACTACTCTTCCTGTTGATGACGCTCGGGCCGCTGATCCTCGTGATGCCCGCGCTGGAATCGGCGCAGGGACGGGTGGCAGGCTGGTTCCGTGTGCTGGGCGAAGTGCCGCTCTTCTATTACGTGCTCCACATCCCGTTCATCCACGTGGTCGCCGTCGGCATCGCGGCGCTGCGCACGCCTGAGCACCTCGGATGGCTCGTGGCCAACCATCCCATGTTTCCCCCAGAGGTGCCGGACGGCTACGCGTGGAGCCTGCCACTGCTGTGGGCGGTCACAGCCGGGGTGGTGATGGCGCTGTACTGGCCGTGCAAGTGGTACGCGGCCCGCAAACGCGACCGCAACGCGCGCCAGTGGTGGATGCAGTACCTCTAGGACCTACTCTTCGCTCGAGGGCGCGCCGCCGCTGCGCGCGATCTGGTCGGGCTTCACGTTGCCGGCGTTGAAGCGCTTGGCCGCGCCGATGATTTTGTCGAGCGTGGAGTCGAAGTCGGGGTGCTTGTCCTTCACGAAGCGCAGGTGGTTGATGCGTGCCACGACGAAGGCCTTGAGGTAGGGACTCTCCAGCCCACGCGCCTTGAGCGCCTTCACCGCCTCGTTCACGTACTCGTTCAGTTCGAGCAGGCGCGCGGCGCGGGCGCGGCGCTCCTCGAGGGCGGCCGGGAGCTTGGCGCTCAGGAACTGGTCGCAGCGCTTGAGGATGGAGTGGTAGGCGCCACCCGAGAAGCGCCCGTTCTCCATGTAGCACAGGCCCAGCGTGATCAGCGGCGCCTCCTCGAAGACCTCGCTGTACGACTTCTCGCTCCCAGCGTCGAGCGCCGCCAGTGCCTCGGCCAGTCGCGCCACTTCCATCGCCCGCTCGCGCAGGTTGTGCGCCTTCTCCGTGTTGAGCGCGAGGATGCGGTGCGCCACGTCGGGTTCCGGCACCACGATGGCCACGATCGCCTTCGCGCCGAGTTGACGCATGGCCCCGAGCCGATGGTGGCCGTTCGGCGTCCAGTATTGCCCGTCCTCGGCGGGTACCGCCACCACGGGGTCAAGGTAGCGGTCGAGCTTGTCGATCGCGTCGGCGAGGCGGGCGACATGGGTGTCGGAGAGGTCGCGCTGGTAGGGCGTCGGCGCCACGATTTCGATGGGCAGCGAGGCCAGGATCTGCCAGCGCCCGCCGAGGGGATCGCGATAGGTGGCCAGCACCGCGCCGCCGTCATCGCGGATGCGCTTGTCGAGCGCGCTGACCGCGGTGGGCGGCGCCGTGGAGTCGAGTTTGAGGGCGTCGAGGCCGCGGGTGCGAGCGGCGGCAGCCTTCTTGGACTTTTTCGGAGCGCGCTTCTTCTTGGCGGTGGCCATGGCTCAGCTCGGGAGAGAGGGCAGGGAGGGTGCCGTCACGTCTAAGAGGGG
>JANJUF010000024.1 GCA_024710705.1 Gemmatimonadaceae bacterium | reverse complement strand
CGCCACCCAGTTGGCCATGCCGCTGCTGCTCAGCGGTGTCGGTGCAGCGCCACCGGCCGCCGCGCGCGAGACGCTGCGCGCACATCTTGACGCCGTGACGACACTTCGCGCACTCGTGCGTCCGGCGGTGGATGCGGACGCCGACGCACGAGCCGCGGCGCTTCGTGCGCTGGCCGCGGACGCCGGAGCCGTCCGCATCGTGGTGTTCTGCTCGCACGCTCGCACGGTGCAGGCGCTCTATCGTGCGCTGCGCGGCGTCGCGGGCGTACTCGCCATCACGGGCCCGCGCGTGTGGGCGGCGCAGGGGCGTTGGTCGCGCGCCGACGTCCTCGGCGCGCTGGGTCCGGGCGCCGCGCCGTGGCGCCCGGACGACCCGCGCGGCATTCGGCTGCTGCTCACCACCGACCTGTTGTCGGAGGGCGTCGAGTTGCAGGGCGCGGGCATCGTGGTACATGGCGACGTCGCGTGGACGCCGGCACGCTTCGAGCAGCGGGTGGGCCGCGTGGCGCGCATCGGTGGGCAGTCCGAGGTCGGGGTGACGCGCTTCGTTCCGCCGTGTGGCGCCGAGGAACTCCTCGAGCTCGGCTCCCGGTTCGCCCGCAAGGAGCGCGCGAGGCACCGAGCGGTGGCGGGAACGCGCCTCTCGGCAGACACGCGAGTGCTGTTTGAGTCGTGGAGGCGTTCCGCGCCGGCGCAGCAGGGCTGCCTGATGGCGGCCGTACGCGGGACGCGCGACGGTTGCCTTGCTCTGCTACGCAGAGGCGATGCGTTCGAGCTGCTGGGTGGAATGGCCGTCGCGGGTCGGTGGCAGATCACTGACGATCCGCGCGACCTCTCCGTGCTCACGCACGCGGCCGGCGACACTGAGCTTCCGCTGCCCGCGACGGAAGTGCGCGCGATCCGCCGCGCGCTGCAGCGCTGGTGCGAAGCCGGCGCGGGCGCGTCCGCCGTCGGCCTCGCCCACGGCACTGAACGGGCATTGCGACGCGCGATGCGTCAGCGACTGGATGCGATGGTGCGCAACACACCGCTCGCGACACGGGCCGACGCCGCGCTGCGATGGGGCGAGACGCTGGATGCAGCGCTCGCCGTCCCCGGCGCCGGGACGGCGCAGGCGTTCGCACGACTGCTCCGCGTGCGCCCGGATCCGGCGGCTTTCGCGGGCGCGCTCGAAGCGCTCGCGGCACGTCGACCGCGCGAGGCGCCGCGCACTGAGCGATCGGGGCACCCGCGCCCGCGGCTTGCCGCGTTGCTGCGAATCGTGCCCGACGGCGCGGCGTCGACCCCTCAGGCCCCGCCGCGTCCGTCCGGCAAGGCCGCGCGCTCGCGTTCGGCCAGCAACTTGGCCTGATACCGCTGCGCCTCTCCAATCCGCTCGATCTCGATGGACATCGCATCGAGACTGGTCTGAAGCTGCTGCAGCTGTGACTGCACCACGTCAGCCCGCAGCACCGAGCGGTCCATGCGCTTCTCAAACACGCGGGTGGCGAATCGGGCGATGGCCGTCACTACGGCGATGGTCACGAGACTGCCGAAGACGATCCCGACGATGGGGATCACCTCGGGGGGGATATCGCCGCTTCGCCCGAACGGCGGCGGCTGGACCACCACGGCCTGGCCGGCGTTTGTGGCCGCGTCCATCGCGTTCTGGATGGCGGTGCGGGCATTCTCGGTCGCGTCTCCAGCGGCGTCCCGGCCATCGCGCGGCTGCGCACCGGTCGCCGCACCGGGCCGCGCGGGAAGGGGCGGAATCGGCGGGCCTTGGGGAGCCGGGGCGGGAGTCGTCGTCTGCTGCGCTTGCGCACTCATCGGGAACGTCCGTTGGGGAAGTGCCCTCCCCTACGGCTGGCGCCTCGGGGAGGTGTCGGAAACAATATCGGGAGGGATTTCCCCGACAGCCACCGATATTGCTCCGGCAGGCCACATTCCCTCAAGTGGGTTCAAACCTTCCGTCCCTCCACCCCGTCCTATCTGGCGTACGAACCCTTCGGCGCCGAATGACCTTGCCCCTGACGCTCTCCACCTCCCCCCAACCGTCCGGTTCCCTCGACGACGTCGCACTCGCCGCGGCTGGCGATCGCCGGGCCTTCGAGCGGGTCTACCGGGTCCACGTGAACCGGGTGTTCTCGGTCTGCGTGCGGATGGTGGGAGACCGCGCCAAGGCCGAGGAGCTCACGCAGGATGTCTTCGTCCGGGCCTGGGAGAAGTTGGGGACGTTCCGCGGCGACGCGCAGTTCAGCACCTGGCTCCACCGGCTCACGGTGAACGTGGTGCTGAACGACCGCGAGGCCGAAGGGCGGCGCCGGAGCCGGAACGATGAGGGCATCGAGGATCTGGACAGCATCGCCACCAGCGATGTGCGTCCGCTCCCGGTACCCGGGCTTTCGTTGGACCTGGAGGCGGCGATTGCGGCGCTTCCGGCCGGCGCCCGCAAGGTGTTCGTGCTGCACGACGTGGAAGGCTACACCCACGAAGAGATCGGATCGATGCTCGGCGTGACGGCTGGAGGATGTAAGGCCCAGCTGCACCGCGCCCGAATGCTGCTACGGAGGATGTTGACACGATGACCACGCACCACAACGACCACGATGTGACCGACGAACGGCACCGCAGCGAGTGCGCGGCCTGCCGCACGCTCTGGGCCGAACTCGAGAGCATCAGCGCCGAGGCGGCGCGGCTGCCCCTGCTGACGCCATCCCGCGACCTGTGGAGCGGGATCGAGGCGCGCATCTCGGCGGCTGTGCCCCGTGCGTCGCGTCGCTTCCACTCCGCGCAGGCCTTCCGGTTGGCCATCGCGGCCACCCTGCTCGTCACGGTCTCGAGCGGCATCACCTGGCGGCTCGCCAGGTCGGCGGCCCCGGCCGAGTCGGTGGCCGTGCTCCCCGCCGACGGTGGCGATCCGGCCGAGGGGGCGCTGCATCTCGCGTCCTTGAACGCCAGCGTGTCGCAGATGGACCGGGAGATCGCGGCTCTGCAGGCCATCGTCGCCGAGCGCCGCAGCGAGCTCGAACCCCAGACCGTCGCTGTGCTCGAAGCCAATCTGCGCCTGATCGACCAGGCCATCGCCGAGAGCCGTGCCGCGCTCGACGCCGATCCGGCCTCCCAGTTCCTGACCTCGCAGTTCACCCGCGCCTACACCAGTAAGCTCACCCTCCTGCGGGACGCGGCGACGCTCCCGATCGGGATCTGACCATGACGACAGCGACCGTAACCCAGGGTTTCCGCGCACTGCTCCTCGTAGGCGCGCTTCCCATCATGGCCACCGCCCAGCGCGACGGCGATCGAGTTGACACCACGGTCGTGATCGATCGAGGCGGCATCGTGCAGCTCGGCGCCGTGTCCGGCGAGATTCGCGTAGTCGGTGCCGATCGCCGCGACGTGCGCATCATCGCCGAGATCGAACGCGGCCGCTTCGAGACGTCCTTCACGTCGGGGCGGGTTGGCATCTCCACCCGCGGCGTCGGTGGGCGGCAGAGTTCGGCCCGCTACGACGTCATCGTGCCCATCGGTACGCGGGTGATCGCGTCCACGGTCTCGGGTGTCATCGAGATCTCGGCCACCATGGGCGAGGTCAGCGCCCGCTCCACCAGCGGCAGCGTGGAGGTCCGCGGGGCCCGCGAGCGCCTCGAGGCCACGTCCGTGTCCGGAGACATCGATGTCCGGGACGTGACGGGACGCATCCGCCTGGAAGCGGTGAGCGCCGGCATTGAAGTCGAGTCGGCACGGGGAGAGCTGACGGCCGAGACCGTGAGCGGCACGATTGCCATTCGGCGCAGCGCGCTGGAAACCCTGCGCGCCACCGCCGTGAGCGGCAACATCAGCTACGACGGCGCGGTGGTTCCCACGGGCTCCTATCGGATGAACACCCACTCGGGGAATGTGCTGCTCGCGATGCCGGCATCCACGGCCGCGATGCTGGAGTTGGAGACGTTCAGCGGGCGCATCCATAGCGAGTTCCCGCTCACGATGCAGCCCGGCGAGACGTCGCGGCGCGGACAGGGCCGGCGCATGGAGTTCACGATCGGAGAGGGAGGGGCGCGGGTGACCATCGGCGCCTTCAGCGGCAACATCACCATCCGTCGCGGTGGCGCGGCGGGCGACCGGGAGTAATTGCAATGCGCATGATGCGGACGATGGCCCTCGCGGCCCTGATGCCCCTGACCGCCCTCGCGGCCCAGGAGCAGGACGAGAACCGTTGGACCTGGAGTGGAAGCCTCGCCGAGGGGCGGACGGTGTTCCTGCACAACGTGAATGGCGGGGTGCGGTTCGAGACCAGCACCGGCAACACCGTTGAAGTGGTCGCCCTGAAACGCTGGCGACGCGGTGACCCGGACGACGTGCGGATCGAAGCGCGCACCGTCGGCGGTGCCAACGGCGACATCCTCATCTGCGCGTTCTGGAACCCGCGCGCCTCCTGCGACGCCGAGGGCTACAACGGGGGCAGCCGCGAGCGCTGGACCGACCGCAACGACGTGTCGGTGGAGTTCACGGTACGTGTGCCAGCCTATGCACGGGTCGAGGCCAGTACGGTGAACGGACGCATTCGCATTGACCAGGTGCAGGGAGCCGTGCGCGCCCGCACCGTCAACGGCGACGTGGAAGCACACTCGTCCGGCGGGCGCGTGTCGGCCAGCACGGTGAACGGCGACGTGCTCGTGTCCGGGCGCGTGGAGGCCGGCGGGGTCGAGTACAGCACGGTGAATGGGAGCATCACCATCGAACTGCCACCCAACGTCAGCTGCGACGTGGACCTCAGCACGGTGAACGGGCGCATCGCCACCGACTTTCCGATCACCTTTGACGGCACAATCAACCCGCGGCGCATCCGCGCTTCGGTGGGTGATGGCGGACCGACCCTGCGCGCCCGCACGGTGAACGGCAGCATCCGGCTCCGGAAGCAGTAGTCCGCGCAGCGAAACCCCTGGCTCGGCGGCTCCGTAGATTGGGAAGCACCTTTCCCTCCCCGGAGCCGCCGATGTCATTTCGCCCCCTGCTCGCCCTCCCGTTGGCCGCGGCGCTTGGCCTCGCCGGCTGCTCGCAGGCCAGCGGCCCCCGCCGGACCAACGCGGACTTCCAGCGCGTGACGGTGACGCTCACCGCGGGCGACACCCTCTTCCTGCGGACGGGACGCGGCAACGTGACGGTCGAGCCCTCAGCGGACGACTCCCTGCGCGTGGCCGGATCGCTGAGCTGGCGGGGCCGAGAGCGTCAGCCGAATGACGTCGGCTCAAAGTCCCAGCCCGTCGCCGGCGGCTACCTTGTCTGCGCGATGTTCGGGCGCGCCGAGTGCACCACCCAGCGCTATACCATCGGCAGCCGTCGCTCGATGCGGTTCGGCGGCGCCGATGACTCCAGCGTGGACTACGCAGTGCAACTGCCGGCCGGCGTGCATCTCGAGATCATCGCCGTGGATGGCAACATCGTGGCGGCGGCGAGTGCGCCGGTGGAGGCGCGCACGGTCAATGGCGACGTCACGGTGGTCACCTCCGTGGGTCCGGTGCGCGCCGAGACCGTGAACGGCAGCGTGGATGCGCGGATGACCACCCTGAGCGGCAGCGATAGCGTGATCGTGAAGTCCATGAACGGCAACGCCTTCGTGTTCCTGCCGGAGTCGGTCGAGGCGACGCTGGACCTCTCGACCGTGAACGGTGAGGTGCGGGGCGAGTTCCCGGCGTCAGCGAACAGCGCCGGACCGAAGAAGTCGCTGCGCACCACGCTCGGCGCCGGCACCACGCCCGTCCGGGTGCGCACACTGAACGGCGATGTCGGATTCGGTCGCCTCGACGCGCTGGGGCGGTCCTCCGCGCCCTGAGCGGCCCTAGCCCGCCACCGCACCGTCCACCAGGGCGGCCAGGTCGAGATCGTAACCGGTGATCCCGCCCTGGTCGTGCGTCGACAGGGTGACGATCACCTTGTTATAGCGCAGGTCGATGTCGGGATGGTGCTCCATCCGCTCGGCTGGCTCCACCAATCGCGCGATGAAGTCCACGGCCTCGGGAAAGCCGGCGAACGCAAAGGTGCGCGTGATGGCATTTCCGGCGCGCGTCCAGCCGGGAAGGCGCGCGAGGCGCGCCTCGATCTCGGGATCGGAGAGTCTGGCAGGTCGGGCCATGGCGAACGCTCGCTGGAGGGGGAGCCGGCAAATCGGGCGGCTCCCGTGAACTTGGACCCCGGCCGGTATACGTTCAAGGGGACGGCTCGTCGAACACCTGAGGTCCCGCCCCCCGGGAGGTCCCGTTGTCCACCGCCGACTCCGCTTCATTGCTACGCCGCGGCATCCTCGCCCTCCTCGTGTTCGGATGCGTGGGGCTGCTCAGCGAGCTCGTGCTGCTGGAACACTACGCCGAAATCAGCCAGCTCCCCCCGCTCATCCTGCTCACGCTGACGCTGGTGATCGTTGTGTGGCACTGGACGAGCGAAAGCGCCGCCAGCCTCAAGGCGATCCAGGTCGTCTCGCTACTCCTGGTCGTGGCCGGTGCAGTGGGAATGGTCCTGCACCTGATCAGCAACATCGAGTACGAGCGCGAGTTGGAGCCCGACCTCGTCGGCATCCAGTTCTGGACCGAAGTCATCCGCGGCGACATGCCGACGCTCGCGCCGGGCACGCTGATCCAGTTCGGACTCCTCGGCCTGCTCTACGCGTACCGGCATCCCGGCCGCAAGCCGGCAAGCGGCGGCTGACCGCGCGGCGCCTAGGTCGCGGCGCAGAGATGCTGCAGCGCGACGTGGGCGAAGGTGCTGGTGAGCGCCGGACCGAATCCGGGCCGGGCCGGTGCGCTACGCCTGTACACGGTTCCCGCGCGCTCATCGTGCCAGATCACGCTCTCCTTCACCGCGACCGTCTTGGCGGCGCAATCGAACATCGCGGTGGCGCGTGAGCCGGTGATGGGGCCCTGCGGCGTGCTCACCGGCTCGGCATACACGGTGCGGACCGTGGCGGTGATGATGCCGGCCGAGTCGCGGCTCACGCTGCGGGGATCGAGGAACACCGCGTTGCCGGAGGACGTCGTGCCGATGGCCTGCCACCGAGGGGATTGGGCGGCCAAAGCGGGCGCGACGGAGAGCAGGGCGATCAGGATGCGGATCATGGGACGGGAACCGTCAGTTGAGCTGGATGAGCCGGACCACCCGGGCCCCGCAGGTCCCGCACTTGCCGATGAGGGCCAGTTCGTTGTTGCGCAGCTCCCCTTCGACCAGGTCGAAATGCCGAGTCGCAAGGCATCGCGTGCAGAAGCCACTGTCCAGCAGCTTGGCGCGGGTCTCTTCCGGCACCTTGTCCCAGATGGCTTGCGCCGCTGGAGTGAACGCCATCACGGCCTCGGGGGTATTAACGCCGGCGAGTTCGCCCGCGTAACTATAGATATAGCGTCCCGCGCGCCGGATGCCATCGGCGCGTCCCTGACCGCCCTTCGGAGGAGTCACATGTCGCCGTTCGACCAGCAGGAATCCCGTTCCGACGATCCGTGCGGCTCGCCGAGTGATCGTCGCGGCTTCCTCCGCGACGGCCTGATGGCCGTGGCCGCCCTCGCCGCCCTCGGCGTCACCGCCGACCGGCTTGAGGCGCTCACGCGCAGCTACGCGACAGGATCCGCCGATGGCGACGAACTGCGCTATCCGATCCCGTCCACCGACGGCGCGACCATTGACAGCGCCAACGACGTGATCGTCGCGCGGTACGAGGGGGCCGTGCACGCCTTCGTGCTCGAGTGCCCGCACCGCGGCACCGACGTCGAGTGGCAGGGCGACCGCGGACGGTTCTATTGCCCCAAGCACAAGAGCACGTTCCGTCCCGAGGGCTCGCTCATCGCTGGCAAGGCCGAGCGCGGGCTCGATCGCTATCCGGTGCGTCGGGATGGCGACGAGGTTGTGGTGGACACTTCGCAGAAGATCCGCAGCACGAACGCCGAAGCCTGGGCGGCGGCGCGCTTCACGCTCTGATCCTCAGGGGGCGTCGGACTCCAGCACTTCCCGCTCGACCGCGGCGCGCAGGATGCTCATGAAGTCCTGCGCGTTGGTGACCACGCCCACCGCCTGGTGCGTGCCGCGGTCCTTGAGCTTGCTCACGAGGAACTCGCTGGCGTCCACACAGATGGTGGGGAGCTCCACCAGTCCGCGCTGCGGGTCCTCATAGTACGCCGGGAGCATGTTCCCCACGGCGATCGAATGCAGCGCGGTGGCGATCATCACCGCCATCGTGGCCTTGATGGTATGCGCGCGCGTGGCTTCCTGCGCCTTCACGGCGTCGGTGTACACGTCGGGGAGCGGGCCGTCGTCGCGGATGGAGCCGCCGAGGACGTACGGCACCTCCTCCACCACGCAGGCGTGCATGATGCCTTCGGCGATGAGGCCCTGCTCCACCGCGGCCTTGATGCTGCCGGCACGTCGCACCGCATTGATGGCCCGCATGTGCGCGGCATGGCCACCGGCCGTCGGCTCGCCGTCACTCGTCATGCCGAGCGTGGTGCCCACGATGGCCGCTTCGATGTCGTGCACCGCCACCGCATTGCCGGCGAGCAGCGCCTGCACATACCCGTTACGGATGAACCAGACGAGGTTGTCGCGGGCGCGCGAATGCACGAGCGCCGGTCCCGTCACCCAGAGGACGTAGCCGCCGCGACGCTTCTCCTCCACCAGCATCCGCGCAATCATCGCATAGTCGATCGGCTTCTCGCGACTGACCGAGCTCGACATGAAATGAAAGTCGCCCCCCGGACCGGCATCGCTCTGGAATCCGTTGGCATGGACGAGCACACCTTCGGTGCCGTCCTCGGCCAAGCCCACCACCACGTGGTCACCGGCACGCACGCGGCGCCCTTCGCGCACCCACCAGATGCCGTCCGCGTCGCGGAGGAGCACGCCGTCCATGCGCGGTTCGCGCGGGAGCACCCAGCTGCCGTCCGCGTTCTTCACGTAGGTCGGCAGGTTGGTGGTCGCGAAGAAGCCGTCTGGCAGCACGCCGTCGCGTTCGGCGACCACGGTGCGGGCCGGCGGCGCCTTGGCGAGATGGGGCTGCGTGAAATCGGGTGCGACGTAGCGGATGGTCATCGACGACTCACAGGATGCGCTTGCCGAGCGCCGAGAGGATGAGCTCACAGGCGATCTCGGCAGTGCGATTGTGGCTGTCGAGCACCGGGTTCACCTCCACCATGTCCATGCCCACGAGCTTGCCCGTGTCGGCGAACATCTCCATGGCGAGGTGCACTTCGCGATAGGTCATGCCTCCCGGCACGGCCGTGCCGACGCCGGGGGCCTCGCTGGGGTCGATCACGTCCATATCGAAAGACACCCAGACGCCGGCGGTGTCCCTGGTGGCGACAGCGATGGCCTCCTCCATCACGCTGCGCACCCCACGCTCGTCGAGGGCGCGCATGGTGAAGGCCGAAAGTCCCCACTTCCGGATGTGGGTACGCTCGGGGACATCGAGGTCGCGCAGGCCGACGAGCGCCACGTCGCTGGCCCGCAGGGCGGCGGGGCCGCCGCTGATGGCCGCCATGGCCTTGTCGCCGTTCCCAAGCAGCGCGGCGAGCGGCATGCCGTGGACGTTTCCCGACCGCGACGTGGCCGGCGTATTGAGGTCACCGTGCGCATCCACCCACACGGCACCAAGGCGCTGCCCCTTGCCCCGCAGGTGGGCCGCCGCACCGGCGATGCTCCCCGCCGCAACGGAGTGGTCGCCGCCGAGCACCACCGGAATGCGTCCTTCGGCGAGCGCGGACTGTGTGCGCGCCGCGACCTCGGTGCAGACATCGGTGATGGCGCCAAGGTAGCGCGCGCCGCGCTGGGCGCCGCGCGCGGCGTCCTCCCGGAAGGGGACGCTGACATTGCCAGCGTCCTCAACCTCGTGGCCGAGCTTGACGAGCCGATCGCGGAGATCGGTGTAGCGAACGGCAGACGGGCCCATGTCCACGCCGCGGCGACTCGCGCCGAGGTCCATGGGGACGCCGATGATGCGGATGGCAGACATGCCCGGATGTTAACCGGGGACGTGTGGCGCGGAAGCGCCGCGCATGCCTATGCAGGGGATGCCAGCGTTATGCCCGCCGCGCGGCATAACCTCTCAGGCCGCGGCCGGTCCCCGGACGATTCGCTCGACTTCCGACACGATCATTCCGACCGCCACGACCACCACGGCTCCGACGACGTTGTGCCAGAGGAACGAGATCTGCGGCGCACCGAAGCTCACCGACGCCACCGCTCCCATGCCGGCGATCAGGCCGACAAATGCGCCGATGCCGCGCGCCCGCGGGATCATCGCCAGCAGGAAGACGCCGAGGATCGATCCGTAGAAGAATGAACCGAACTTGTTCACGACCTCGATCAGCGACCCCAGCGTGGCGGCATACATCGCCACGAAGCACGCAAAGACGCCCCAAAACGCCGTGGCGACCTTACCGACCACGAGCAGTCGCGCGTCGGACTCGTCGCGGCGGATCCAGCGTTGGTAGAAGTCCACGGTGCTGGCCGTGGCCAGCGAGTTCAGTTCGGCGGCGATACTCGACATCGCTGCCGCGAGGATGGCGGCGAGGAAGAGCCCCGCCAGCCCAACGGGCAGATGGTCCGTCACGAAGCGCGGGATCACGTAGTTCACGTCGCGCGTGGAGCCGCCGATGATCTCGCCAGCCGTCGCGAGGGCCTCGGTCCGGACGGCGTTCACCTCGGCGTCGGCGGCGACGAACCGCTCCACCGCATTCTCCTGCGCCGCGGCGGCGCGCGCCTGCTGTGCAGCCGCGTAGCGCGTGTCGAGGGCGGCGAAGGTGGCAGGTTGTTCCGCGCGCACCTGCCGGTCGTGCGCCGGGTTCCAGAGCAGCGGCGCCGGGCGGAACACGTAGAAGAGGAAGACCAGCACGCCGACCAGCAGCACCAGCGCCTGCAGCGGAATCTTCCAGTAGGCGCTCATCAACAGCGAACTGCGGGCCTCATCCACCGAACGCGACGCAAGATAGCGCTGCACCTGGCTCTGGTCGGTGCCGAAATACGAGAGCATCAGGAACGTCCCGCCGATGATCCCTGACCAGAACGTGTAGGTGTCGGTGAGGTTGAAGGAGAAGTCGAAGACCTTCATGCGTCCGGTGGCGCCGGCGAGGCGCAGGGCGTCATCCATCGGCACCGGCATGTTGATGACGAGGACGATCACGATGGCGACCAGCGACCCGACGATCACGAACATCTGCTTGACGTCGGCCCAGGTGACGGCCTGCACGCCGCCGACGACGGTATAGGCGATGGTCGGGATGCCGATGAGCGCGACGCTCACCCAGAGGTCCCAGCCGAGCACGGCCGAGAACACCACCGCCGGCGCGGCGATGATGGTGCCGCAGGACATCCCGCGCGAGAGCAGGAAGAGCAAGCTCGTGAGCGAGCGCGTGGCCGGATTGAAGCGCCGCTCGAGGAACTCGTAGGCGGTGTAGACCTTGGCGTTGATGAGGAAGGGCACCAGGGTGACGCCGAGGATCACCATCGCGACGGGCAGCCCGAAGTAGAACTGGATGAAGCGCAGGCCGTCGGTGGCGCCCTGCCCCGTGGTCCCGATGAGCGTGATGGCCGAGAGCTGGGTGGCCATCACCGACAAGCCGACTGCCCACCACGGGAGGGAGCGGCCGGCGAGAAAGTAGCCTTCGATGTTGGTGGAGCCGCGCGAGCGACGGATGCTGTCGCCCACGACCCAGACAAGGTAGACGCCGACGACGGCCCAGTTGATCCAGTGCATGGGTCAGGCGCCGTAGCGCGACTGGAGGAACCAGAGGGCGATCAGGGTGATCGTCTGGATGGCCAGGACGCGGAGGAGGGTCTGGGAGAATTTGGTCATGGGGTGCGGGGCAAACTATAGCGTGTCACGGCGGTGCGGGATGCGAACGGCGGTGCGGGAGGCTGCCACCGCGGCGAAGGGGGAGGTCGGGGCTCAACACGCCCCCGAGCCGACCCGTCCCACCACGGAGGCTCGGGGGCGTGTTGTGCCCCGACCGACCGCGCGACAACTCCCGCGCGACGAACTCAGAGATACGGCGCCCACAGCCGCGCCGCACCGTGCAGGATCTTCCGCCACTGCGGGCGCCCGTCCACGTCGGCGAGCGTGATCTCCGTCCCCTCCGCGATGCGGCGATGGATCTCTTCATCGAGATGCTCGGCGAGTTGCGCGTCGTAGCACTCCACGTCGAGCTCGAAGTTCAGCCGCAGGCTGCGCGGGTCCCAGTTCGACGATCCGAAGAGTGACCAGGTGCGGTCCACCACCAGGAGCTTCGTGTGGTCGAACGGCGACGGGGTGTAGTGCACGCGGCAACCGGGCCGCAGGACCTGCCAGAGTTGCGCCGTGGCGGCCCACTGCACCATCGGGATGTTCACTTTGGAGGGCAGCACGATGTCCACCCGCACGCCGCGCAGCGCCGCCACGGTGAGGGCGGAGATCAGGCCTTGGTCAGGCAGGAAGTACGGCGTCACGATGCGCACCGACTCACGCGCGGTGGCCAGCGCGCCGAGCAGCACGGTGCGGAGGATCTCGAGGTCGCCGTCGGGTCCGTCGGTGAAGCAACGCGCCGTCGTCGCGCCGCGGGGGAGCAACGTGGGATACCACTCGGGACCGTCCAGGATCTCCCGCGTGGTGAAGGCCCAGTCCTCGGCGAACACTTCCTGGATCTGCCCTACGATCGGCCCTTCGAGCCGGAAGTGCAGATCGCGCACCGAACGCGGCGGCTTCGCGGCGTGGACGTTGCGGGCCTGGATGTTGATGCCGCCGGCGAAGGCGATGCGACCGTCCACCACGAGGCTCTTGCGGTGCGTCCGGAGGTTGAAGAAGCCCAATCCGGCATCGCGAATGCCGGGGAGGAAAAGGGCCACCGGAACTCCGGCCTTCCGCAGCGCGAGGTGCACCGGGGGCCAGGTGTAGCGTACGCCGACGCCGTCAATGAGGACACGGACCTGGACGCCGCGCTTCGCGGCGCGCGCGAGGGCCTCGACGAAGTCCTTGCCGGCCGCGTCGTAGCCGAATATGTAGGTGCTGAGCGAAACGGTGTGCCGAGCGGCGTCGATCGCCGCGAGCATCTCCGGGTAGGCTTCGTCGCCGTTGTGCAGCACCTGCACGCTGTTGCCCGTGAGCAGGGGACGCCCGCTCATCGCCTCGCCGAGTCGCGCGAGCGGGGTGAAGGGCTCGGGCACGTTGGCATCCGTGCCGACACGCGCGATGGCCGTGTCGCGAGGTGTGGAAAGCGGGAGCCGGCGCCGCGCCCGCTGCAGTTCCGACGCGCGGCGCCGGATGCGATTGAGGCCAAGCATCGCGTACAGCAGCGACCCCACGACGGGCACGAGCCACACGACACCGACCCACCCGATCGCCGCCCGCACGTCGCGCTTGTGCACGAGGATGTGCGCCGACGCGGCGAGGTTGAGGACGAGGATGATGGCGCCGAGGCCAATCGGCCACCACCCGGGGAGGTCGCGGATGAAACCGAGGTTCACGGGCGGCGGGTGGCGGGATCGCGCATGGGTGAAATCGGTGCGAAGGAGCGGCCGGAGGCAACCCTCGGACAACCCTTCCCTACCCTCCGGCGTACAGAAAGGTGCGGCCTCCCCGCTTGCATTGCGGGGGCCCCGGCCGCACGCGAACTTGGACACTTCCCCAATTGGAGCCGACGCCGATGGCCGTGACCTTCACCGTCAACGGGACCCGCCGCACCGTGGACGTTCCCGCGGATATGCCCCTGCTCTGGGTGCTGCGCGAGACCCTCGACCTCAAGGGCCCCAAGTTTGGCTGCGGGATTGGCCAGTGCGGTGCCTGCACGGTGCACGTGAACGGGAACGCCGTGCGCTCCTGCGTGCTCCCGGCCGCGGCCGTCGACGGGCGCACGATCACGACCATCGAAGGGCTCTCCCCCGACGGCTCGCACCCGCTCCAGCAGGCCTGGCAAGAGCTCGACGTGCCGCAGTGCGGCTACTGCCAAGCCGGGCAGATCATGCAGGCGGCGGCGCTGCTGCAGCGCACGCCAAAGCCCACCGACGCCGACATCGACGCGGCGATGAACGGCAACCTCTGCCGCTGTGCCACGTACCATCGCATCCGTGAAGGCATCCACCGCGCCGCGGCCATCACCGCGAACAACGAATAGGGGCGACGATGACCCACACCCTCGATCGCCGCGATTTCCTGCGCGTCTCCGCCGTGGCCGGCGGCGGCCTGCTGATCGGCACGCAGCTCGAGTACTTCGCACCAGGCGAAGCGCTCGCGGCAGCCACCTCCCGCGCCGAGTTCTCGCCCAACGCCTTCATCCGCATCTCCACCGATGGCGGCATCACGATCATGGCCAAGAACCCGGAGATCGGCCAAGGCGTGAAGACCTCGATGCCACAGCTGATCGCCGAGGAGCTGGATGTGCCGTGGGAGGCGATCACCATCGAGCAGGCGATGAGCGATACGGCCAAGTACGGCCCGCAGGTGGCCGGCGGGAGCACCGCCACGCCCACCAACTGGGAGCCCCTGCGTCGCGCCGGCGCGGTGGGGCGCGCCCTGATGATCACGGCCGCCGCGCAAACGTGGAGTGTGCCGGAGGCCGAGGTCTCCACCGGCGGCGATGCGCGCGTGCACCATCACGCCACACACCGGCATCTGACCTACGGCGAGCTCGCCGAACGCGCCGCCACGCTCCCGGTGCCCGACACCGCCACGGTACGCCTGAAGGACCCGAAGGACTATCGCGTGATCGGCAAGGCGATTCCCGGCGTGGACAACGCCAAGATCGTGACGGGACAGCCCCTCTTCGGCATTGACGTGACGGTGCCGGGCATGCTGCACGCCGTCTTCGAGAAGGCACCGGTGTTTGGCGCGCGCGTGGCGGCGGCCAATCTCGACGAGGTCAAGCGCATGCGCGGCGTGCGTGATGCGTTCGTGGTGGACGGCGGAACGGCGCTGAACGGCTTGCTGGGTGGCGTCGCCATCGTCGCCGACAGCTACTGGAACGCACGCGTGGCCCGGCGCGCGCTCAAGGTGACCTGGGCCGAGCATTCCACGGCGCAGCAGAGCTCCACTGCGTTCCGCGCCAAGGCCGACGAGTTCTTCGCCGGCACCCCGCAGCGGGACCTGCGCACGTACGGCGACGTGGCCGCCCCCCACCCGGGCGGCCCCGGGGTGGGAGGCCCCGAAGACGATTACATCCCACCCCACCCCCC
>JANJUF010000002.1 GCA_024710705.1 Gemmatimonadaceae bacterium | reverse complement strand
GGATACCCCAGCGGAACATGCTACTGCCTCCAGAATTGCCGGCCCGGATTTGCCCCAAAGGGGCGGAAATGCCAAGCGGTCGCCACAACAGGTTTTAGTCGCGCCAGCGAAAGAAATCCACGAAGGCGCGAAGCGCCGAGTCTGGGCCGGAAATGGCGCCCCACGCGACGCCCGACCGCGCACCAAACCCCGAGCCCCAATCAGGCCGAAACGCCGAGCAAAACAGCCCGTAGGGCCCAGCAGAGAGCCGGCCGGCCTGCAATTCCGGCATAACGCGAATGGCACGCCCGTTGCTCCAGCAGAGGAGAAACGGCGAACTTACCTACATGACCGACCCACGCACCCCAGGACTCGACGAACTCGCCGACGCCGCTGCGGCTGAAGCCCGCGCCGCGGACGCCGAACAGCAGACGGCCGACAACGCCGCGGCCGAGACGACCGAGCCCGCGAACGACCCCCTCGCCGAGGCCCAGCAGGCCCTCGCCGAGTCCAACGACAAGTTCCTCCGCCTCTACGCCGAGTTCGACAACTTCCGCAAACGCGCCGTCCGCGATCGCCAGGACGCCGAGCACCGCGGCATGGGCGCCGTGATGAAGGGACTGCTCGAGACCCTCGACGACCTCGGCCGCGTCGCCCACATGACCCCCGACGGCGCCGACACCAAGACCGTGCTCGACGGCGTCGAACTCGTCGAGAAGAAGCTCCTCAAGTCGCTCGCCGGCCACGGGCTCGTCGTCGTGAATCCGGTGGACGCGCGCTTCGATCCGGCGCACCACGAAGCCATCACCACCATGCCGGCCGCCTCGGCCGAGGAAGACGACATGGTCGCCCAGGTGTACCAGGTGGGCTACGTCCTCAACGGCACCCTGCTTCGTCCGGCGCGCGTGGTCGTGAAGCAGTGGAACGGGTGATGGCCGAGAAGGACTACTACGCCGTCCTCGGCGTCTCCGCGACGGCCACCGCCGACGAGATCAAGAAGCAGTACCGTCGCCTGGCCAAGCAGTATCACCCCGACACCAACACGGGGGATGCCAAGGCGGCCGAGCGCTTCAAGGAGATCTCCGAGGCCAACAACGTCCTCAGCGATCCGGAGAAGCGGAAGCAGTACGACAACATGCGGCGGCTCGGGGCCTTCGATCCGTTCACGCAGCGCGGTCCGCGCTCGCGGCCGAACGCTGGCGGTGCCGGCGGCGGCCCGCGCATGGAGGACTTCGACGTCGGTGGGCTCGGCGGGCTCGGCGACTTGTTCGGCTCCATCTTCGGGGGTGGGCGGCAGCAGCGGCCGCAGGGCCCGGAGAAGGGGCAGAGCGTGGAGACCACGCTCGAGGTGCCGTTCAAGGTCGCCGCGCTCGGCGGCAAGGTGCCCATCACGCTCGAGCTGAACGAGGAGTGCGCCACCTGCAACGGCAGCGGCGCGGCCAAGGGCGCCAAGCTGCAGGGTTGCCCCGAGTGCGGCGGACGCGGTACGATCTCGTTCGGCCAGGGTGGCTTCGCCGTGAATCGGCCCTGCCCGATGTGCCTTGGGCGCGGCACGATTCCCACCGAGAAGTGCGGCACCTGCAAGGGTGCCGGTGCCTCGCGCACGCAGAAGAAGGTGTTGATCACCGTGCCGTCGGGCACGGAGAGCGGCAGCAAGATCCGCCTGAAGGGGCAGGGTGGGCGCGGCGTGCGCGGCGGTGAGGCCGGCGACATCCTCATCACCGTCCAGGTGCGGCCCGACCCCGAGTTCGAGCGCGATGGCCTCGATGTGATCGTGCACGCGCCGATCAACATCGCGCAGGCGTCGCTGGGGTCGAAGGTGACGGTGTCCACGTTGGACGAGAAGCGCGTGACGATCACCATCCCGGCGGGTACGCCGAGCGGCAAGCGCTTCCGGGTGCGCGGGCAGGGCATTGCCAAGGATGAGGCCCGCGGCGACCTGATCGTCGAGGTCGTGGTGGTGGTGCCGGGCACGCTGACGGCCGAGCAGCGGAAGCTGATGGAACAGTTCGCGGCGGCGGCGAAGCTCGAGTACTGATCAACTCCGCCGCCGCGCCGGCCCAGCCGCCGCCGACGCTAGCCTGGGGGCACCGAGAAGCGCAGCCCCGTGATGATCCCGTCGGCATCCTTGGCGGCGCCGTCGAGCACCCCGTCCGGGGCCCAGTGCACGTCTGCCCCGGCCTCGATCGCGCGGTGCAGGAGCCATTCGATCGCCTCGGGCTGCGCCCGCCAGGCCCCGTCGCCGAAGATCAGCTCGGCAATCGCCCCGCGCTCGGCGGCGCGGAAGGCCTGCTCGAAGCCCACGGCGGCGCGTCCCTGCCCGTGTGCGTCCTCGCGGAGGTGCTCCACGCGTTGCCGTTGCTGGCGCTCCGTGAGGCTGCGCAGGGCGTCCACGAGGGCGGCCACGTCGCGCTCCGGGTGGTCCATCCGGAGGTTCGGTACCCGTGCGCTGCGCTCCTCCAACGAGGCCGGGAACTCGGCCATGACCCGCAGCACCGCCGCGGCCGGCCCGCCCACCAGCACGGGGAGATGGTCCTCCGACAGCAGCACAGCACGCTTCACCGCGAGGGCGAAGAGCCGATCGGTGGCTTCGCGGCGCTGGCGCTGCACTTCATCGGCGGCGGCGCGGCCGTGGGTGCCGGTGTGGAAGCCCACGCTCGGGGTGGCGCCCATGTGCGAGCCTACCTCGACTGCCTCATCCGCCTCGAGCGACACAATCTCCTCGACGATGCCATCGTGCAGGAACGAGAAGCGCGCGCGCTTGCGATCCACCTGCAGCACCAGCGCCGACTGCGGCTTCGAGGCGCGGAGGAACGGCACCACGCGCGGTCCGGTGGCCCAGGTTGCCGAGGTCTCGATGCCGGCCGGCACGGGGATGATGAGGCGCTCGCCGCTGGCGGCGCGGAAATAGCCCCATCCGGCGCTGCGCGAACGACGGTCCTCACTCGGCAGCGCCTCGATGAGATCCTCCGTGCAGGCGTCGAAGTCCGCCTTCTCGAGCGGCGGCGCGTCCTCCATTTCACGCGTGAGGCTTGCGAGGGCATCGCGGAGGCGCAGGGCGGCGGCGCGGTCGCCAGCGGGAGCGGCCGGAAGTGCCTCCACGTACACCGTGAGCGTGGGCTCGAGGCGATGTTGCCGGATGAAGCGGACGAGTTCTGGCCATGCCGACATGGATTGCTCCCGTGAAGGTCTCACTGGGCAATCTGGGCCGCGCGCAAGGCACGCCTATCGGCGCTTCCCCGAAATCGCGTGGGGGATGTCCGTCAGGGGGAGGCCTACTTCTTCCCGCGGAGCTTCCGCACCACCCAGATCAACACCACCGCGCCGATCGTGGACGTCACGATCCCGCCGATGAAGCCGAAGCTGCGGATGCCAAGGATGCCGAGCAGCGGTCCGCCCACGAACGCGCCGACGATGCCGAGGAACATGCTGCTGATCAGTCCCTTGCCGTCGCGGTCCATCAGGGCATTGGCGATGGAGCCGGCGATGACGCCGACGAGCAGGAAGACGAGGAATCCCACGGGATGCTCCGGGTTCGGGGGGAATCAGGCGCCTGAGGCGCTCCAGAACCTACTACGCGGCCAGGCCGGAGGTTTCGCTTAGGCGGCTCGCACTGGTAGGACGCGCCGGCTGGCAGCGATGATCCCGCCGCCGAGCACCACGCCCTGCGCGTCGTAGAGCACCACGCTCTGGCCGGGTGCGATGGCGTAGGCCGGCTCCTCGAGGGCGACTTCGAAGCGAACGTCATCGGCGCTGAGCACGGTGCCCGGCACGGGCGAGGCCCGGTGCCGAATGCGCACCAGCACGCTGGTGCCGACGGCCGGCACGGCATCCACCAGCCAGTTCACGCCCTCGGCTGTGAGTCCGCGCCCGAGCAGATCCTCACGCGGGCCAATCACCACCGCCCGATCCTCGGGCCGCAGCGCCACCACGAACATCGGCTCGCTCGAGCCGCCGGGCAGCCGACGCCGCTGGCCGATGGTGTAGCGGGCGAATCCGTCGTGCGTGCCGACCACGGTGCCATCGCGCGTGACGATGGGTCCCGGCGCAAGCGCCGGTGCGCCAGCCGGCAGCTCGCGCTCCAACACCTTGGCGTAATCGCCATCGGGCACGAAGCAAATCTCGTGGCTCTCCGGCTTCTCGGCGGTGAGCAGGCCCAACTCGCGGGCGATGGCGCGGGTCTCGGGCTTCGTCATCGCGCCCACGGGGAGGATCATCCGCGAGAGCACCTCGCGCTCGATGCCCCAGAGGAAGTAGGTCTGGTCCTTGTTGTCGTCCACGCCGCGCATCAGGCGGCCGTCGGCCACGCGGGCGTAGTGGCCGGTGGCGATGAACGGCGCGTCGATGGCGTCGGCCTTGGCGAGCAGGTCGCGGAACTTGGTGAAGGTGTTGCAGCGCACGCAGGGAATGGGCGTGCGGCCGGCCGAGTACTCGGCCACGAAGTCGGCCACCACGTCGCGGCCGAAGGCGTCCTGCAGGTTGAGCACGTAGTGCGGGATGCCGAGCGACTCGGCCACGCGACGGGCGTCGTTGACGCTGTCGAGTGAGCAGCAGGGGCGGTCGGGGAGGTCGCCGCCGTCCTTGAAGAGCTTCATCGTGACGCCGACGACGTCGTAGCCCTGGCGCACGAGCAGCGCGGCCGCCACGGACGAATCCACGCCGCCGGACATGGCGGCGAGGACGCGGGGGCGGGTAGGGCGGGGCGAGGCGGTCATCTACGGAATATACCAACCCCAAGGCGGCGCCCCAGCACCGCGCCCCACCAGAGGACCACGGCCGTGCCGCCCACCGCCGAGGCCAGGCCGGTCCACCCACCGCCCCAGAGGGCGCGCCAGGCCAGCGGAGCTGCCAGAAGGGCCACAGCGCCGTGGTACAGCCACCACGCCCAGCTGGGCAGGCCAGCGGCGAGATTGCGCGCCACGAGTGCGCTCAGCAACGGCCCGAGCACCAGGAAGTGAACGGCGGCGATGGCGCTGTCGTGCACGAGCGGGACCGCGCCCACTGCCACCAGCAACAGCCCCAGCGCCGCCGCGCCCCACACGACGCCGTGGTGCACCTGCGGGAGCCGACGTGCCGCGACGAGCCAGGTGAGCGCGTGCACGCCGAGCGCGATGCGCGTCCACACACTGGGCCAGAGGCCCAGCGCGAACGCCGCGCCCGCGCCCGTGACCACCGTGCCCCAGGCCCAACGCTGGCGCAACCCCAGTGCGGTGAGCGCTGCGGGTGCCACCACCAGGAAGAGCAGCGCCGAGAGGAAGCTCTGTACCGCCGCCGCGGCCAGCGGCGGATCGCTGCGCAGGGACGTGGCGATGATCGGAATGCAGGACAGCGCGAGCACGGTCCCCGGCAGCACCGCCACCATGGGATCGTCGCTGCCGCGGGTGCCACGGGCGACGCGCACTCCCGCCACCAACCAGAGCGCGCCGACAATGGTCGAGCCGACGATGCCGAGCAGGCCGTAGCCGGCCATCGCGAATCCAATCGTCGCCACCACCGTGGCCAGCGCGTAGAGCCAGCCCTCACGCGCGCGCAGTGCGTCGCCGCCCTCGGCCCGCCAGGCCATCCAGGCGAGTGGCAGGAGCACGGCGTAGTAGCCGAGGTGCGAGTGGGCGTGGCGAAGGTGGGCGAAGGCCGCGCCGCTGGGGAGTGCCACGCCCACGCCGGCCAGGAACCAGCGCAGCCAAAGTCCCAGCGCCAGCGTGCCCAGCAGTCCGGCAGCGATCGCGCGAACGATGCGCCGCTCGGGCACCGGGCTAGCGTCCCTCGGGATTCGCACCGGACGCGCGGATGCGCGGCCAGAGTCCGATGAAGAAGACCACCAGCCCGCCGAGCTGCAGCGCGCCCGCGACGACGATGGCAGCGCGCAGCGCCACGGCGTTCGCGCTGCCGGGGATGGACTCCAGCACCACGCGCAGCGCCGTGCCCCCGGCAATCAGCCACCAGGCGATCGCGGCCAGCACCGGGCGATACCGCGCGTCGCCCTCGCGGGCGCGCGGGAACATCCAGAGGGCGACGCCGGCGATCATCATCATCACGAAGCCCACCAGCATCGCGTGCGTGTGCGCACTCGGCAGTCGCCAGGCCATCGGCAGGCCGAACTCGCGGGCGACGAGCAGCCAGAAGCCCAGCGTGAGCCCGACGACGAGGAAGACGATCGCCGTCTTGAGGTAGCGCCGGACCAGCGGGTTCACGCCACCCCGCTCAAGCCTCTCGCCTTGGCGATCAGCGCCGGGAACAGCTCGGCCACGCGGTCCACGTCGGCGGGCGTGGAGAGCGCGCCGAAGCTCATCCGGATCGCGGCGTTGGCCACATCGGCGCGCACGCCCATGGCTGCCAGCACGTGCGACGGCGTGATGCTCCCGCTCTGGCAGGCCGAGCCGCTCGAGCACGCCACGCCCTGCAGGTCCAGCGCCATCAACAGCGACTCGGAGTCCGTGCCCGGCACCGAGATGTTCAGGATATGCGGTGCGCGCTTGCTGCCGCGGCCGTGCACCACCGCGTCCGGGATGCGCTCCAGCAGTCGTGCCTCGAGCCGATCGCGCATCTGCTCGAGCGAGGCCCAGTGCGCCTCACGCTCGGCGATCGCCAGCTCCATCGCCTTCGCGAGTCCCACTGCGGCCGCCACGTTCTCCGTGCCGGGCCGACGTCCGCGATCCTGCGAACCGCCGAAGAACAGCGGCTCAATGGCTGCGCCGCGCCGAATGTAGAACGCGCCGATGCCCTTGGGTGCGCCGAGCTTGTGTCCGCTCACGGCGACGAAATCGAAGGGAATCTCCTTCGCGCTCACCACCACCTTGCCGAAGGCCTGCACGGCGTCGGTGTGGAACATCGCGCCGGCGGCCTTGGCCATCTGCGCAAGTTCGGCCACCGGCTGAATCACGCCGGTCTCATTGTTGATCCACATCACGCTCACGAGCGCGGTGTCGCCCGACGTGATCTTCGTGGCCGCATCGGCGAGATCCACCGCGCCGTCGCGCGTCACGTTGAGCATTCGCTCCTCGGCGCCTTCCTTGGCGGCCTGGTGCACCGCCTGCAGCACGGCCTTGTGCTCGATGGGGCTGGAGACCACGGCCTTCTTTCCGTGATCGCGGAGGATGCGCCAACCGCCGAGCACGGCGAGGTTGTCGCCCTCGGTGCCGCCGGAGGTGAAGCAGACTTCGTCGGGGGCGGCGCCGAGGCAGGTGGCGACGCGCTCGCGGGCCTCGTCGAGGGCGGCGCGGGCCTCGCGGCCCCAGCGGTGCGTGCTGCTGGGGTTGCCGAAGCGGGGGCCGTAGAAGGGGGTCATCGCCTCCAGCACTTCCGGGCGGACCGGGGTGGTGGCGGCGTGATCGAGGTAGATGGGAGCCGGGGGGACCATGTTCGGAAATATAAGCGTTGGGGTTGTCACTACCGCCGCAGGTACGCACGCGCGGCGGCGAGCTCAGCGCGCGTGGACTCGCTTGCGCCGAGCTCCACCAGCTCGCGGTAGTAGCGTAGCGCAACCTCCGCCCGCCCCGCAGCCTGCGCCGCACTGGCCGCGCCGTGCAGCGCGCGGAAGCGGTTCGGCTCCTTCACCAGCGTCTGCTCGTAGGCCACGAGCGCATCCGCCGGCTTTCCGTGAAGCATCAGAATGTCGCCCAGCAGTTCGCGGCTGGGGATCAGCGGCCCAGGCGTGACCGGATGCTTCTCCACCAGATCCTCCTTGGCGGCCGCCTCGGCGGCAGTCCGCAGCGCGTCATCGTGCTTGCCTTCGAGATGGAGCACCCAGGCCTCGGCGGCCAAGCGCTGAGCGTCCACCACGATGGGCCAGTAGGGATCACGCGCTTCGGTCATCCGCGCGACCAACGCACGGAGTGCATCGAGTTCGGCGCGGCTGGCCGCGGCATTCCCCGACCGCGCGGCGCCGAGGGCGCGGGCAAAGCGAGTCACCGCCTCAACCGACGGTGGTTGCCCGACCGGCAGCGGGAGCGCCGCCGCCAAGGCCCAGTCATTGCGCTCGAGCGCATAGCGCGCCTGCAGTGCCACGGAGTTGTAGCCGGCAATGCGTCCGACCACGCCGCTGGGGTCCTCCGTGGCGGGATCGAGTCCGACCTCGCCCATCACTGCACGCGCCGCCTCGTCGCGGCCCTGTTGGAGGTAGGCGTACACCATGTAGTCTGCGGCGTGCGCCTTGGAGCCCGGCGGCTCGAGGTCCATTGACCGGCGGTTGGTCTGGATGGATTCGTCCCAGTGGCCGAGCCGCGTGAAGGTGTGCGACGGCATATGGAGCGCGTGCGGTGCGTCGGGCGCGATTGCGGCGTAGCGCCGCGCCGCATCGAGTGCCAGGTGCGCCAGCGGCGGCGAGTCGAACGCGTGGATGATGTAATGCGCCAGTCCCGGGTGGTCGGGCAACTGCACGTAGAGCGGGTTCAGGATATCGGCGGCCTTGCGTTGCTCGGCGAAGGTCGAGTCGAGCGGCGATGCGTTGGCGGTCATCCAGAGCGCGTGAAAGATCGCGGTTTCCGAGTCGGCCGGATCGTTCGCGTACATCTCGGCAAGTGCTGCTTGGTAGGCGCGCATGCGCGCACGGTTGTCCAGCTGCTCGTGGTTGGCGAAGAGGCGCTGGGCGGCCGCGATGTAGCCCTGGTCGCGTGGACCCTTGCCGCCGACGGCGGCAGCGCGCGCGGCCGCTGCGGCGCCGGCGCGATTGCCGTCGGGCCCCGGGCCGCCGGCGAACGGATTCCCGAAGTGCGTGATGGCGACGCCCCAGTGTGCCACGCCGCAAGTCGGGTCGGCCTCGGCCGCCGCCGCAAACGTGCGGCGCGCCTCGACGAACCAGAAGGAATGCAGCATCGCCACCGCGGTGTTGATCGTGCGCTGCGCGGCGGCGTTGCACGCGGTGGGGAACTCTACCGTGCCGACGGCGTGGTCGTGTTGGTGGTCCTGGGCGACGGCTGCGGGCGCGAGGAGCGCGAGTAGGGCGAGGGCGGGGAGGGCGAGGTGACGTTTGTCGAACATCGGGGGCTCCTGTCAGGGGCGGGCTCTGATGGAGTATGCGGAAGATCGTGCTCGCGCGCGACATACGTGCATATCATTACGCCAGACCGCCCCGGAAGCGCGACATGCGCATCCGGGGCGGCCCTCCCAGCGAGAATCGGTTAGTACGTGCTCGTCACATCGGCTGAGCAGGTGGACGTGCCCGCGTTGCACACGCGGTACGTCACCGAGCCGCCGCCGCGACCCAGGTTATCCGTGGTGGAGGTACCTGAGACTGTTTTCAGGAAGCTGCCGTTCTTGAACACATCCACGCTGGACGTCGCGCCGGACCAGTTGAGCGTCGCGGTGGTGACACCCCTGACCTTGGACGTGCTCACGTTCAATGTGATGCCAGTGGACGGAGCCGTGACCGTGACGTTCTGCGCCTGGCTCCCCGTTGCGCCCTCGTTATCCGTGACGGTCAACGTCACCGTGAAGGTGCCCCCCGAGGCGTAGGTCTTGTTCACCGTCACGCCGCTGCCGGTCGTACCGTCGCCGAAGTTCCACGCGTACGACGTGATGCTGCCATCGCTGTCGCTCGAGCCGTTGCCATTGAAGCTGCAGGCGAGGTCGGTGCAGCTGTAGGTGAACGACGCCGTCGGCGGCTGGTTGGTCGGGTCACCACCGCCGCCGCCGATGAAGAGCGTGTAGAGCAGGCGATTCGGCGTGCCGTTGCTCACGCTCCGGCTGTGGAGTGTGATCTTGTTGAGCGACGAATTGTCGATGAGGGCCTGGGCCACCTGGGCGGGCGTCGCCGAGGCGTTGGCGGTGAGGTAGAGCGCGACCGCGCCGGTCACGTGCGGGGCCGACATCGACGTACCGCTGATGGTGTTCGTCGCCGTGTTGCTGGTGTACCACGCGGACGTCACGCTGACGCCGGGCGCGAGGATATCAACACACGGCCCATAGTTGGAGAACGAGGCCTCGGCGTCACTGCTGCTCGTGGCGCCAACCGTGATCGCATTCGGCGCGCCCCCTGGGCTCTGCTGGCAAGCATCCTGCGGTCGGCCGAGGAAGTCACCGTTGCCGGCCGAGACGGAGTAGTTGACGCCCGCGGCGATGGAGTTCTCCACGGCGTCGCGCAGCGACTGCACATCACCGTATCCAAGGCTCATGTTCACGACCGCCGGGCGGAGGCCGTTGGCCGTGACCCAGTCGACGGCGGCGATGGCCATCGAGACCTGGCCGCCGCCATTGCAGTTCACCACACGCGCGGCCCAGATCGGCGCGCCCTTGGCGACACCCCAAGTCGCACCGGCGGCAGTGCCAGCGACGTGCGTGCCGTGCCCGTGGCAGTCCTCGGCGCTGCCGTGGCCATCGCCCACGAAATCACCATTCGCGCCGTTCGGCACGTACTGCACGCGACCACCGAAGTCGTTGTGCGATTTCCGCACGCCCGTATCGAAGATGTACACGTTCGCGCCGGACCCGTTGTTGTTGTACGTGTAGGTCCCGCTCAATGGCAGGTCACGCTGGTCAACGCGATCGAGTCCCCAGGTGGCGTTGGTCTGCGTGGTCTGGTGCAGCACCGCCGCCGCGTCCCGCTCGACATACGCCACGTTCGGATTGCTGCGGATGCCGTCGAGTGCCGCCGCCGGCAGCGAGGCCGCCATCCCCTTGATTGCGGTGCCGTAGGTGAAGTGAAGTTCCCCGCCGCCTTGGGCGACGAGGGAACGGGCGAGGCCCGGGACATCGGTGACGCCGTCTTGGAAGACGACGATCACTCGTTCGGCCTGGCGGGCATCGGCCTGCGCGGGGCCGAGTGAAGCGGTCGGGGTGACCGTCTCGCCGCACGCGGCGAGCACGAGGCTCACGGCGACGGCGGAGAACGCTACCATCTTACGCATCGAGAGACTCCTGCAGGGGTGGAGAGATCCCCCCGCGTTGCGGGGGGCCGGCCACACAGCCGGCGTGGAGGCGCACTGCCGCATCCGCGAAGCGGATGCCGACGAGTTTGGGCCGCGCACTATCGTACGAATCGTGACGGCCGGCCGCAACCGGTGACTCGTGAATGAGCGTTCGTCGCTATTGGGTGGGTGGACGCGTCGCTACTGCGGAAGCGAATCCCGCATCCTCCGCGCCCGCCCCCACGCCTGGAACGCGCTCGCCAGCTGGAATCCCTCGCGTGAACTCAAGTCCTGGTAGAACGTATCGGGCGTGAGCCCTCGCTCCGTCACGATCAGCAGCCCGCCTGGAGTCCCACCGCGCGGGAGGGGTTGGAGGTTGATGTCGCTGTCGTGGCGGGAACGCCGGATGGTGCCGGAGGGCGACGCACGGACGATGGCGGAGTCGGTGAACAAGGCGACATCGGGGAAGGCGCGATCGGATTTGATGAACACCAACTCGATGCGTTCGTTCGCGCCGATGAGCCCTGCGGCGCGTGCCTGTTGCACGATTGAGTCCGGCACCGCATCGCCCGTGGCCACGAGCGCGGGATCGGCCCCTTCGCCGCCGCTCGCGACGAGCGCCATCAACCGCACCGCCAGGCGCACGCCGATGACGGCAACGACTCCCGCGCTCACTGCCGCGATGGTGATGTAGATCCCGCGGCGCTTCCAGCGCCGCCGCCTGCGCTGCGCCGGGGTCAGCATTGCGTCGCCCGAGCTCGCCAATGTCAGTTCCGTCACGAGCTCGTCTGCCGTGGGGCGCCCCGCCGGATCCTTGGCGAGCATGCGACCCACGAGCGTGGCGATGGCGATCGGCATCTGCGGCTCGCGGTCCGACACCTTCGGAATGGGCGCCGAGATGTGCTGGGCTACGACTTCCGTGGCGTTGCGGCCCGCGAAGGGACGTACGCCGGTGAGCATCTCGTAGAGCACCACGCCCAGCGCGTACACATCGGAGCGACCATCCACTGGCTCGCCGAGGGCCTGCTCGGGGCTCATGTAGTGCGGCGTGCCGGTGGTCGGTCCCTGCGCATCGCGCGCCGGGCGCGAGGTGACGATCGCAATGCCGAAGTCGGTGATGGTGGCGTGGCCGCTGGTGTCGAGGAGGATGTTCGCGGGCTTGATGTCGCGGTGCACCACACCAACCGCGTGCGCGGCGGCGAGCGCGCGGGCGCATTCGAGCGCGAGCCGCGCCGCTTCGGCCACGGGCAGCTTCCCCTCGGCGATCCGATCCTCGAGCGAGCGTCCGGGAAGCAGCCGCATCACGAGGTAGAGCAGGCCCCCGTTCGACTCGGCGGAGTAGAGGGGCACGATGTGCGGATGCTCGGCGGCGGCGATGGTCCGCGCTTCGTGCAGGAACTGTTCTTCTTGGGTGGCGTCGAGCGCGAGGGACGGGTCCAGCACCTTGATGGCGACGTCGCGCTCGAGGAAGGCATCGCGCGCGCGGAAGACGGCGCCGAAGCCGCCTTGCCCGAGGAGCTCGCCGAGCTGGAGTCGCTCTCCGAGCGCTGCCTCGAGCTTGGGACGCAAGGTGGCGATGTCGATACTCATCGAGCGGTTAGGTTAGCCCGGCCTTGCTGAGGTCGCCAGCCAGCCAGTGGTCGGAGGATCCCGCTCGTGGTGCTGAGTAGGCTTCGCGGTGAAGGCTGCGGGCTTACAGCTCGAGCCGCACGAGGCGTTCCCGAATCCACGTCGCCATCGCCACTTCCGTGAGCGAGCCCGCCGCCAGCGCCGACATCGCCTGAACGACCTCTGTTTCGGTTGCGTCGAGGTCTTTCCCGTTCAGCCCGAGGAAGATCACCGCCGTGAGGAAGGCGATCCGTTTATTCCCGTCGTTGAACGGATGCGCCTTCGCGAGCCCGATCGCGTACGCCGCGGCCAGGGTCGCGAGGTCCGAGTCGGGCTCGTAGTTCGCCTTCTGTTGCGGACGCACGAGCGCCGCCTCTAGCGCGCCCTCGTCTCCGATGCGGTGCAGCCCGCCGTGCTCGCGCAACTGGTCCAAGTGCGCAGCGTCCACGACGAGCCGCGGCACCCACCGGAGTGTGGCCACGGCCTACCTGGCCAACTCGCGAAGCGCGTTCCGGAACTTTCTCGATGCGTGGGCGGCGACCGCGAGTCCGGCCTCGACATCCGGATCGTATGGCGTCAACAGGATGCCGCGGTCAGTCTCCACCGCCAGCACCCTGTCGCCGGCCACAAGGTGGAGGCGGTCCGCCATATCCTTGGGAATTGTCGCCCCGATCGAGCCGCCGACTTGGCGGAGCGTGAGTTCGCGCACCATACAGCCTCCGTAGCACAAGTATGCTACAAAGGTAGCATCTCTGTGCTACGGCGCAAGTGCCCCACTCACCCCTCCCGCAGCGCCTCCGCCGGATCCACCAACGCCGCCTGCCGCGCCGGAATCCACGCCGCCAGCGTCGAGATCCCCGCCAGCACCAGCATCGCCCCCGCGATGGTCACCGGATCCGTGGGATCCAGCCCGAACAGCAGGGCCGAGACGAAGCGCGAGAGATACCAAGCGGCAGCCCCGCCGAGGATGATGCCGCTGCCCACCAGCGCCCCGGTGCGCGAGAGCACCATGTTCACCACCTGCCGCGGCGTGGCGCCCAGTGCCAGGCGAATCCCGATCTCGGCGCGGCGACGGATCACCGCGTAGGCCGTGATGCCGTAGAGCCCGAGCGCTGCCAGCAACAACGCCAGCCCGCCAAAGAACGCCGAGAGCAGCGCAATCAGCCGCTCCTGCGACAGCGCCGCGCGGACGTCCTCGGCCATCGCCCGGTAGCTCACCGTGATGTTGGGATGCACGCTGGTGATGGCCGCCGTGACGGCCTGCGAGATCTCCTGCGGCTGTTCCGAAGTGGTGCGCAGCGTAAGCACCACGCTCCCGGGCGCCGTCTCGCTCTGCGCCGCGGCCCAGTACAGCGTGGGGCTCAGGGGCTCGCGCAGGTCGGTATACACCGCATCGCCCACCACGCCGATGATCTCGATTGTCTGTCCGGGCCGGTCGGGATAGTCCGCCGTGCGCACCACCTTTCCGATGGGCGACTGGCCGGGGAAGTACTTCTCCACGAACTTCTGATTCACCACGCCCGTCATCGGGCTGCCGGTGCGGTCGCGGGCGTCGAAGTCGCGGCCGGCGATGAGCGGCGTGCGCATCAGCGCGAACCAGCCGGGCGTGATGTAATTGAAGTTCACGATGCGCTCCTCTTCCGGGAGCTCGGG
>JANJUF010000133.1 GCA_024710705.1 Gemmatimonadaceae bacterium | reverse complement strand
TGTGCTGGCCACGATTCCGGGCACGGTGAACCCCGAACTCGTGTACGTGGTCGGTGCGCACTTCGATTCGCGCGCCGAGGGCCCCGGCGCCGATGACAACACCTCCGGCACGGCGATGATCCTCGAGGCGGCGCGGGTGCTGTCCACCCGCCCGCTCCCGGCGACGGTGATGTTCGTGGCCTTCACCGGCGAAGAGTCGGGCCTGCGCGGCGCGCGCGAGTTCGGCCGCCGCATGAAGGATTCCATCACGGTGGTGGGCGCGCTCAACAACGACATGATGGGATGGTCCAACGACCATCGCCTCGACAACACGATCCGCTACTCGAACCCCGGCCTGCGCGACGTGCAGCACGCCGCGGCGATCCACTTCTCCGAGCTGATCACCTACGACGCGTTCTACTACAAGAGCACCGACGCGCAGGCCCTCTACGACGCCTGGGGCGACATCATCGCCGGCATCGGCTCGTACCCGATCCTGGGCAACCCGCACTACCACCAGGTGCACGACGTCCTCGAGACGATCAACCACCGCCAGCTGGCCGAGACGAGCAAGACGACGATCGCGACCATCATGCTGATGGCGTCGAGCCCGTCGCGGCTCACGGGCTTGGTGGCCACCGGCAATACGGTGACCTGGGACGCGGCCCGCGAGAAGGGCATCGCGCGGTACATGGTCACCTACGGCCCGCCGGAGACGCCCACGCGCTACAGCCTCACCACCCAGAATCCCCGCGCCACGCTGCGCTCGCTACAGCCGGGCTGGCATGTGGCAGTGAAGGCCGTCAATGCCCAGGGCCTCGAGGGATGGGACTGGGCCCGCGTGGTGGTTCGGTAGTCGACGTGAGACTCAAGGCGTGAGCGGAGAGACTCAACAACCTTGCCACAGAGGCACAGAGACACAGAGACATTCTCAGGATGCTCTGTGTCTCTGTGCCTCTGTGGCAAATGCAGTTGTGGGTTCGCCATGCGAGTGATTCTGCAACGCGTGACGCGCGGCGAGGTTCGCAGCAACGGCGCCTCGGTCGGCGCCATCGCCAAGGGCTATGTGCTGCTGGTGGGCTTCACGCACTCCGATACCGAAGCCGCCTGCGTCTGGATGGCCGACAAGATCGCTGGGCTGCGGCTATTCCCCGATGCCGAGGGCAAGATGAACCTCGGCCTCGACGACGTCGGGGGCGCGGTGCTCGTGGTGAGCCAGTTCACGCTCTACGGCGATGCATCGAAGGGCCGGCGACCGAGCTTCATTGACGCGGCGCGGCCGGAGGTGGCCATCCCGCTCTACGAGCGCTTCGTGGCGCTCCTGCGCGAGCGTGGGCTCCGCGTCGCCACCGGCGAATTCGGTGCCATGATGGACGTCGAGTTGGTGAACGATGGGCCCGTCACCATTTCCCTGGAACGATGAGCGCTCCCCGCGTCATCCTGGCTTCGCAGTCGCCGCGGCGTCGCGAACTGCTCGCGCTCATCGGCATCGCCCACGAGGTGATGCCGGCGGACATCGACGAGACGGTGTTGCCCCACGAAGCGCCTGTGCCGCATTGCGAGCGCCTCGCGCGCGAGAAGGCCCATGCGCTGGCGCTGAAGCATCCGGAGGCGCTGGTCATCGCCGCCGATACCATCGTGGTGCTGGATGGCGACATTCTCGGCAAGCCTGCCGATGCCGCCGATGCGCGGCGCATGGTGAAGCTCCTGGCTGGGCGCTCGCACACGGTGTTCACGGCCATCGCCGTGGCGCAGGGCGGGCGCACCGAAAGCGCGGTGGAGGAAGTCACGGTCACGTTCCGCCCGCTCAGCGACACCGAGATCGCCGAGTACGTGGCGACCGGCGAGCCGATGGACAAGGCCGGCGCCTACGGCATCCAGGGCTGGGGTGCGACGATCGTCGAGCGCGTGGACGGGGACTACTTCTCCGTGATGGGACTCGGCCTGCGGCGCTTGGTGGCGTTGCTGGCCAAGCTGGGCGTGCACTACGGCTACGGCGCCGGGCTGCGCCAGGCGCCGTAGCCGATCCCTCAGTCCACGCGCATGGACTCCATCGGGTCCACCGTGCTCGCGCGCCGCGCCGGCAAGTAGGCCGCGACCATCGCGATCACCAGCAGCAGCAGCGACATCCCCACGAACACCAGCGGATCCACCACCGACACGCCGTAGAGGATGGTCCGCAGCGCCCGCGTGGAGAGTAAGGCCACTCCGACTCCGATGGCGACGCCGATCACCACCACCCGCGCGCCCTGCGCGACGATCATCCGCTGCACCGCACCGGCCGTCGCGCCCAGGGCCATGCGCACGCCGATCTCCCGCGTCCGCTCGGCCACGACGTACGACAGCACGCCGTAGAGTCCCACCGCGCCGAGGATCAGCGCCAGCACCGAGACCACGCCCAGCGTGAGCATCGTGAAGGTCAACTGTACCATGGACCGTTCGGCGAGGAACTCCATGGTGAACTCACGGTACACCGGCGCCTCCGGTGCGATCTGGCGCACAAGGTCGCGGATCTCGCGTGTGAGTGAGGCCGCGCGCGCTGACTTCACCACGTATGCCGGTGAGCCCATGCCGTAGAAGTCCGCCGTGGGGCCGGTGAGCGGGTGGTACACCCCCTCCTCGCCCACCTCGCGCCAGTCGTCCTGCTTCACGTCCGCCACGACGCCCACCACCAAGTAGATGTGCGGCTGCCCGGGCCGACTCAGGCGCTGGCCCAGTGGGTCCTTGCCCGGCCACAGCTTCTCGGCGGCCGAACGGCTCACGATGACGCTGGAGTTCGGTGTCACCGCCTCGTCCAGCGAGAAGGTGCGTCCGCGCAGCAGGGAGATGCCCATCGCCTCGAAGTAGTCGCCGCCGGCGAAGTTACGGTTGAGCAGCACACCGCCGTCCTCCGCCGCCATGCCTTCGGTGAGGTAGCGGATGGTTCCCGTGCCTTCGTCGAGCGGAATGTTGTTCACCACGCCGACGAGCTCCACGCCCGGCAGCGCCCGCACGCGATCCATGAAATCGAGATGCAGGCGGCCCCAGCTCGGACCGTCGATGAGATGGTCCTGCTCGGGCGCGAACTGGAAGGTGTAGAGATTGGCCGTGTCGTAGCCGGGATCCACGTCGCGCAACTGCTGGAAGCTGCGCACCAGCAGGGCCGAGCCGATCAAGAGCACCAGCGCGAGGGCCGTCTGCCCCACGACGAGCGCGTCGCGTCCCCAGTGCCGGCGTCCGGTGCCGGTACGCCCGCCTTCGCGCAGGCGGCGCAGGTCCGGGGCGGAGGCGCGCAGCGCCGGAATGAGACTGCAGGCCAGCGCGCTCACGATGACGAGGCCGAAGGCGGCAGCCACGGTCCAGAGGTCGAAGTGCACGGTGCCGAGTCGTGGAATGCCTTCGGGCGCCGCCTGGAGGAAGAGCGGCAGCGTGAGGGCCGAGAGGAGCACTGCCAGGACTCCAGCGGCGATTGCCACGAAGGCCCCCTCCGCCAACTGCAGTCGCACGAGTTGCGCACGCGTGGCGCCAAGCGCACGGCGCACGGCGAGATCGCGCTGACGCCCCTCCACGCGCACCATGAAGAGGTTGGTGACGTTCGCGCAGGCGATGAGCAGCACGATGGACACGGCGCCGAGCAGGATCCAGAGCGAACTGCGCACGGTGGGCGAGACGAGGCGGTCGAGCATCGGATCCACCAGTGCGCGGTGCTGGCCGATCAGGCGGGCGTAGCTGGGCGGTCCGCCGAAGCGTTCGGGAAGCCCCTTCGAGATCTGCGTGAGCTCGGCGGCAAGCTGCTCGGTGGTGACCCCTGGCTTCATGCGCGCCACGACGGGGAAGCCGAGGTTGCCGGGCTGCACGTCGGTGAGGGCGATGCGCTGATGGACCCACAGCAGCGCCTGTTCGGGGAAGGCGTAGCCCGCGGGCATCACACCGATCACTTCCCGCATCTGCCCAGCGGTGAAGTAGCGCCTGCCGAGGACGCCCGGATCACGCGCGAACCAGTCGGCCCAGAGCCGATCGCTCAGCACGATCACGTTCTCGTCTTCGTCCCGCGGCAGGCGTCCGAGCTGGGCCTCCACGGCGAGGGTGGCCCACATGTCGGGGGAGGGGAAGGCCATCGGGAGGCGCTCCACCCGCTCGTCGGTGCGGAAGGTGGAGGTCCCGCCACTGAACACGAAGAGGCCGTCAAGGAGCTTTGACTGTTCCTTGTACTCGAGATAGAAGTCGAGTCCGAGGCCGAAGGTCTCGGGCAGGTCCGAGCCTGGTGCCGTGCCCGAGAGGATGACCAGCCGGTCGGCGTGAGGGAAGGGTAGCGGGCGCAGCAACACCGCGTTGACCACGCTGAACATCCCGACGGCGGCACCGATGGCGAGGGCCAGCGTACCCACGGTGGTGGCGAGGAACCCGGGGGTGCGGCGCAGCGCGCGCCACGCGAGGGACAACTCGGAGATCCAGGCGGGCACGGGCGAGCTCCTCGAGGCGTGTTCCTAAGGGACAACCCCAAGTCCCGCTGGGTTGCGTCTTCAGGCGCTACGCGGCGCGGGCCTGCCCAGTTTCAGTGTGCGTCTGGCTGCGGCAGCGTGGTGAGCGCCCGCCCGCCACGCTGATGCACGGCCGACATCGGGCTGGCATCGATGGTGCGCCAGACGTTCACCACGAAACACCCCGCGCCCAGCGCCGAGGCGAGTCCGCCGGCGACGATCAGGCCGGTGGCAAATGGTGCGCCGTGGACGCGTGTGATGAAGCCCAGTGCGAGGGCGGCGAGCCCCACCTGCGCGGCCCAGAACTGCACTTCGGCGAGACGCCGGTGTACGAGCGGCTGGCCGAAGAAGCGCGGGACCACGTGCAGGGCCACGCCGTAGATCATCTGGCCCACGAAGCCCAGCAGGGCCATGTGGAGATGGGCGGTGCGGTACACGGTGAGGGTCGGGACGAAAGCCATGACCAGTGCGAGGAGCACGGCGAGGGAGAGCCAGACTAACGAGGCCTTGAGGAAGGCGCGGACGAACCAGTCCATGGGAGGGCCTGAGACGGAAGACGGAAGACGGAAGGAACGGCGGTGCGGGGGGAACGGCGGTGCGGGGAACTGCAACTACGCGACGAGGAGTTTGGCTAGCGCCCGTGGCTTGGTCGTGAGGTCGGCGAGGGTGTAGCGGTCGAGGACGGCGAGGAAAGCGCTCAGGGCCTCATCGAGCGCCGGCGCGAGGGCGCAGACGGGGGCGATGGGGCATTGGTTCGTGGCGGGGTCGAAGCACTCCACCAAGGTCAGGTTGTCTTCCGTGGCGCGGACGACTTCCCCGACGTTGATCTCCTCGGCATCCCGGGCGAGTCGGACGCCGCCGGTGCGGCCGCGGATGGTCTCCACGTAGCCCAGCTGGGCCAGGCGGGCCACCACCTTGGCCACGTGGTCCTCGCTCATGCCCATGCGCCGGGCGATGTCGGCGATGCGGGACGGGGAGTCGGTGGTGTGGATCCCGAGGTAGATGAGCGCCCGCAGGGCGTTGTCGGTGTGTCGCGTGAGGCGCATCAGCCCTCCGTAGGGGGAACTCCTGACAGGTTTTCCGGGGAAATCGGACTGGATGAAAGGTGCAAGTAAGATGCACCTTTTAAGCGTTCGAGGCAACCCCTCGAATCGGACGGCCCCCTCGCCGACCCCGCACCCCAGAAACCTCGTTCGAGGTCCCCCATGTCCTACTTCTCTCGCTCCCGCCTGATCACCGGCGCGCTGCTCCTCGGCGCGGTCGGCGTCGGGTACGCCTGCTCCGGCGGACGCTCCGCGTCGCTGGCCGGCAGCGCCGACAATGCGCAGCGCGTCTATGTCGCCCCCGGCGAACACGATGAGCTCTATGCCTTCCTCTCCGGCGGATTCAACGGACAGGTGGGCGTCTATGGCCTCCCCTCGGGTCGCCTCCTTCGCGTGATTCCGGTGTTCTCGCAGCACGCCGAGAATGGCTGGGGCTACTCCGAGGAGACCAAGCCCATGCTGGAGACCTCCTACGGATTCATTCCCTGGGATGACCTCCACCACACGGCGCTCTCGCAGACCGCTGGCGAGGACGACGGTCGCTGGCTCTTCGTGAACGGCAACAACACGCCGCGCGTGGCCCGCGTGGACCTCACCTCCTTCGAGACGACGGAGATCCTCGAGATCCCGAACGCCGCCGGCAACCACGCCTCGCCCTTCGTCACCGAGAACACGGAATACATCGTCTCCTCCACACGCTTCAGCATCCCGGTGCCGAACCGCGACGTGCCGATCGAGGAGTACAAGCGCCACTTCCGCGGGCAGATCTCCTTCATCACGGCCAACCAGCCGGGGAAGATGGACATCGCCTTCCAGCTGATCGTGCCGGGTTTCAACTATGACCTGGCCCGCGCCGGCAAGGGTCCGTCGGCCGGCTGGATGTTCTTCTCGTCGTACAACACGGAGCAAGCCAGCACGCTGCTCGAGGTGAACGCCTCGCAGAACGACAAGGACTACATCGCGGCGGTGAACTACCGTGCCGCCGAGGCCTGCGTGCGCGCGGGCAAGGGCCGTCGCACGGCCGCCGAGTACTTCCACAACCATATGGATGAGTTCACGCGCGTGGCGCGCTCGCAGCGCCGCACCAGCGTGCTCCAGATGTCGCCGGCGGACTGCCCGGGGGTGATGTACTTCCTCCCGACACCGAAGTCGCCGCACGGCGCTGACGTGGATCCCACCGGTGAGTACATCGTCGCCGGCGGCAAGCTGGCCTCGGTGATCCCGGTGCACTCGGCCACGAAGATGCTCGAAGCCATCGCCGCGAAGTCGTTCGAAGGCGACCTCGAGGGCATTCCGGTGCTGCAGTACAACGCCACGCTGGCCGGTGAAGTGCAGGAGCCGGGCCTCGGTCCCCTCCACACCGAGTTCGACGGCAAGGGCTACGCCTACACCTCGATGTTCCTCTCGTCCGAGATCGTGAAGTGGAAGCTCGGGACCTGGGAAGTCGTGGACCGCCAGCCGACGTTCTACTCGGTGGGCCACCTGATGATTCCTGGCGGCGGCACGCGGAAGCCCTACGGCCGCTACGCCCTGGCGATGAACAAGATCACGAAGGATCGCTATCTCCCGACGGGTCCGGAGCTCGCCCACTCGGCGCAGCTGTACGACATCACCGGTGAGCGCATGCAGCTGCTGCTCGACTTCCCGACCAATGGTGAGCCGCACTATGGCAATGCCATCGAGGCCAGCAAGGTCCGCGATCGCCAGATCCGCTTCTATCAGATCGCCGAGAATCGGCACCCGCAGGTGGTGCGCGCCGAGCGCGAGACGGGCATCGAGCGGCGAGGCAACGTCGTGCACGTGCGCATGAGCTCGATCCGTTCGCACTTCACGCCCGACAACATCGAAGGGGTGACGGTGGGCGACACGGTGATGTTCCACGTCACCAATCTCGAGCAGGACTGGGACGTGCCGCACGGGTTCGCCATCCTCGGCGCGACCAACGCGGAACTGCTCATCATGCCGGGGGAGACGCGCACGCTGAAGTGGATTCCGCAGCGGGCGGGGGTCTATCCCTTCTACTGCACCGACTTCTGCTCGGCGCTGCACCAGGAGATGCAGGGCTACGTGCGGGTGTCGCCGCGCGGTGCGGCGGTGGCGCTCAAGGCCTTCACCGGGCGCGTGACGCCCGCCGGAGGGAACTGACCATGACGTCCCGGGCCCGCTGGATGGTGGCCGTGGCGGCGGTGTTGATGTGCACCGCCTATGTGCTCCCGCTGTGGCGCGTGGATCTCATCGCGCCGCAGTATCCGGAGGGCCTCGGGATGTTCATCGAGATCGATGGGGTGCGTGGGCTCAAGCCCCAGGATCTCAACTCGATCAACAACCTCAACCATTACATCGGCATGAAGGCGATCGTGCCCGAGGCCATTCCCGAGCTGAAGTACATGCCCTGGATCCTCGGTGTACTGATCGCCGGTGGACTGGCGGTGGCCGCGTGGGGGCGGCGCGTCCCCCTGTACGTCTGGGGGGGCGTGCTGGCCCTCACGCTCACCGCTGGGCTCTATGACTACTGGCGTTGGGGCTACGACTACGGCCACGACCTCGATGAAGAGGTGGCCATCATCAAGGTGGAGGGGATGACGTACCAGCCTCCGCTGATCGGTTCCAAGAAGCTGCTGAACTTCCGTGCGACCTCGTGGCCCTCGGGCGGCGGCATTGCCATCTCGCTGGCCGCCGTGCTGGTGGCGTTGGCGATCCTTGACTCGCGCAAGCGGCGCGGCCTGGCGGCCGCGCTGTTGCTGGGCGCCGTGGCCAGCGGCTGCGCGCCGGCCGGACCGCGACCGATCGCGCTGGGCCAGGACCAGTGCCACTACTGCAAGATGGAGATCACCGATGCGCGCTACGGGGCGCAGGTGGTGATGCGCACCGGGCGGGTGCAGGTGTTCGACTCGGTGGAGTGCCTGGCGGCCTTCGTGGGGTCCGCACCCGCCGAGAGCATTGCCTCGGTGTGGGTGGCCGACGTGGCGGCGCCTGCGACCTTCGTGCGCGCCGAGCAAGCCGGATACCTGCTGGATGGCGTGCTGCGCGGGCCGATGGGGCGCGCGGTGTCCTTCGCCACGCCGGCGGCTGCCGCGGCCGAGGGCGCACGCACCGGCGGCGTGACCGTGTCGTGGCGGGCGCTGGTCGCCGACTCGGCGGCAGTGCTCTCGCACGGCGGGCACTGAGATGCGGCGCGCGCTCGTCCTTCTCGCGTTGCTGAGCTTCGCGGCGGGTGAATCCGCCGCGCAGGATCTGCGCGTGGGGGCTGGGGAGCGCTTCACGACGATTGGCGCCGCCGTGGCGGCGGCGCGCCCCGGCGCGACCATCCGCGTGGCGGCCGGGACCTACCGTGAGCCCACGATCGACATCCGCGTGCCGCGCCTCACGCTCATTGGCGAAGGCCGCCCGCTGCTCGACGCCGAGGGCGCGCGCGAGCTGCTCACCATCCGCGCCGACGATGTCACCGTCCGCGGCTTCGCCTTCGCCAACACCGGCGTCACGCACATGCAGGACCGCGCCGCGCTCCGCGTGGTGGAGGTCGCGCGCTGCGTGGTCGACGACAACCACTTCATCGCGGCGCTCTTCGCCATCTATCTCCAGCGTGCCGACGGCTGCCTGGTGCGCGGCAACGACATCCGTGGCGCCGGCGGGGGCGAATCCTCCAACGGCAACGGGGTGCATCTCTGGCACTCGCCCAACACCCGCGTGGAGCGCAATCGCATCACCGGCCAGCGCGACGGCATCTACTTCGAATTCTCCAAGGGGGCGGTGGCCACCGATAACGTGAGCGAGGAGAACGCGCGCTACGGCCTGCATTTCATGTTCTCCGACTCCTGCCGCTACGAGCGCAACACCTTCGTGCGCAACCGGGCCGGTGTGGCGGTGATGTACTCCAAGGGGATCGAGATGCGCGACAATGCCTTTCTCGAGGCCCAGGGCAGCGCCGCCTACGCGCTGCTGCTCAAGGAGATCACCGACGGCGTGCTCATCGGTAACCGCTTCGTGGGCAGCTCCACCGGGCTGTATCTCGAGGGCGCCTCGCGCCTACAGATCGCCGACAACGAGTTCCGCGCCAACGGCTGGGCCGTCCGCCTGATGGCCGACGCGCTCGACAACCACTTCACCGGCAACCAGTTCGTCGGCAACGCCTTCGACGTGGCCACCAACAGTCGTACGGTGCGCAGCACCTTCGACGCCAACTACTGGGACGGCTACCGCGGCTACGACCTCGACCGCGACGGGCGGGGCGACGTGCCCTTCCATCCCGTGCGCTTCTTCGCGCTGGTGGTGGAGAAGCATCCCGAGGCGCTGCTGCTGCTGCGCAGCCCCGTCCTGCTGGTGCTCGATGCCGCCGAACGGGTCTTCCCTGTGCTCACCCCCTCGCTCGCCGATGCATCCCCTCGCATGAGGCCGCAGCCATGATCTCGCTCGATGGGCTCCGCAAGTCGTATGGCCCGCGCACCGTACTCGATGGCGTGTCCCTGGCGCTGGAGCCAGGACGCATCTCTGCGCTCGTCGGGCCCAACGGGTCCGGAAAGACGACGCTCATCAAGTGCATCCTCGGCCTCGCCCGCGCCGACGCCGGTCGCCTGCTCGTGGACGGAGTGCCGGTGGACGAACAGGGACGATACCGTGCTCGCATCGGCTACGCGCCGCAGGCCCCGCACTTTCCTGGCAATCTCGCCGTGGGCGAAGTGTTCGCCATGCTGCGGGCGCTGCGACCCGGTGCACCGGTGGACGAGTCGCTGCTCGATTCCTTCGGGCTGCGCGCCGAGTGGGCCACGCCGGTAGGCACGCTGAGTGGCGGCTGGCGCCAGAAAGTGAGTTTGGGCGCGGCTTGGCTGTTCCGTCCCGAGGCGCTGATCCTCGACGAACCCACCGCCGGGCTCGACCCCATCGCCGCCGGGCTCTTCAAGCACGCCCTGCGCGGTTTCCGCGCCGAGGGCGGCACAGTGCTCATCACCTCGCATATCCTCAGCGAGCTCGAGGAGCTGGCCGACGACGTGGCCTTCCTGAACGAAGGCAAGCTGCGCTTCGCCGGCCCGGTGGGCGCGCTGCTGCAGCAGACCGGCATGCGCCGCCTGGAGCCCGCCATCGCTGCACTCCTGCGCGGACTCCGCGTGGAGTCGGGAGCGGTGGCATGAACGCCGTCGCCTTGGTCCTCCGCGCCGGTGTCCGCGACCTCGCCCGCAACCGCTGGCTGCTCGCTTATGGCATCGGGCTCGCCACCGTGGCCGAGCTGTTGTTCGTGTTCGGTGGGGCAGGGAACCAGGTGGTGCTGAGCCTGCTGAACGCCACGCTGCTGCTGGTGCCGCTCGTGGCCTTGGTGTTCGGCACGATGCACGTGTACGCCTCGCGCGAGTTCATTGAATTGCTGCTGGCCCAGCCCCTGCCGCGCCCGGCCGTGTTCACGGGCCTCTACCTCGGCCTCGCGCTCCCGCTCGCGGCGGCATTCCTGCTCGGTGTGGGCGTGCCGCTGGCCCTCCACGGCGCCGCGAGCGACGTGCCGGTTGGCGCACTGGTTGCGCTGGCCTTCTCCGGCGCGCTGCTCACGGCCACCTTCGCCGCCCTCGCCATGGCCGTCGCCCTTGGCACCGACGATCGCCTCAAGGGGATGTCCCTCTCGCTCGGCGCCTGGTTCCTGCTCACCATCGGCTACGACGGTGGCGTGTTGGCCATCGTCTCCCTGTTCGGCGACTGGCCGCTCGACAAGGCGATGCTTACACTGATGCTAGGCAACCCGGTGGACGTGGCCCGGGTGCTCGTGCTGACGTCGCTCGACGCGGCGGCGCTGCTCGGCTACACCGGAGCGCTCTTCCGGCGCGCGCTGGGCGGCATCTCGGGTCCGGCGTTGGCCGTGGTGGCCCTGTCGCTCTGGTGCGCGCTTCCCGTATTCCTCGCCCGCCGCCGCTTCCTCCGGCGCGACTTCTAGTTCCCTCTCCCTCTCGTCGGTCCTCCCTCATGACTCACCCTCGCCTCTTCCCCTCACTCTCGCTCCTCGCGCTTCTCGCCTTTCCGGCCTGCGGCGGCGAGAAGGCCCCAGAGGCCGGCGCGCCAAGCGCCGCCCCACAGGTGGCCGCCATTTCCTTTGACCCCGCGAAGATCACGCCGGCCCAAGTCGCGCTCGGGGATTCGATCTTCCACGGGAAGATCGGCGCCAGCTCCTGCCAAGCCTGCCACGGCGAAGGCGGACGCCAGGGCACGGTTGCGCCGATCCTCTCGGACAAGGAGTGGCTGCACGGCGACGGCTCGCTGGAGAGCATCTACAACACCATCAAGAGCGGTGTGATGGCCCCGAAGCAGTTCTCGAGCGTGATGCCGCCCTACGGCGGCGTGACGATGACGCCCGAGCGCACGCTGGCCGTCGCCGCGTACGTGTACAAGCTCTCCAACCCGTAGTCCGCCTTACGGCGCGGGCTTGGGGGCCGCCGCGCCGCGATACTGGGCGTCGTTGTACATCTTGAACTGCCGGTACACCTTCGGCACCACGCGCCCGCTGATGACGTCGCCGAGGAGCTGGGTCATCTCGGCGGCGAGGTCGTCGCGCTGTTCACGCAGCACGGCGACCTTCGCGCGGCACTGGGCCCGGAAGGCCTCGTCGCGGTCCATCCGCTCGGCCTGCTCCTGCATGTGGTAGATCTTCAGCTCCACGATGCTGAGCTTGTCGGCCAACCACCCCACGGTCTCAGCCACGGGACGTCCCAGCGGCCATCTGGCGGACGGTCTCGTCAATGCGCTCGATGAGGTCATTGCGACGCTGGTTCAGCTTGTCTACGTTCCGCTTCGCCGCCGCCACCTGGTGGTCGTCGTCCACGCGCGCCTTGTCCTCCTCGTGCCACAGCTCGATGTTCGTCTGGGCGAGTCGCGCAATCAGGTCCCCGATGCTTCCGTCCACGTCCGCGCTCCGTTGCAGGGTTTTCGGGAAGGCGGCACACGCCTCCGCATGCCCCGCAATCTAGCGAAATCCACGCTCCCGTGACTGACTTCCCGGGCACCATCTGCATCGTGATGTTGACGGCCGTCGGCGACGCCGTGCACGTGCTGCCGGTGGTCACGGCCATCAAGCGCCGCGCGCCGGCCACGAAGATCACGTGGATCCTGCAGCCCGGACCCGCCTCGCTGGTGCGCGGGCACCCTGACGTGGATGAGGTGCTGGTGTTCGAACGCAAGAAGGGCTGGCGCGCCTTCGTGGAGATGCGTCGGACGCTGCGTGACCGCCGCTTCGACCTCGTGCTGGCCATGCAGCCCTACTTCAAGGCAGGCCTGATCACGGCGATGGCGAACGCGCCGCGGAAGCTCGGCTTCGATCGCGCCCGTTCGCGCGACGCGACCTGGCTCTTCGCCAACGAGCACCTCGCGCCGCGCGGCGAACGGCACTTCCAGGATCAGTACCTCGAGTTCGCCGAGGCCCTCGGCGTGGATCCGCAGCCGCTCACCTGGAATCTCGGGCCTTGGCCCTCCGAGATGGCGTATCGCGAGGCGTTCGCCTCGCAGCTCACGCGGCCGGCAGCGTCCATCGTCATTGGCACGAGCAAGCCAGAGAAGGATTGGCCCGCCGAGAAGTGGGCCGAGGTCTGCGACGCCCTCGAAGAGGAGTTCGGGCTGCAGCCGGTGCTCGTGGGCGGCAAGTCGCAGCGCGAACTCGCCGCCGAGGAAATCATCCGCGCGCGCACCCGCCGAGCGCCGCTGTCCACGCTCGGGGTCCCGCTCCGTGAGCTGGTGGCGATCCTCGATGCCTCGGCGGTGGTGCTCACGCCCGATACGGGCCCGCTGCATATGGCGGTGGCCCTCAACCGGCCCACCATCGCGTTGATGGGCTACAAGGATCCGCGGCGCGTGGGGCCGTACCGGCGCTTCACCGAACTCACGATCAACGCGTTCGCGGATCCGGGCGACTCGAGTGC
>JANJUF010000122.1 GCA_024710705.1 Gemmatimonadaceae bacterium | reverse complement strand
TACGGCCTGATTGCCCAAGTGAACACCAATCGCGCCTCGGCCGCGGCGGCCCAGCAGCTGGTGGCCACGACGTAGTTTTGGCCCCGAGACCGGGGAGCTTGTGAATCTTTTCACGAGCGCCCCGGCGGTTTTCTTGACGGGGTCCCCGCCCTAGAGTTACCGATACTGAGGTGAGGCGTATTCCGGGAACGAGGATGTCCCGGTCGCCTGGCTGGTTCTTCCCACTGCACCCCGCTCAATGTCCCAAGACCGTCACCTGCGCTGCTCCTTCTGCGGAAAGTCCAAGGATGCCGTCCGGAAGTTCATCTCCGGGCCCTCCGTGTACATCTGCAATGAGTGCATCGCGCTCTGCAACGAGATCCTTGCAGAGGACGAGGAGCGCGAGGTCACGGAGACCCATACCCAGGTCCCGCTGCCCCAGGAGATCAAGGGGACGCTCGACCAGTACGTGATCGGGCAGGAAGGGGCCAAGAAGGCGCTCGCGGTGGCCGTGTACAACCACTACAAGCGCATCAACTCCGGCGCCAAGCGCGAGGGCGAGGTCGAGCTCGACAAGTCGAACATCCTCCTCCTCGGCCCCACCGGCGTGGGGAAGACGCTGCTGGCCCAGACGCTGGCCCGCATCCTCGACGTGCCCTTCACCATCGCCGATGCGACGACGCTGACGGAAGCCGGCTACGTGGGCGAGGACGTGGAGAACATCCTCGTGCGCCTGCTGCAGGCCGGCGATTTCAACGTGGCCGAGTGCGAGCGCGGGATCGTGTACATCGACGAGATCGACAAGATCGCGCGCAAGTCGGAGAATCCGAGCATCACGCGTGACGTGAGCGGCGAGGGCGTGCAGCAGGCGCTGCTCAAGATCCTCGAGGGCACGGTGGCCAGCGTACCGCCGCAGGGCGGCCGCAAGCACCCGCAGCAGGAATACATCCAGATCAACACCAAGGACATCCTGTTCATCTGCGGCGGCGCCTTCGACGGCCTCGAGAAGATCATCGAGGCGCGGCTGGGCAAGCGGCAGATCGGGTTCGGCTCCGACGGCGCGGCCTCGCAGGACGCGAACTCGAAGACGAACATCTTCGGCGCGGTGGAGCCGGAGGACCTGCTCCGCTTCGGGCTGATCCCCGAGTTGGTGGGCCGTCTCCCGGTGGCCGTGCCGCTGGAGGGGCTCGACGAGGACGCGCTGGTGACGATCCTCAAGGAGCCGAAGAACGCCCTCACCAAGCAGTACAAGAAGCTCTTCGAGCTCGAGGACGTAGAGCTGACGTTCGAGGAGAGCGCCCTGCGGGCGGTGGCCAAGAAGGCCATCCAGCGCGGCACCGGCGCGCGCGGGCTGCGGGCGATCCTCGAGGAGCTGCTCCTCGACACGATGTTCGAGCTCCCGTCCCGCGACGACGTGATCGAGGTGCGGGTGACGGAAGCGACGGTGACGAAGAAGCAGCCGCCGTTGCTCGAGATCAGCGCCCAGCCGAAGAAGAAGGAGGCGTGAGCGGGGCTGCCGGGGCGCGCCCGAAGGGCGTGCCCGACCCGCTCCCCATCCGCTCGCTGGAGTTCCTCGGGCCGATGGCGACGACCGATGGCTGGCGCCCCGAGCACACACTCCCCGAGGTGGCCTTCGCCGGCCGCTCCAACGTGGGGAAGTCGTCGCTGCTCAATGCGCTGGTGCGCCGGAAGGCGTTCGCGCGGGTGTCCAAGACCCCGGGGCGCACGCGGGAGATCAACTTCTTCGGCGTGAACGGGACCTTCGTGCTGGTGGACCTCCCGGGCTACGGCTACGCGCGCATCTCGAAGGAGCGCCAGGCGGAGTGGAAGCCGCTGATCGAGGGCTTCCTGCGCGGCTCGCCGCGGCTGGCGGGCGTCGTGCTGCTGCTGGACGTGCGCCGCGATGCCACGGACGACGACAAGCTGATGCTCGACATGCTGGCCGAGATCGAGATGCCGACGCTTGTATGCGTGACCAAGGTGGACAAGCTCTCGGCCACGGCGCTCTCGGCGCGAATCCGTGAGCTGTCGGGCTCGTTGGCGCTGGATCCGGAGCAGGTGATACCGTTCTCGGCGGTCACTGGCGTGGGGCGCGACGCGCTGGCCACTGCTGTGGTATCGCTGGTGGAGCAGGCGTCGGCGGCGCCCGAGGCGTAGTCAACTGCTTGGCCACAGAGGCACAGGGACACAGAGGGTTCCGTGCCTTGCTTCTGGAGTGGTTCACCGTTCAGTTGTGTTCTTCTTGGGAACAGCGGTCGCCTCGCTGGCATCTGAGCCCTCAGGGCCTCTGTGCCTCTGTGGCAACGCGTTTCCGTGAGTGATTTCTAGATTCGAGGAAGCACACTGATGCCGAAGATCCCCCTGCAGAAACTCCCCGCGCGCCCGACGGCGTCCATCGAGGACGCGTGGATCGCGCACCTCGAGGCGAAGCTCGCCGACCCGAAGACGGATCGCGCCCTGCTCTGCCGCGACACGCTGCTCGAGTTGGGCTTTCCCGGGATGGTGGGGCGCTACGAACAGGTGATGGCCGACCTCAAGACCCCGCTCGGCACGCAGCTGGCGCTGGCGGCGCTGGATCCGCGCAACATCACCCTCGAGCCCGAGTACTACGGCGACTGCGACCAGGAGCGCTTCCAGCGCGTGAAGCCCCTGCTCTGGCTCTGGTACTCATTCGATCGGCTACCCATCGGCGGGCAGGCGGTGGAGCTGGGCGTGAAGCTCCGCCGGGCGCTGGCGCCGCACATCTTCAAGTCGGTGGGCAAGAACTTCAAGTGCTTCCAGCACGTGGAGTTCTCGTTCGGCTACAACATGGAGGTGGGCGACGACGTGGTGGTGCACCGCCACGTGCTGCTCGATGACCGCGGGGGGATCCGCCTCGGGAACAAGGTGTCGATCTCCGACTACGCCAACATCTACTCGCACACGCACAGCATCGTGGAGCAGGTGGATGTGACCAACGCGCTGACGGTGCTCGGCGACGGCGTGCGCATCACCTACCACGCGACGGTGCTGGCGGGCGTGCACGTGGGCGAGCAGGGCATGGTCGGCGCGGTGGCGGTGGCCACCAAGGACGTGCGGCCGTACCACGTGAATGTCGGGATCCCGGCCAAGTCGGTGCGGGTGAAGCCCGGGGCGCCGGCGGAGGCCTCGGATCGGCTGCGGACGTCTTCGGAGCGGTCGAACCCCTAGGCACTACTTTGCCACAGAGGCACAGGGGCACGGAGGGATTCGTGCGCGGTGGAGTCGAGGTGCACCGTTCGATTCCTCTCTTCTTGGGAGCGACGGTTGCCGCTTGTGCGCCGGGGCGCCCTCTGTGTCCCTGTGCCTCTGTGGCGACGCCGTTGGAACCGACTTAGCGCACGGTAATCACGTCGTGCACTTCGGGCGTGCGTAGCAGCGCGTAGGCATCATCGAGGTGCCGGCGCTCGTGCGGCCAGCTGAAGCGGCGGCGGGCGGCGCTGATGGTGAGCCAGGCGTGCTTGTCGTGTTCGTCGCCCCGCGTGACGGTGGCGTCGGCGCCGACGACGGCCGCGAACACCGCCGCGAGCTGCACCGTCCGGGCGGGCACCAGGTAGAACGGGTGCATGGTGATGCTGAGCAGGCGCTCGGCGTCGCACCCGGTCTCCTCGCGGAGTTCGCGACGGGCCGCGGCCTCGAGGGACTCGCCCTCGTTGACCTTGCCGTGCACCATCTCCCAGGAGCCGGGGCAGCGCGTGCCGGCGCGTCGCCGCAGGGCGAGCACGTGCCAGCCGCGCGCGACCTGGCGGAACACGAGCACGTCGACGATCCGGACCTCGATCGGGATCGCACTCACGATTGGTGACCCCTCACGGCGCCGCGGCGCGGGCCTGGCCGGTTCACGGCGCGGACTTCGCCTTGCGGTCCAGCAGCGAGTGGATGCGGGCCGAGAGGGCGCGGGCGCGGAAGGGCTTCGTGAGGTAGTCGCTGGCGCCGTACTCGAAGACGCGCACCTCACTCTCCTCATCGCCCTTGGCGGTAAGGACGATCACCGGCAGCTTCTGCGTGGCCGGGCGGGCCCGCAAGTGACTGAGGACGCCGTAGCCGTCGAGGCGCGGGAGATTGAGGTCGAGCACCACGAGGTCGGGGGCAAGGCGGTCCACCTCATCGAGCGCGATGACGCCATCGCCGGCCTCGTACACCACGAAGCCCTCGCGTTCCAGCAGGTCCTTCATCACGCGGCGCAGTGCCTCCTCGTCCTCGACGAGGAGCACTCGCTTGGCAGCCGGACGCTTGACGGCCTCCGAATCCACGAGCTCGAAGGAATCGCCGGTGAAGGTGATCGGGGCCGAATGCCGGGTGCCGGAGCGGCGGCGCATGGGCCCAGGGGCGGAGGGAGCCTCCTCGTCGTCCATGGCCGGTGCGGTCATCGCGCTCGGCCGCTCGCCGTCGCCGGGCTGCCGGATAGCGTTCACCTCGCCGGTGGTCACCCGCGGCGACTGGCCCGACTTGCCGCTACCGTCGGGCGGTGCCTCGAGCACACGCAGCAGCTCCTCGATGGTCGTCTCGCCCTTGCGCACGTGGGCCACGCCGGATTCCCAGAGCGACCGCATGCCACCCTCGCGCGCCGCATCGTTGATGCGCTCCACGCTCTCGTTCCCGGCGATGCGCCGTTCCACCTCCTCCGTGGACTGCAGCACCTCCTCGATGGCAAGCCGGCCGCGGTAGCCCGTCATGGCGCACTCGCTGCACCCGACGCCGCGGTAGAGCGTGCCCTGCTCCGGGAAATACTTCGTGAGGCGGTCCGGCACTTGTCCCACCGCAAGCTCGCGGCAGTGCGGGCAGAGCCGGCGCATCAGGCGCTGCGCCACCACACCCTTCAGCGCGGCGGCAATCTTGTAGCTCTCGATGCCGATGTCCACCAGGCGCGTGACCGAGGAGGCCGCGTCGTTGGTGTGCAGCGTGGACAGCACGAGGTGGCCGGTGAGCGAGGCTTGGATGGCGATGTTGGCCGTCTCCTTGTCGCGGATCTCGCCGACGAGGATGACGTCCGGGTCCTGGCGCAGGATCGAGCGCAACGCCGCCGGGAACGTCAGCCCCGCCTTCTCGTTCACCTGCACCTGCACGATGCCGCTGAGCCGGTATTCGACCGGATCCTCGACGGTGACGATGTTCACGCCGCGGCCCTGCACCGTGCGCAGCATCGAATAGAGGGTGGTCGTCTTGCCCGAGCCCGTGGGCCCGGTGACGAGCACGATGCCCTCGCGGGCCTGCAGCAGTTCGTGGATGCGGCCGAGTTCGTCCGGCAGCAGCCCCAGCGCGTCGAGCGAGAGGATGGTGCTCCGTTGGTCGAGCACACGGATGACGACCTTCTCTCCCTGCGACGCCGGCAGCGTGGACACGCGCAGGTCCACGCGATTGCCGCTCACCGAGACCCGGGCCCGGCCGTCCTGCGGGCGCAGGCGGTCGGCGATGTCGAGCTGCGCCATGATCTTCACGCGCGACACCAGCGGGATGCCCACCAGCTTCGGCAGCACCATCGCCTGCCGGAGCACGCCGTCAATGCGATAGCGCACGGCGACGCCCGATTCCTCCGGCTCGAGGTGGATGTCCGATGCCCGCGACTGGATCCCCTCGGCGATGATGCGGTCCACCAACTGGATCACCGGCCGCTCGCCCGCGCGGGCGGCGTTGATGTCCATCTCCGAGTCTTCGGCCGACTCGTCGATGTTCTCGACGTCGTAGGTGCCCTGCACGCCTTCGAGGATCTTCTCGAACACGTTCTCCGGGCGGTACACCTCGTCAATGCGATCGAGGATGCGCTGGGGCGCCCCGATGCTCATGCGCACGGTGCGGCCCAGCGCAAAGGCCAGCGTGCGTTCGCAATCGAGGTCCAGGGGATCGCTGGTCGCGATGTCGAGGACGGAATCGGAGATGGCGAGGGGCAGGATCCGGAACTTGCGCGCCAGGGCCTCGGGCACGAGTTCCCGCGCCTGCTGCGACACGGAGGAGAGGTCGGCCACCTTGAAGCGGAATCGCTTGGCGACCGCCGCCACGAGCTTGTCGTCCGTCAGCCAGCCGCGACGCACGGTATCGGCCCAAAGACTCTCGGGCTTGGAGGACGCCAGCGCGCCAATCTGGTCAGGCTCGAGGAGCCCTTCCAGCGTGGCCATCAGCCACTCGTCGCGCATCGGCTTTCCGCTACTCCCCATACCGCTCCCTCATCCGTGGACCCACTTCAAGGCTGACGTCACAAAGATACCCCTCGTCACAGCACGGGCCATAGGCTCCGGGCCACATCGAGCGAGAAGGTCCAGCGTCCGTCGCGGAGCCCGCGCGCCACGTCCACGCGGAGGAGGTCGAAGAGGCCAATCGTGCCCAACCCGACGGCCGGATTCCAGCCCTCGCGGTCGGGCGGCACCGGCGTCGGGGGGCCGACGTCCACGCCACGGGGCCGATGGAGCCACACGGCGTGCAGGTAGGGGGCGAGTACCAGCGAGCCCGGGACGCGACCGAAGCGCCCCAGGTCGAGCGCCAGGAAGGGCACCCGCCGCTGCCACTCGAGGCGCTGGCTGACTCCGGCACGGCCGATGAAGCTGTGGAACTCGTAGCCCGGGCCGCTGGTGGGGCCTCCCAGGCGCACGAAATCCTGCTCGGGCAGGTTGATGCCGGCTGACGTGGCGGCGGCAATGGTGCGCAGGCGCAGCCGGCCGCCGAGCGTCGGCGCGCTCCATTCGAGATCGGCCGTGGCGCGGGCCACGGTACCGCCACTCGCGTTGGCGTTGCTCCACCGGCTCCTCGTCACGCGCATACTGCCTCGCCACTCCGCGCCGCCATCCGCCGGAGCGGCGGCACCATCCACGCCCAACGTCACGGCCTCGCGCCGCAGGGGAGTGAACAGCACGGTCGGCTCGAAGCGGCCGAACGCCGGCACGGCGTGGCGGTCGAGCGCGCGCTCATCCTGGAGGGTGCCCTCGAGGAAGATCCGGCCGCGCTCGGCCGGCGCGTGCGCGAGGCGCAGCGCACCTCCCCGCGCGCGCATTGGCTGGGTCCAGTCGCTCCCGAACTCCTGGGCGGCGATTGAGTTGCGGAGCGTACTGACTTCCTGCACTTCACCGAGTTGCTGCCAATCGTCGAATCCGGCCAGCGTGACCTCAAGCCCGCGCGCACCCTGCCAGCGGAGTTCGCCGCGTCCCTTCCAGTGCGAGTCGGCGGTGCCGTAGCGCCCCACGAGCGAGGTCGAGACCCCACCGCCGAGGCGCCGCGACAGGCCCGCCCCGAGCGCGAGCCCCTCGACGCGATCACTGCGGACAAAGTCCGACATCCCGCGGGCGAAGAGGTTGCCGGACCGCGCCTTGGCCAGCGCGCCGGCACGCACGAGCCGCCGCGCCTCGTCCTGCACCGCCCGCACCTCGGGGGCATCGAGCGCGCGCACATCCTCGGGGAGCGCGTCCAGCACCTCGCGCTCAAATGCGAAGCTGCGCAACCGCTCGGGCGGTCCGGCCTCGACGATCTCGGCACCGCGGAAGGTCGGGGCGGCCAGCCCGACGTTGGCCTCGATGCAGCAGATCTCCCAACGGCCGCGGATGATCCCGATCCCCGGGAAATCCATCCAGCTCACCGAGCGCCGGACCTCGATCTCCTGCCGTCGCGGAAGCCAGAACCGTCCCTCCACCAGTCCGTTCTCCAAGATCACGGATACGTCGTCGAGGCGGGGATCGCGCAACGCGGCCCGGGTGAAGGAGAAGGTCATCCGCACGACGGCCGACGTGGCGCGGTCGATGTGCACGGCCCCGACGGCGGCGGGGGCCGCGGGATCGCGCGGGCGTACGCTCACCTGGATGACATCCACGGCGATGCCGGTGCCACGGATGCTCAGGGAGTCGGTGATGCGATAGTCGTAGGTCGCGGGTCCGCGCGGCGAGAGCGGGTGCGGGACGTCCACCACTTCGTCGCCGTCGCCAAGGCGAATCACATCGGGGAAGTTGTTCTGGATGATCCCGAGATGGTCACGATGGTAGTGCTGGTCGTTGGGGAGGAGGAGGGTGTCGCGGCGCCCGACGATGCGTTGCTTGCTGCGATCGGGCGCGCCCCAATAGACTTCCAGCTCGAGCTGGTCGGCGCGCACGAGGAGGGGGCGCGCGAGGACGCCCTCGCCGAACTGGGTCAGGAACGACAGCGTGCCCTTGGCGCGGGCGGTATAGTCGCGCAGGCCGGTGTCGGCGAGTTGGAGGGCGCGGCGGGCCGTGGCGGCGCGCACGAGCTCAAGGGTGCGCGCGTCGTTCCACTGCTCCTGCGCGCCGAGTGCTGCCTCGGCGCCGGGAACGGACATCAGCAGGGCCGCTGCGACTGGGACGACGCGCGGGAATCGCATAGGGGGAAGATCGTGACCGGACGGAACGGGGACAACATCGGGATGTCGCACGGTGCATCGCGGGGGCGCGGCGCGTGAGCTTCGACGCCTTCGTCGCGCGCGCGGCCCCGGGCGCGCTCGTCCCCGTCTGGCGCGACTGCCTCCTCGATACCGAAACGGCCGTCGGGGCGTTCCATCGCCTGCGGCAGGGCCCCTTCGCCTTCCTGCTGGAGTCGGCGCCGGCCGGCAGCGAGACCTGGGCACGCTACACGTTCATGGGGACCGCCCCACGCGCGGCCTGGCGGCTCACCGACGGCGTGGTGGAGGACTGGGAGCCCTCACTCGGGTGGACCGACGCCCGTCGCCCGCAGGATCCCCTTGCCGACCTGCACGAGCGACTCATCGAGCACCCGCCGGCCGACGTCCCCGAACTCGGTTCCTTCTGGGGCGGCGCGGTGGGGTTCTTCGGCTATGACGTGGTGCGCCACATCGAGCGCCTACCCGACGCTCCGCCGCGGGCGATCCCCTGCCCCGATGCGCTCTTCGTGCTCACCAAGACCGTCGTCATCGTGGACAACCTGCGGGCACAGGCGCGCATCGTCACCAGCGTGGTCATCCCGGCCGCGGTGACGCCGAGAGACCTGCGCCGGCTCTGGGACGACGCGCAACGCGAGATTGACGCGACCCTTGCCCGGCTGCGCTCCGGACCGGCGCTGCCCCCGCTCGACCTCGACACCTCGGCCGCGCCGGCGGAGGGCCTGTCGTCGTACACGCGCGAGAAGTTCCTCGCCGATGTGGCGACGATCAAGGAGCACATCCTCTCCGGCGACGTGTTCCAGGCCCTGCTCGCACGCCGCATCAGCGTCCCGCGCGACTTCGATGGCAGCGCGCTCTACCGCGCCATCCGGGTGCTGAATCCCTCGCCCTACATGTTCCACTTGGTCCTCGAGGACCTGGAACTGGTCGGCAGTTCCCCCGAGCTGCTGGTGCGCGTGGCCGACGGCAAGGTGGTGGTGCGCCCGATTGCCGGCACGCGCCCGCGCGGTGCCACGCCGGACGCGGATGACGAACGGAGCGCCGAGTTGCTGGCCGACCCCAAGGAACGGGCCGAGCACATCATGCTGGTGGACTTGGGCCGCAACGATGTGGGCCGCGTGGCCCGCTACGGCACGGTGCAGGTGAAGCAGCTGATGGTGGTGGAGCGCTATTCGCACGTGCTGCACCTCGTGAGCGAGGTGGAAGGCCTGCTCCGCGAGACGGGGTCGTCGCTGGAGACCTTCCGGGCGGTCTTCCCGGCCGGGACGATGACAGGGGCGCCGAAGGTGCGTGCGATGCAGGTGATTGACGCGCTGGAGCCGGAGCGGCGCGGGCCGTACGCCGGGGCGGTGGGCCACATCGGTTGGGGCGACACCCGGATGGACCTCTGCATCACGATCCGGACCTGCGTGCTGGCCGGGGACAGGGCCAGCGTGCAAGCGGGAGCCGGCATCGTGGCGGATTCGGTGCCCGAGAGGGAGTGGGAGGAAACGGAGGCCAAGGCGCGGGCCATGCTGACGGCAATCGGTCGAGTGCGGAGCAAGTAGCGGCCGAGGTCGCATCCTCCGGCCATCCGGCGCATATTTCAGCCGATGCACTACCGCCTGATCGGGGTCGGCAACGACTACAAGTTCGAGCTGAAGGGTGGCGCGCCGCTGAGCGTGGGCCGCGCCGTGTCCAACGAGTGCGCCGTGGTGGATCCGACGATCTCCCGGAAGCACGCGGAGCTCCGCCTCACCCCCAACGGCATTGACGTCACCGACGCGGGCTCGAGCAACGGCACCTTCGTGAACGGGGTGCGCATTGACCAGTCGCACGTGGCGCCGGGCGCCGAGATCACCTTCGGTAAGGTGGTCTTCAAGCTGGAGAAGGTGGAGGCCCCCAAGCCGGTGACGCCGGTGGCGCAGCCGGCCGTGCCGCCCAAGCCCGCCGGCGCGACCATCGTCCGGCAGATTCCCAAGACCGGCGAACAGGGCGTCCTGGGCTCCGACAGCGGCGGGATCAATCGCCAACTGGCCGGCCAGAAGGACCCCGCTGAGAAGGACCGCCGCAAGCTGGCCATTCTCCTCGAGGTGGCGAAGGGCCTCACCAAGGCCACCGACGTGCATGGCCTGCTGGTCAAGATCGCCGAGTACGCCTTCCAGACGCTGGAAGCCGATCGCTGCGCGATCCTCCTGATGGACCGCGATGGCGTGTTGCACCCCCAGATCTCCCGCGACCGGCGCGGCGACGCGGCCTCGGGTGAGATCCCGCAGTCCATCGCCACGCAGGCGGTGGCCGACAAGGTCGCCGTGCTCACCGACGACGCTGCCGACGACCAGCGCTTCACCGGCCAGTCCATCGTGATGCAGAAGGTCCGCTCGGCGATGTGCGTGCCGCTGCTCGGCAGCGAGAACAAGGTCCTTGGCGTGCTCTACGTGGACAACTTCTCGCTGCGGCGTTTCGGGGAGACCGACCTCGACTTTCTCATCGCGTTCTCGGGCATCGCGGCAGTGGCGCTGGAGAACGGGCAGTTCGCCGAGCGCATCCGGGTGGAGGCGATGGCGCGCAGCAACTTCGAGCGTTTCTTCACGCCGCACCTGGCGGCGCGCATCGCGTCCAGCCCCGACGCCATCAAGCTCGGCGGCGACAAGCGACGCGTGGCGGTGCTCTTCAGCGACATCCGCGGATTCACCGCGTTGTCCGAGACGATGAATCCGGACACCATGGCGCGGCTGCTCACGGAGTACTTCACCGAGATGGTGGAGTGCGTGTTCCGACACGGCGGCACGCTGGACAAGTTCATCGGCGACTCGGTGATGGCGCAGTGGGGCGCGCCGATCGGCGAGGCCGACGACTGCGACCGCGCGATGCAGGCGGCGCTCGACATGATGGCGGAGCTGGACCGACTGAACGAGCGTTGGCGTGCCGAGGGGCGTCCCACGCTGGACATCGGCATCGGCCTCAACGTGGGCGATGTGTTCGCCGGCAACATCGGCAGCGACCGCCGTCTCGAGTACACGGTGATCGGCGACGCGGTGAACGTGTCGAGTCGCCTTTGCGGCGCCGCCAAGCCAGGGGAGATCCTGCTCTCCGACTACTTCAAGCAGGGGCTGAAGTCGCCGCCTCCGCTTGAGGAGCTGCCGCCAATGGAGCTGAAGGGCAAGAGCCAGAAGCTCCCCGTCTTCCGCGTCAAGAAGTGAGCCGCGCGGTCCCCGCCGCGCCGCCCGGATTCACGCGCTTCGAGGTGCGCGACGCCACGGTCGTCGCGCGGACGGACTACGCCGACGGGGTGCGTGAGGCGATGCGCGACGTCCGCAGCCTGCACTGCTGGGCGTCAACCGTGCCGGGGGCCAAGGCCTATCACGGCCGCGCCACGGCCTGGGGGGCCCGCCTGCCAGGCACCGCGGTGGATGTGGTCGTGCGGCACTCGCAGCATGGCGGATGGTTGGCGCCGATCACCGGCGACCGCTTCCTCTGGCCGGGGCGCGCGCCCTGGGAGCTCACGGCGAGCGAACGGCTCCGCGCCGCCAAGGTGCGCACGCCGAGGATCGCGGCCTACGCCCTATACCCCGCCAGCTTCGGCTTCTGCCGCGGCGACGTGGCCACCGAGCGGCTACCGGATGGCGGCGACCTGCCGACCCTCTGGCGCGACGCCGAGGTGCCCACCCGCCGCGCGCTGGTGATGGCCACCGCCGAGCTGGTGCGTGCGCTCTCGGCGGCGGCGGCATTCCACGCGGACTTGAACGCGAAGAACGTGTACCTCACGCGCGGCGAGTCGGGGTGGCGCGCCTACGCGCTCGACGTGGACCGCGTGCGCTTCCTCGCCGCCGGCGATGGGCGCGCCGCCACGCTCAACCTGGAGCGCCTGCTGCGCTCGCTGCGCAAGGCGCGCACGCAGTTCGGGCTCGAGGTGCCGGAAACGTCACTCGAAGCGCTCGCCGAGCAGGTGATGGACAGGCGCGAACGCGGGGACGCGTCGTGACGCTCGCGGTCTCGATGGACCGCACCTGCATCGTGATGATGTCGGCGGTGGGCGACACGGTGCACGTGCTGCCCGTGGTCACGGCGCTCAAGCGTCACCGACCATCCATGCACCTGAGCTGGGTGCTCCAGCCGGGGCCAGCCGCGCTGGTGCGCGGGCATCCGGACGTGGACGAGATCATTCCGTTCCACTACGGGACGGGCTGGCGCGCCTACGCCGACCTGCGGCGTGCGCTCGCAGCGAGGCGATTCGACCTCGTGCTGGACCTGCAGGTCTCGCTCAAGGCCGGCATCGTGACGACATTCACGAATGCCCCCGTGAAGCTGGGCTTCGATCGGGCCCGCGCCCGCGACCTCAACTGGCTGTTCACGACGCACGGCATCCCGCCGGCGCCACGGCAGCACGTGCAGGACCAATACTTCGAGTTCCTCACCTACCTCGGCGTGCCGCACCAGCCCGTGACATGGAATCTCGGACCCTGGACCGACGAAGAGCGGGCGGCGCAGGCGAAGTTCCGCGCGCAGACGGATCGTCCCATCGCTGCCATCGTATGCGGCACCAGCGATCCCGATCGTGATTGGTTCCCCGACCGCTGGGCCGCGGTCTGCGATGCGCTCCACACCGAGTACGGCATGCAGCCCGTGCTCGTGGGCGGCCCGTCGGCGCGCGAGCGAGCCACGGCGGAGTCCATCACCGCAGCTTGCAGGGCGTGCAGGCCCCTCAACGCGCTGGGTGTGGGCGGCTTGCGCGGCCTCGTAGGCATCCTCGACGCCTCAGCGCTCGTGATTTCGCTCGACACCGCGCCACTGCACATCGCCGTGGCGCTGGGGCGGCCGGTGATCGCGCTGATGTCGCAGGCGGACCCAAAGCGCACCGGCCCCTACGGCCGCGGGATGGATCTGGTGGTGAACGCCTTCGCCGAGCCCGGCGATCCGCCCGATGAAGTGCTATGGATGCGTCGCCGCGGCCGGATGGACCGCATCACCGTCGAAGCGGTGCTGGAACGGGTGGCGCGCTACGCGCGCGCGTCGGCCCCGTAGCGTTCGCGCCAGAGGCGCAGCTTCTCGAGCACGTGTGACACCTCGATCCGATCCATGCGTCCCGGCCTGGTGTCGCGGGAGACTGCACTCGAGTCGCCCGGATCCGCGAACGCGTTGATCGTGAGTTCGGTGAAGCGCCGGTACGGCCCCACGCGCCGCGGATCCTTGTAGCCCATCAACGCGATGGTGGGCCGGTTGAGGGCCACCGCCATATGCAGCGGGCCC
>JANJUF010000042.1 GCA_024710705.1 Gemmatimonadaceae bacterium | reverse complement strand
GTGCTGGATTCGGTGCTGTCGCTCGGCACCCAGTTCGGCACACCGGACGTCCTCCCGGGCGGCGACTGGGCGGTCGGCCAACTCAGTTCGGGACAACTCGCGTTGCTCTCCCTCACGGATGGCACGCAACTGGCCGTCACGCGCCGAGGAATCCTGCCGCTCGACTCCGTGCGTCCGGCGGATCTCCTGTTCGGCGCGAGTCCGCGGTATTTGCCCTCGGGCCACCTGGTGTATGGCACCGGCGACGGCGAGTTGGCGGCGCTGCCCTTCGACGGCAAGCGGCGACGGGTGCGGGGGCAGCCCACGCCGCTGCTCGCGGGTGTGCGCATGGAGGCCGGCTTTGGCTACGCCGAGTTCGCCATCGCGCGCGACGGCACGCTGCTGTACGTGCCGGGGCGCAACCAGTTCTTCGTGAACATTGTGCTCGTCGCGCCGAACGGACGCGTGGACACGCTGCCGATCCCGCGAGGGCCCTACACGCAGCCGCGGGTGTCGCGCGACGGTAGCCGGCTCGCGGTCCAGACGCGCACGGCGGTTGGCGGCTGGGAGGTGCAACTGTTGGACCTCCAGACGGGGCTGCGGCAACGCCTCGAGGTCGAGGGCAACTACCGCGCCTTCCCCGCGTCGTGGCTGCCGTCGGGCCGCGAGCTGCTGGTCGGGACCTGGGATCCAGTGCGCTTCATCAACTATGGGGCGCGCATCCAATCGCTGGAGACGGGGAGCTACACGCCGGTGGCGCTGGTCGGGGCATCGTATATGTCGGTGGCGCCGGATGGGTCGGGCTTCGTCTTCTCCGATTGGCGCACTGGGGAGTTGTTCTTCCGCCGCTTCGGCGCCGACACCGCGCGCATCCCGCTTCCGGGGCGCGGATTCGCGGCGAGCTTCTCGCGCGACGGACGCTGGCTGGCCTGGGGCGATCTGGACGGCGGCATCTCGGCCGCGGCCATGCCGTCCACGGGTGCCGTGTTCCGGGTGGCCGAGCGCGGCCAGATGCCGCTGTGGGGCCCGAACGGCACGAGCATCATCTATCGGGATGGCACGCGCTACTATCGCGTGCCCATCACGACGGCCGGTGGGTTTCGTCCCGGGCGTCCGGTGGTGATGGCCGAAGGCGCCTTCCTCGCGACCTTCGCGTGGAACCACGACATCATGCCCGACGGTCGCCTGTTGGCGCTGCTGCGCAGCCCCGAAGTGAGCGCGCCGGCGCTGGGCGTGATCGCGGGGTTCGACCAGACCATTCGCCGCCTCGCCGTCAGGCCCTGAACGCCGTCGCCGGCCGCGATATATTCCGAATCGTATCGGCAGCAGGCCCTCGACCCCCGGCGGACCCCATGGCCACCATCGCAAAGCCCGACCTCACGCAGGCCCACGACACCTTCCCGATCAACGGGACGGACTACATCGAGTTCTGGGTCGGCAACGCCAAGCAGTCGCAGCTGTTCTATCGCGCGGCCTTCGGCTTCAAGCTCGTGGCCTACCGCGGCCCCGAAACCGGCGTGCGCGACCGCGCCTCGTATCTGCTCGAGCAGGGCAAGATTCGACTGGTGCTCACCACGCCGATGGGACCCGAAGGGGACATTGCCGCGCACATCGCCAAGCACGGCGACGGCGTGCGCGACATGGCCTTCTGGGTGGACGACGCCCGCGACGCCTACGCCAAGGCCATCGAGCGCGGCGCGGTGAGCGTCCAGGAGCCCACCGTGATGAAGGACGCGCAGGGCGAAGTCATCATCGCCGGCATCCGCACCTACGGCGACACCATCCACTCGATCGTCGAGCGGCGCAACTACAAGGGACTCTTCCTGCCTGGCTTCGTACCGGCGGAGTCGCCGTTCCAGCCGGAGTCGGTGGGTCTCAAGTACGTGGACCACTGCGTGGGCAACGTGGAACTCGGCAAGATGAACCATTGGGTGGAGTTCTATTCCAAGGTGCTGGGCTTCTACAACCTGCTGTCGTTCGATGACAAGACCATCAGCACCGAATACTCGGCGCTGATGTCGAAGGTGATGAGCAACGGGAACGGCCGCATCAAGTTCCCGATCAACGAACCCGCGCAGGGCAAGAAGAAGTCGCAGATCGAGGAGTACCTCGATTTCTACCGCGGCCCGGGCGTGCAGCACATCGCTGTGGCGACGGACGACATCATCAAGACCGTCCGCGCGCTCAAGAGCCGCGGCGTGGAGTTCCTCTCCATCCCGCAGGCGTACTACGAGACCGTGCTCGACCGCGTGGGGAAGATCGACGAGGACATCGCGCCGCTCGCGGAGCTTGGCATCCTCGTGGACCGTGATGACGAAGGCTACCTGCTGCAGATCTTCACGAAGCCGGTGCAGGACCGGCCGACGCTGTTCTTCGAGATCATCCAGCGGAAGGGCGCCAAGAGCTTCGGGGCAGGGAACTTCAAGGCGCTGTTCGAGAGCATCGAACGCGAGCAGGCCAAGCGAGGCAACCTGTAATGCCGTTCTATCACACGCTGGGGAAGATTCCGCGGAAGCGGCACATCGCGTTCCGGAAGCCGGATGGGTCGCTGTACAACGAGCAGCTCGTGGGCATCGAGGGCTTCACGGGCCCGGCGGCGCTGTTGTATCACTTGTATCCACCGACCACAGTTAAGGCAGTGCGCCGTCTGCGCGAGACGCCCTACGAGGCCGATCCGCACAAGGCGTTGCGCCACCGCCACTTCAAGACGGCGCCCATCGCCCGCGGCGGCAGCCCCACGCTGGATCGCGTGCCGATTCTCTTCAACAGCGACATCGCCATGTTGTACGTGGCGCCCGACAAGCAGGACGAGCACTTCTATAGAAACGCCCAGGGCGACGAGGTGGTGTACGTCGCGGAGGGTGAGGGCACGCTCGAGACCCAGTACGGCGACCTGCCCATCATCCCGGGCGATTACCTCGTCATCCACCGGCATATCCTGCATCGGTACCGCTTCACCAAGCCGGCCAAGCTGCTCATCATGGAGAGCCGCGGCCACGTGCGGCCGCCCAAGCGCTACCTGAATAACGTGGGCCAGTTGGTGGAAGGCGCGCCCTACAGCGAGCGCGATATCCGCGTGCCACGCGAGCTCAAGACCTACGACCAGAAGGGCGATTTCCCTCTCATCGTGAAGCAGTACGACGGCCTCAACGAGATCGTCCTCGACCACCATCCGCTCGACGTGGTGGGCTGGGACGGACAGTTCTATCCCTGGGCCTTCAACATCCACGACTTCGAGCCCATTGTGGGGCGCGTGCACCAGCCGCCGCCAGTGCACCAGACGTTTCAGGGCGATGGCTTCGTGATCTGCTCCTTCTGTCCGCGGCCGTACGACTTCCACCCGGAGGCCATCCCCGCGCCGTACAACCACTCCAACGTGGATTCGGACGAGGTGCTGTTCTACGCCTCGAGCGAGTTTATGAGCCGGAAGGGGATTGAGTACGGGTCCATCACGCACCATCCCGACGGCATCCCCCACGGGCCGCACCCGGGCCGCTACGAGGCCAGCATTGGCCAGACGCACACCAACGAGCTGGCGGTGATGATGGACTCGTTCCGGCCGCTGAAGGTGGCCAAGGCGATCCTGCCGTATGAGGATCCGAAGTACCAGTTCAGTTGGATTGAGGCGGGGGACGGTTTTTCGCCGCCGACGTCGTGAGTTGAGACGGAAGACGGAAGACGGAAGACGGAACAGCTCCCTTTGGGTTGCGCCGACCTACATATTTCTACCGATGAGCTCCCCCAGCCTTCCCGCACGCATTGCCGTCGCGCTGATCGAGGATAATCGCCTCGTGCGCGAGGGGATCACCGCGCTCTTGGGTCGCTCGGGCGACATTGACGTGGTGGCGGGGTTGGAGACGCATGACGTCGCGCTGCTCCGCCACGTGGCGCCGGACATCGTGCTCCTGGATATCGGGCTGGACCGCGAGGACAGCCTGCGCGTGGTGACGCTCCTTCGCGACGAGTTCCCGCGCACGCGCGTGATTGCGATGGACCTCCTCCCGGTGCACGAGGAGATCGTGGAGTTCGTGAATGCCGGCGTGGCCGGCTTCATCATGAAGGACGCCACGCTGGAAGACCTCCTGCACACGATTCGCGTGGTGGCCGGCGGGGCGAGCGTCCTCCCCACGGCGATGGTGACCACGCTCTTTTCCCAGATCGCCCGGGAGGCCGTCGCGCAGTCGCCCTCCAAGGTCTACGAGGCGGTGCGCCTCACACCCCGCGAGCGCGAAGTGATCAACTACATCGCCGAGGGGTTGAGCAACAAGGAGATCGCGGTGCGGATGCATATCGCGACGCATACGGTGAAGAGCCACGTGCGCAACGTGATGGAAAAGCTGGCGCTCCACACGCGGCTGCAGATCGCGGCCTACGCGCACGGCGAATCTCCCGCGTAGGGATCCGGAAGCGCGGTTTCCACGGAGTCACACGATTGGGCGATAGCACTGCCCGCCGACGCGCCGTAGGTTGCGCGGCATGACGCCTTCCGCACCGAAGCCCATCTGGGCCTACACCTACCAGATTGTTCCGCCGCAGCCCGCGGCGAAGTTGAAGCATCTGAAGGTCCTCCTCGAAGCCGAGCACGCTGAGGCCGCGCGCCGCTCGGACAAATGGGAAGGGCGACTGGTGGCCGACGACCGCATCACGCATCTCCTCGTGCTGGCCGAGTCCGCCGATCTCGATCGCGAGGTGAATCGTAGGATCGAGTCCGAGCTGCGCTCACTGGACGCCCGATTTTCCGTAACGGTGCCCCTGGCCGTCGTGCCGGTCGCGCCGTCGCCGCCGGCCGAGCCCGACGACAACGGGCAGTAGGCGGTCGTAAGGCGCCTCCCGTGGAGCG
>JANJUF010000037.1 GCA_024710705.1 Gemmatimonadaceae bacterium | reverse complement strand
GCGCGAGCTCGCGCATGTTGGTCTGCTCGAGCGTGGTGGAGAGGTGGCCGAGGTAGTTGCGCTGGCCCGGGCGCGGCACGCGCTTGAACGGACCCTCGACGTAGTACGCGTTCCGGTCCTTGTAGATGTCCACCACGGTGTAATGGCGGAAATCGATCGGGTCGGGACACGCAATCCACGCCCCGTTGAAAAAGTCGGGATAGAACATCTGCACCGCCATCGCTTCCCAGCCCCCGGTGGATCCGCCGTAGGTGAAGCGAGCCCAGCCTTCGCCGATGCCGCGATACCGGCGCTCGAGCTCCGGAATCAGTTCGTGGATGATGGCGTCGCCGTAGGGTCCGTTGTTCGCCGAGTTGACGGCGTACGAGTCGTCGTAGTACGGCGTGGCGTGCTGGATCTGCACCAGCAGCACGCGTGGGAACCCCGGGCCGGTCCAATCCCGGTAGAACTGATACGAAAGCTCCTGCTGGATGCGGTTGTAGCCGCGGAGGTTGAAGCGCGTCGAGTAGTCGGGCGCGAGCGTCGTATCGGGCGGCGTCTCGCGCCACCCGTCGACGCTGGAAGGGAAATGTCCGTGGTTGATCACGAGCGGATAGCGTGCGTCGGGGTGCGACGCGAATCCCTCGGGCAGCAGCACCCACGCGCCGAGATACATGTCGGTGCCCCAGAACCGCGAGAGCAGTTCGGACCGGATGCGCAGGTACTTCACGTACTCGGTCTCCTGTCGCGCGAAGTCCGCGACGGGAGGAATCTCTTCGGTCAGTTCGAGCGCGAGGCGGCTGCTCGCCGTGATCGTCACGTTCACCGGACGCGAGTAGAGATTGCCGGGCTTCCGCACCGGCTGCTGGCCCTCCCAACGGTCCGGCGCGAGCTTCACGACCTGCCCATCCGATCGCCGAAAGGTCTCGTAGCGATTCACCAGCGCCTGCACGCGATAGCGACCGGGCTTCAGGTCCCGCAACGAGTGGAGCGGATAGCCGAAGGCGCTGGCGTCAATCGTCATCGCGGCGCCGGGGCGCCAGCCCTCGACGTCCACGCCGAAGACTTGTGCCGTGGTCACGGCGTCGCCGACCTGGAAGCGCGGCTCGCCGACCGTATCGGTGGAGATGAACAACAGCACGCGGCCATCGACCGGCGTCGTCGAACGGGCCGCCGGGAATGTCACAGTGGCGCGTGGCGCCTGCGCGACCAGCGAAGGTGCGGCGAGGACGAGCGACAGCAGCAGGCAGGTCGAACGCATGCGGGGCTCCGGATCGGTGTCTTGGCGAAGTTAGCCGCCCGTACGGTTCCCTGCATCGCCCTCGCGGCGCTCACACGGCCGCGATCCACCCCATGGCACCGCGCTCGGCCATGCGCGCTTGGTGCGGATGGAACATGTAGCGACCCGGCTGCGGGAATCGCATCTCGAGGATCGCGCGCTCGCCGAGGGTCAGCGGCACCACATCGCTGTGTTCGTCGGGGGTTGCCCGGGTGCCGGAGCGGAACACGTCGAAGGTCTGCGCGTGCAGGTGGAACGTCGCGACCGGCTCGTCGGAGACGAGATTCAGCACGTAGAGCCGCACGAGCGCACTCGCACGCACCTTGAGTGGGTGACGAGCCCAGAATCCCGCTGCGCCATTCCATCCGTAGAGGTCGGAGCGACCGTCACCATCGAGGTCGAAACCACCCAGGATCATCACGCGCTCCTCGGCTTCGGCGCGCGGGCGTCTCGGATCCACGATCAGCGCGCCGTAGAGCCCGCGGCCGAGGTGCTGCGTCGAGGGCATCACGTCGCAGTGGTACGGATAGAGGCCGGCCGGGCGCGGCGCGAACGTGTAGGTTCGCGCTCCGCCGGGCGGAATCGGCTCCCACCCATCCTGCGTCGGATCGTGTGCCCCGTGTGTGTGCAGGTTGTGCGGGAGTGCGGTGAGATTCCGGATGGTGAGGCGCAGCGATTCGCCCTCGGTGATGCGGAGGATCGGGCCAGGGATGGTGCCATCGAAGGTCCAGGCATCCAACGTCTGGTCGTGGGCGACTTCCACCGCGCGTTGGGTAATGGTGATCGTGCGCTCCACGGCCCCGGCGGTGCGCTGAGACGGAATGGTGCACGCATCCAGCGCGAGCGGTCCGAGCGCAGCTGGCGGCTCGACGCTGTGTCCATATGCTCCATGTCCCGCTGTCGAGTCGGCGTGCGGATCCAGCGGTCCGGCGCCATTCCGCGCTCGGCGACCGCCACCGACGCTGACGGCCGCCATCGCGGCGGCGGCCCCCGCCATGCCCCACAGGAGCTCGCGCCGGGTCGGCATCAGATGCCGCTGAACAACGTCGCCACGACCACCGACAACCCGACCCACGCCGCGCCTAGCGCGACGATGACACGCAGTGCGCGCCGCGATGCTGCGCCCTGACCGCGCCGGCGTTGCTGCGCGAGCAGCACGAGCTGCACGAAGACCAGCAGCGCGGCCAGGACCAGGCCTTTGGGCGTCACCGGGAGATACGACTGGATTCGCGCGAGTCGCATCGACACACGCCCCATCGGCGCGACTCTGGCGGCCGTGAAGATGGAATCGGCGAGCGCCGGCCGGACGTTTTGATCGAGTTCACCGCGCACGGAGGCAAAAACCTCGTGCGCTGGCGAGGCCGGAGCCGTCTCCGGATCCGGCATGCTCGGCTGTGCCGGCGGAACCGGCTGCGTGCGCCAATCTGGATACTCCACGCCGCGAAGTCGTCCGATGCGCATCGCCAGCGCGAGGGTCGGCGTCAGGTCATTCTCCTCGCCGCCGACGCCGCCGCGACGAGACGCGAACCCCAGCGACGCCGGTGCGGTGCGCACGTCGGTCTCCTGCGCTTCGACCCGATTCCCTTCGCTCATCGGCCCACCGATGGCGATGTCGGCGCGCCCACTCGCGACGATCCAATTCCCGCGTACCACGTTTCCCTTGGCTGGCCAGAAGCTGGCGTCGGCCAACGGGGCGATCATCACGCCGTGTCCGGCGTGCCCGACGATCACGTTGCGCTCGACGACGTTGTCGCGCCCGCCGCCGAGCACCACGCCGTTGCCCCACGCGAGGGGCGAGAGGCCGCGCCCCGGCGCCGTGCGGCTGTTGTTGTCGTGGATGAGGTTGTCCCGGATCACCGTGCTGCGCTGCGGCGGATAGAGTTCGGTGTCGAGCGTGTTCGGCACCAAGCCGCCCCGATTGAATCGCCAGATGGATTGCTCGATGTAGAGGTCGCCTCCCGCGTTGGTGCCCGAGTACCCCACCGCGTTGTGCTCGGAGATCACGCGGCGGATCACCGCGTTGCAGGGATGGCACTGTCCGATGTAGAAACCGGCATCAGGGGAACCACTGGCATACGACTCCTCGAGCAGGCCGTCCTTGGAGTCGAAGGCGTAGATGCCGTAGTCCCCGTTGTTGTACGCGGTGAGGAAGCGCCCTCGGTATCCGGTGACGCCGGTCCAGAAGACGCCATTGAGCGTGGCATTCCGGACCGTGAGGTTCTCGATCGCCACGCCGTCGGCGAGCACATTGAATCCGTTGGGCCGCACGAACTCGCCGTCGATGATCGTGGCGTTGCGGTCGAGGCCGCGAATCACGAGCGAGGGCGTGGTGACCGTCACCTCCTCTCGGTACTCGCCTAGGGCGATGAGGATGAGATCGCCTGGGGCGGCGGCGTCCACCGCGCCCTGGATCGTCGGGTGCTGGGATGGCACGCGTCGCACGGTGCCGCTGGCCTGCGCGACGGGAGCCAGCCGGCCTCGCTTGCTTCCCGTGTATTCGGCGTCGCCCACCACCACGGCCCCGGCCATCCCGAAACCATCCTTCGTTCCGTGGTAGGAGCAGTAGAACTCGTAGACCCCCGCTGAATCGAGGGCGTACGCTCGCCTCTCGCCCGGGGCGACGGCGCTGGTGTCAATCGTCGGCCACTTGGCGGGATCCACCGGCACGACGTTGTGCGGCGTACGGCCGGCGTTGGTGAAGGCGACACCCGCCCCAACCGGAATGCGCACCACCGGCGCGTTGAAGGCGTTGTCGAGCATCTTCACCTGCGTGGCGCCCTGCGACGTTGGGTCAGCGCAGCCAAGCAGGAACAGCGGAAGAAGCAGGAAGGGTGCGCGCATCGGGCGAATCTCGCTGTCGCTGCGGCCACTGTCCACTGTCCCTTTTCGAGCGTAGCCCACGTGCTAGAATGTGGGATGCACCGACGCCTGCTCGTTCTTCTCTTCGCGCTGGCCTCCGTCCCCACCCTCGGGCCAGCCCAACCATGGCGCACCGTCCATCAGCCAGCGACCTGGGTGAACGTCCTTGTCGACGAGCCGATTGCGGCGCGAGCGGCCCTGTGGTTTGACGGACACTGGCGGCGCATGGGCCTCGGGGCCGAGCCGCAGCAGGTCCTGCTCCGCCCCGGCGCGCAGTTCACCCTTCGGCCCGGTCTCCGCGTCGGTGCCGGCTACGCGTTCGTGGCGACTGCGCCCTACGGCAAAGAGCCGATAGCGAATCCCACCCGTGAGCACCGTGGCTGGCAACAGGTGAGCCTCGCGCATCGTGCCAAGGGGCTCGACTTCTCGCACCGCCTACGCTGGGAGCAACGCTGGATCGCCCCACTCCTTCTGGGCGACAGCCTTGGGCCCGCGGCCTACCAACAGCGCGCCCGCTACAGCGTCCGGGCCCAGCGGCCGTTGCGTCCACCCCCGCCGGGCGGACACGCCGTGCTCGCATTCGTCTGGAACGAGTACTTCCTCCCGGTCGGGCACAGCGATGCCCGCCTGCGCCGTCTCCAGAATCGCGTGGGCGCCGGACTGGGCTTCCCGCTGGACGCCGAGCGCCGGGTGGAGGTGGGCTACATGGGTCAGTGGAACCGCGTGACTCCGCGGCAGACGCACGAGATCAATCACACCCTCGTTCTGTCGCTCGTACGCACCGGCGTGCGCTGACCGTCGGGAGTTGGCCCGGTTGGGGCGTGCGTTGCCCCTGCCCTTGACGCCCCGGTCGACAGCCGTACGTTCGGGCCACTCCAACCCGGTCCGGACGTGCCGTCTTCCCACGCCGCTTCGGCGTCCCGCGCAGCCGATCCCGCTCCGCTGCTGTCGCTGCGGAATCTCGAGGTCGTCTACAGCGATGTGATCCTCGTGCTCCGCGGCGTCAGCCTCGATGTGGGGCGCGACCGCATCGTCGCACTCCTCGGCGCCAACGGCGCCGGAAAGACGTCCGTGCTCCGCGCGATCACCGGACTCCTGCCGCTCCATCGCGGCCGCATCACCAAGGGCCAGGTCACATTGGACGGGACGTCGATCGCGGATGCCGACGCTCCCTCCATCGTCCGGCGCGGACTCGCCCAGGTCATGGAGGGACGTCGCATCTTCACCGACCTCACGGTCGAGGAGAACCTTCGGGCTGGTGGCTTCGCCTGCCGTAATCGCGCGGCGCTCGCCACCGGACTTGAGCGCGCCTACGCGCTGTTTCCCCAACTCACCGACCGTCGGAAGCAGTTGGCAGGCTACCTCTCCGGCGGCGAGCAACAGATGGTGGCCATCGCACGCGCGCTGATGTCGTCGCCGCGGCTCCTCCTGCTCGATGAACCTTCACTGGGGCTCGCGCCGAAGATCGTGGCCCAGATCCGCGATCTCATCGTGCGGATCAACGCCGAGGGGACGGCCGTGCTCCTGGTGGAACAGAACGCCGCGATGGCGCTGTCCATCGCCCACACTGGGTACGTGCTCGAGCATGGGAAGGTGGTGCGCGACGGACCGGCCGCTGAGTTGGCCGCCGACAAGGATGTGCAGGAGTTCTACCTGGGCGGCGGCACGGGCAATGGACGTCGCAACTATCGCGACGTGAAGACCTATCGCCGACGCAAGCGGTGGAGCGCATGAGTGCCACCGCCAGTCCGCTGCTGCAGGTCGAGGGCGTCACGCTCCGCTTCGGCGGCATCACCGCGCTCAACGACGTGTCCTTCGACGTGCAACGCGGCGAGCTCTTCGCGATCATCGGACCCAACGGCGCCGGCAAGTCCTCGATCTTCAATTGCCTCAACGGAGTCTACCGTCCGCAGCAGGGTGCCATTCGGTTCGATGGAGCGGAGATCACCGGCCGTCGCCCGGTGGCCATCGCGCGGCGCGGCATGGCCCGCACCTTCCAGAACCTCGGCCTCTTCAGCACGCTGACGGTTCTCGAGAACGTGATGTTGGGACGGCACCACCTCATGCACACCGGCTTCCTGGCCGGCGCGCTCTGGTTCGGCAAGGCGCGCCGCGAGGAAATCGCCCAGCGCCATCGCTGCGAGGAGATCATCGAGTTGCTGGAACTGCAGCCCTACCGGTTCCAGCACGTGGCGCTCCTGCCCTACGGCGTGCGCAAGCGGGTGGAGGTCGCGCGCGCCATGGCCATGGAGCCCACGCTGCTCCTCCTCGACGAGCCCGCCGCCGGCATGAACCTCGAGGAGACCGAGGACATGGCGCGCTACATCCGCGAGATCAATGAGGAGTGGAGGGTCACGGTGCTCCTCGTGGAACACGACCTCCAGATGGTGATGGATCTCGCCCACCGCGTGATGGCGATGGACTTCGGACGCGTGCTGGCGGTCGGCGCACCAGCCGAGGTGCGCGCGAACGATGACGTGGTCCGCGCCTATGTCGGGGCTGACGCGTGACGGCCGTCGCCGCTCCGCCGACCACGGCCCTCCACACGCTCCCCGCGCGCCTGCTCCACTGGGAGCGCACCACGCCGTCGCGCTTGGCGCTGCGGCACCGGGATCTCGGGCTTTGGCGCGAGTTCAGTTGGCGGGAGTACGCCGAGCGCAGCGCGCGCACCGGACTCGGACTCCTCGAACTCGGCGTGGCCGCTGGCGACCGCGTCTCGATCATCGGTGACAACCGCCCGGAATGGCTCTTCGCCGACCTCGGGACGCAAGGCATCGGAGCCGTGGTGGTTGGCGTCTATGCCACCAGTCCGGCCGATGAGATCCACTACGTGCTGGAGCACTCGGGCAGCGTCGTCGCCATCGTCGAGGATGAGGAGCAGCTCGACAAGGTGCTCGCCGTGCGCGACCGGCTGCCGGACCTGCGGCATATCGTGTTGATGGAACCGCGAGGGGCCACACATCACCTCGCCGAGGGTGCGGCCATCACCTTCGACGCGCTCCTCGAGCTGGGGCGCGCCCGCCAGCGCCGTGAATTCGATGATCGCGTGGCGGCGCTGGATCCGAGCAGCCTGGCTGTGCTCGTCTACACCTCCGGCACCACGGGCCCGCCGAAGGGCGCGATGCTCACCCACGCCAACCTCGATGCCGCGGCGGTGGCGGTCCCTGCCGCCTTCGCATCCTCGCAGGACGACGAGATCCTCTCCTACCTGCCGCTCTGCCACATCGCCGAACGCATCTTCTCGGTGATCGCACCGGTGGCGGTCGGCGCGCGCGTGAGCTTCGGCGGCGGTGCCGACGAGCTCGTGGCCGACCTCCGCGAGGTGCAGCCGACCATCTTCTTCGGCGTCCCGCGCGTCTGGGAGAAGATGCTTGCCGGCATCGAGATCCGCATGGGTGACGCGAGCTGGTTCAAGCGGAAGAACTTCCACATCTGGATGGGCGTGGGGCGTCGGCTGGCGCGGAAGCGCCTGGATCGCGTGCCGCTCACGGTGATGGACCGCGTGCTGGAGGCGGTTGGCTGGCTGCTGCTGTATCGCCCGCTTCGTGAGCGCCTTGGCATGGCGCGCGTGCGCTTCGCAGGCAGCGGCGCCGCTCCGGTCGCGCCGCAGGTCATCGAAGCATTCTGGTCGCTCGGCGTGCGCATCCGTGAGGCCTACGGCCAGACCGAGGGAACGGGACTCGCGACCTATACGCCCGAGGGCGACGTGCGCCCCGGCTCCGTCGGCGTGCCCTACGACGGCATCGAGCTCCGCATCGCCGACGACGGCGAGATCCTCCTGCGCGGTGCCTGCGTCTTTGCGGGCTACTACAGGAATGACGCGGCCACCCACGAGACCGTGGACGCCGATGGCTGGCTGCACTCCGGCGACGTCGGCGAGCTCAGCGCTGATGGGGTGCTCAGGATCACCGACCGCAAGAAGGACCTCATCATCACGGCCGGCGGAAAGAACATCTCGCCGTCGTGGATCGAGAACAAGCTCAAGGTGTCCCCCTGGGTGCGGGAGGCAATCGTCATCGGGGACCGCCGCAAGTTCTGCGTGGCGCTGATCGGCATCGAGCTCGACACGGTCTCCGACTGGGCCACGCGTCGCCGGCTCTCCTTCACCACCTACAAGGACCTGAGCGAGCAGCCGGAAGTTCGCGCGCTCATCGCCGAGTGGGTGGAGGAGGTGAACGCCGACCTCGCCCCGGTGGAACAGGTCAAGCGTTTCGCCCTGCTGCCCAAGGCGCTCGACCACGACGAAGGCGAACTCACGGCCACGCAGAAGGTCAAACGCCGCGCCATCGAGCGCATGTTCAAGGACACCATCGACGAGCTCTATCGATGAGCGACTTCGTCCGGTTCCTGATCGCCGGTATCTCCCTCGGCTCCGTCTACTCGCTGGTCTGCCTTGGGTTCGTGGTCATCTACCGCGCCACCGGCGTGGTGAACTTCGCGCAAGGTGGTCTCGTGGTGCTCGGCGCATTCATGACGCACCAGCTGGCGGTCGTGAACGGGATCCCCTTCGCGGTGGCGGTTCCGTTGGCCATGCTGATCATGGCCGGCGTGGGCCTGCTGCTCGAGCGGGTGGTATTCCGTCCGATGGTGGGGCAGCCGGTGTTCGCGATGATCCTGCTCACGCTGGGTGTGGTATTCGTGCTCGAGCAGGTGTGCGCGTTCTTCTGGGGCTACGACGTCGTGTTGGTGGGCGATCCCTGGGGTGTCGCCACCGTGGATCTGCTCGGCACCATGGTCAACGTCTCCGACCTGTGGACAATCGGCGCGACGGGGGCAGCCCTCGCGGCCTTCTTCGCGCTCTTTCGGTTCACCACGCTTGGCATCGCCATGCGCGCCGGTGCCGCCGACCCCGAGGCCGCGTTGGCTCACGGCATCAGTCCGCAGGCGATTCACGGTCTCTCGTGGGCCATCGCCGGAGCCGTGGCCACCGTGGCAGGCGTGTTCTTGGCCGCCGGACCGAAAGGAGTGGATCTCGGACTCGGGCTCGTGGCCTTCCGTGCATTCCCTGCGATGATCCTTGGCGGACTCGATTCCGCCGAGGGTGCCGTGGCCGGTGGGCTGCTCATCGGACTCGTGGAAGTGTTGACGGCCGCCTACCTGGTGCCGGCCATGCCCTCGCTCGGCGCGAACTTCCACGTGGTGATGCCCTACGTGGTGATGATTGGCATTCTCGTGGTACGCCCGCACGGGCTCTTCGGCACCATCGAGGTGCGCCGCGCATGAGCCCGCTCCTCCGCAACACGCGCATCACCACCGAGTATGGGCACGACCTCGTGCTGTGGCGGTCGCGGCTCGCCCAGTTCGGCGCGTTGATGGTGCTGGTGGCGTTTGCCGCCGCGCCGTTCGCGGTCGGGAACTATTGGACCACGGTGCTGATCTACGCGGGCATCGCCGCCGTGGGGACGCTCGGGCTGAATCTCCTCACCGGGTTCACGGGACAGGCCTCGCTGGGACACGCGTTCTTCTTCGGCGTCGGGGCATACGCGGCCGTCGTGCTGAGCGGACGGTTCGCCCTTCCATTTCCGCTCTGGTTGATCGGCGCAGCCGCGCTCGGGGGTGTCATCGGCGGACTCGTTGGTCCGTTCGCGTTGCGGCTGCGCGGCAACTATCTGGTGATCGTCTCCCTCGGCCTCGTGTTCGTGGGCCAACATGTCTTCGAGCACTGGGGCACGGTCACGGGCGGGCTGACCGGTACCGCCGTGCGCGCTCCGGTGGCGCTGGGTCCGGTGGATGCATCGGCGCTCGCGCTGCCTTGGATCACGCTGAGCCGGAACCAAGGCTACTACTACTTCGTGTGGCTGGTGGTGCTGGTGCTCGCGCTCGCCGCCCGGAACATCATCCGCACCCGCCCGGGGCGCGCGCTGCAGGCCATCCGGGACCGTGATCTCGCGGCCGAGGTCATTGGCGTCAGCCTCGTGCAGTACAAGGTCGGCGCGTTCGTGGTCTCGAGCGCGTACGCTGCCTGCGCCGGTGCGATGTATGCGTCCTACGCGCGCTACGTCAGCCCGCTCGACTTCACGCTCTTCCTCTCCATCCAGTACGTGGCCATGATGGTGGTCGGTGGGATCGGGAGCGTGATGGGGTCCATCCTCGGCGCGCTCTTCCTCACCGCCCTCCCGCGGCTGATCGAATCGGCGAGTGCGTCGCTGCCTTTCGTCGCGGCGCAGGGTGGCGGGGGCGGCATCACCGTGTTCTCGCTGAACCAGGCGCTGTTCGGCATCCTCATCATCGTGTTTCTCTTGGTCGAGCCGCGGGGCATGGTGGAGATCTACCGCCGCATCAAGCGCTACTTCCAGGCCTGGCCGTTCTCGTACTGACGTCAACCCACTTCACTCCCGCCCTTCAGGAGATGTTGCATGCGACTCTCACGGAAGTTCGCCCGCTGGATCCCGGTGCTCGTGCTGTCGCTTGCCGCCTGCGCCGGCGCGGATGCCCGTCCGACACCCGGCGTCTCGGGTGACACCATCACCATCGGCATCATCGCCCCCCTCAGCGATGCCGTGGCGGTGATCGGCGTGCCGATCTCTGCCGGCATGCAGACCTACGTGGACGCGCTCAACGCGCGAGGCGGGGTCGGCGGCCGCTACAAGGTCCGCATCGTCACGGAGGACCAGACCTACGCCAATCCCTCCACCAGCGCGCAGAAATACCAGAAGATCAAGGATCAAGTGGCGATGCTCGGCATCGTCGTCGGCACCGATCACGTGAACACGCTGCTGCCACTGCTCAGCGAGGACAGCGTGATGTTGGCCCCCGCCACCTTCGACTCCGAGTGGGTGCGCGAGCCGATGTTGCTCCCGTGGGGATCCACCTACCAGCTCTGGTCCTATAACGCGGTCGCCTACTACCGCACGGAAGCCGGAGGCGCCGACAAGAACATCTGCGCCATGGCGCTGTCCACGGGGTATGGCGACGCCGGCTTGGAAGGCGTGACGATGGCATCGGAGCAGCTCGGCTTCCCCATCGCCGCCACGGCGCGATTCAAGCAGGACGACCAGGATGTCGTCGCGCAGATCACGCAACTGCGCAACGCACGCTGCGACCTCGTCGTCCTCAT
>JANJUF010000086.1 GCA_024710705.1 Gemmatimonadaceae bacterium | reverse complement strand
CGGGGACCAGCGCCCAGAGCAGGCCGAGCGCGAGCCCGGCAAGGAATCCCAGCGCCAGCGTCGGCAGCGGCCGCGGGAACGCCACCTTGCGCGGCGTCACCGCCGGGTCCACCACGCGCACATCGCCGCCCTCGCCCAGCGCCGCGAGGCGCGCATCGAGCAACTGCGCGTTCACCGCCAGCGCCAAGCGCCCCAGCCCCTCCACCTCGGCCTCGCGCAGGACCAACGACTCTGCCGCCCGCGGCAGTCCCGCCGACCGTGCCCGCGACGCCGCCACCTGCTCGCGATACGCATCGCGCTGCACCGTGAGCGACTTTGCGTAGGTCGTCGCAATCGGCACCAACTGGCCGCGCAGCGACACCAGCGCCGAGTCAATGGCCACCACCTGCGGCGCGCGTTCCGTGAACTCGGCCAGCAACGTGAAGCGCTCCGTGGCCAAGCGGCCCATCTCGGCCACCAACTCGTTCACCGCCGGCGAGCGCAGCAGCGCCGGAAACCCCGCCAACCGCCGCGGATCGTCGCTGCCGATCTCGCGCAGCAGTCCCTCCAGCGCCACCAGCTCCGACTCCACCTCGGCCAGCCGCGCCTGCATCGCGATCCGCTGCTCCACCTCGGCGCGCTCGGAAAGCTCCAGCGACACCACCCGCCCGTCCTCCTGCGAGCCGCGCAGCGTGCGCGCCGACGCCGCCAGGGCCTCGCGCACCGAGTCCATCTGCGCCGCCAGGAACTCCACCCGGCGCTGGTTCAGCCCGCGATCCACCGTCTTGCGGCGTTCCATGTAGCGCGCCGCCATCAGGTTCGGCACCATCGCCGCCGACACCGAGTCGCGCGCGCGGTAGGCGATCTCCACCGTCTCGCCGCCGTAGATGCGCACGTTGAGGCGCTCGTCGAGGTCGTCAATGGCGTCCTCGCGGTCCACCACCTTCACCGAGCCCGCTTCGCCAGCGTCCATCTTCGTCGGCGCAAAGCGCTCGGCGCTGGGTGGCTTTAATCCAAGGGCGATGGCCGGCTGCCGCCCCGCGCGGATCTGCAGCGCCAGCGAATCCACCACATCGCCCAAGAGGGCGCGCGAGCGGAGCAGCGCGATCTCCGTCTTGAGCTTGTCGCCGCCTTCACCGAGCCCGAGCGCGTCGCCGGCGAGGTGGGCCAGCGTGCCGAACTGTTCGCGCACCAGCCCGCCAGCCGAAGCCTCCGTGCGCACGAGGAGCATCGCCCGCCCCTCGAAGCTCACCGGCGCGAAGAGCAGTACGGCCACCGCCAGCGCCACGCCCGCCGCCGCGCCGATCGCCAGGCGACGTCCACCGCGCTGGATGGCGTCGGTGAGTTCGGAGAACTCGAGATCGGCGCCGCTCATTGGCCGAGGGCGATGATGAGGGAGACGGCGCTGGTGATCAACGAGACGATGATGAAGGGATTGCGCGACCACCACGAGGCGCGGCCGACGATGATGAGGTCGCCGGACTCGAGCGGCACCTGCAGCGCGGCGCCACTGCGGGCGTCGTATCGGCCGAGCTGCGTGCCGTTGCGCCAGAGGTCCACCTTCTTGCTGTTGCCCTCGGGGCCCACGCCGCCGGCGAGGGCCAAGGCCTCGGCCAGGCCGAAGGTGGCGTCCACGTAATGCAGGTCCGCGCGGGTCACCTGGCCCTGCACGGCGATGCGGCGGAGCGCGGTGACGCGGACGTCGGGGGCGCGGACGAAGGCGGCGAAGGCGCGGGTGATGGAGTCTTCGGCGGCCCTTGGTCCCAGCCCGCTGAGGTTGAGCATCCCTACACGCGGGATGACGGCGTGGCCGTCTTCCCGCAGGGGGATGGTGTCGGTGCGTTCGCCGAGGGTGATGACGAGGCGGTCGCCCGGCTTGAGTGGGGCGCCGTTGACTGCCTGCTGCGCTTGGGTTGCGCTCGGCTGGAGCAGCAGGGCGGCGACGAGCGTGAGGCAGAGGGCGCGAAGCATCGGGGAAGCGTAACGCTCCAAGGGGTTCTCTGGCAACGTGTTACGCTTGGGGCGATGGGTCACGGGCGGAGGGTGATGCCGGTGCTGAGCGTGAGGTTGTAGGCGTCGCCGAGGGTGGGGTGGCGGTTGACGTCGGCGATGAGGCCGGCGCGGGCGAACCAGTGGAAGCCGCGGGGGTGGGCGCGGAGGAGTTCGAGGAGGGCGGACCATTCTTGGCGGAGGCGGGCTTCGGGGATCTCGATTGGTGTGCGCACCTGCGGGAGCGCACGTGTAGCGAGTATCACGCCAGTGCGCCCGGTCCGGCTGTAGCGGTCAAGGCGGATCTCGCCTCCCCCGGTGCGTTCCAACAGCGCCGAGCCGAGCAATTGGCCCCGTACCGTGTGACCCTGTGAGACTGGTGTGTGTTCGTAGAACGTGGCTTGCCCGCGAAAGTCCGCGATCTGTGGGAAGCGCGCCGATGCGCCTGTGGCATTCAGCGCCCAGAGATTCTGCTCGGCGTCGCGCCACACTTTCTGCACGCCGAAGAGCCAAGCCGAGTTGTGCTCGAGCTCGACGGCCAGATCGCGCAGGTCGCTGGCGCCGTCATTCCGCCCAAACTCGGCCCAGAGCTCCAGTCCCGCCTCCGGCACGCGAAACGCGCCGAACATCGAGAGCAGTTGATTATCGAGCTCGCCGCTCGAGTTCTCGTTCCAGTCGAAGAAGATGGCGCTGAATGGCGCGGAGAGATCCGCCAGGCGGAGGCCCTGCCAGTCGCGATGATAGAACCGCGCCGCACCGAACTCGAGGCGCGGCGAGCGGAGCGGCCGCCAGCGGCCTTCCACGAACGATCCGCTGCGCGCACCTGTGCGCTCCTGCGGTGCCCAGGCCGTTTGCGCGAGGTAGCCAGCCGAGATCGTGAGCGCGAAGTCGCCAATCGGTGAAGCCAGCGGCCGGGAGGTGCCAAGTTCGAGCCGGGGAAAGCCGGGCGCATCGGGGCTCATCAGGATGGAATGGTACGG